>NZ_JBIVFO010000037.1:0-82211 GCF_044748225.1 Streptomyces sp. NPDC090021 | reverse complement strand
CCCCGCCCCCCGGCAGCCGGGGTATGTCACGCTTGTTCCTGGGTGGGGCGCGCCCCCGCGGGGGGGGGGGGGCCCCCGCCGCCCCCCCCCCCCCCCCCCCCCCCCAACGGGACCGAACGCGGCGGGGCGGGGCGCCCCCCGTCTGAATTCCAAGCCAGACTTCTCCCGCAAGATCACCGTCGTCGTCCACGGCGATCTCGCCAGTCAGCTCGTAACCGATTCGCACCGGGAACACAGCGAGAAACTCGTCCTCGCCGCACGGGAACGCGAGCAAGGACATCGCGGATGCGTGGTGGACGGGAACGGATCCGTCGACTTGATCGACTCCTGGAGTTTGATCAGCTCCGCCTGGAGCCGTAGCAGCTCGTCCTCGTAGACCGCGGCGCTTCGGTCAGGTCAGTCTCGGCTGGCATCCGCGCGCAACGATGCCCATCGGGCCTGGGCGTGTCGATACGCTGACCGTGGATCGGGCAACCGAGCGAGCCGTCGGAGGGAAAGCACGTGGGTGTGAGGGATCCGTTGCCGCAGGTACCGCGGATGCGACTGGACGAGCTGCTGGACGAGCTCCAAGCCCGCATCGACGAGGTGCGAGGCACCCGGGACCGGGTGCACAGCCTCCTGGAAGCCGTGGTGTCGGTGGGGCGGGAACTGGATCTCGCCCAGGTGCTTCGGCGGATCGTGGAGGCCGCCGCGCTGCTCGTCGACGCCGAATACGGCGCGCTGGGAGTGATCGGCCCCGACGGCCGGACTCTCTCACAGTTCCTGACCGTGGGGCTCACGGATGAGGAGATCGCCGAGATCGGTCCCTTGCCGGCGGGCCACGGCTTGCTCGGGGAGGTCATCCACCACCCGGAACCGCTGCGCCTGACGGATCTCGGCGCGCACTCCTCTTCCTACGGCTTTCCGGCCCATCACCCGCCCATGCGCACCTTCCTCGGTGTGCCGATCCGGGTCCGCGACGAGGCGTTCGGCAATCTCTACCTGACCGACAAGCGTGGCGGGATCGACTTCGACACCGAGGACGAGACGGTGATCTCCACCCTCTCGGTGGCGGCGGGTGTCGCGATCGACAACGCTCGGCTCTACGAGGGCTCTCAGCTCCAGCAGCGGTGGCTCAGGGCCAATGCGGAGATCACCGAGAGCCTGCTGTCCGGCAGCTCCCGCCCGTCGGTGCTGGAGCTCATCGCCCGCCGCGCACAAGAGATCACCGCGGCACGCCTCGCTGACATCGCCATGCCCGTGGCGGGTATCGACGGCCTGGTCGTGGAGTTCGCGGCCGATGCGGACGGAGCCGAGCGGCAAGGTCTCGTCGTCCCCTTCGCGGGCACGCTCGCAGGAGCGGCGCACCTGGCCGGCAAACCCGTCACAGCGGTGCAGGCCTGGGCCGACGAGCGCTATCCCGCTGAGTCCCAGGTTCAGGAAGGGTTGGGGCCCGCCGTGGCAGTCCCGTTGGGCACCGCGGGCGGCGAAAGCAGAGGTGTCCTGCTGCTCGCGCGCCCGGCGGGAGAGCCGGCGTTCGGCGAGGGCGAGCTGGAGCCGCTCGTCGCCTTCGCCGGTCAGGCCGCACTCGCCTTGGAACTGGCTGAGCGGCGCCGGGACGCCGAGCAGATAGCACTGCTGGAGGAGCGCGACCGAATCGCCCGTGACCTGCACGACCTGGCGATCCAGCGTCTCTTCGCCACCGGCATGACCTTGCAGAGCGCTGCCCGGCTCGTCGAGCACGACAGGGCCGCCGAAAGGGTCGGCCGGGCGGTCGACGACCTGGACGAAACGATCAAGATCATCCGGTCGACGATCTTCGGGCTGCGTACCAAGGACCGCGAGGGCGGCCCTGGTCTACGGGCGCGCGCCGCCCGTGCCGTCGGCGACGCGGCCACCACCCTCGGTCACCCGCCGCGCCTGAGCATGGAAGGCCTGCTCGACACCGACGTACCTCCACAGATCGCCGACCACGTCATCGCTGTGCTGGGCGAGCTGCTCAGCAACGCCGCCCGCCACGCACGGGCGACCCGGGTCGGAGTGACCCTCAAGGCCGGCCAGGGCGAGATCGTGCTGACCGTCTCGGACAACGGGACGGGCATTCCGGCCCAAGGCCGCAGAAGCGGCCTGCTCAACCTCGACGAACGGGCGCAGAGCCTGGGTGGCTCCTTCACTCACGAGACTCCGGATGACGGGGGTACAAGGCTCGTCTGGCGGGCTCCCCTCTCCACCGGGGGTTGAGGACCGGGGCACGGCATCAGCCCCTGTCCGCGGGCACGGGCCGCGCCGAGTCCGCCGCCAACCGGAACCCGATGACGAGATCCGGACGGATGCGCAGGGTGCTGGTCATCCGGTGCGCCACCCATGGACGCAGCAAGTGCGCGTACCGGTCCACCTCGTCGGCATCTGCCGCCACCCTCACGTAACCAGTGACGACAACGCTCCAACCGAGGTGCGTGACGGAATCGATGACGTCCGCTTCGTAAGCGACCACCACACCGGGAGCATCGGCGGGTGCCGCGTGAGCTTGAGTGGTAAGCACAGCCGTGCGCGCCGGGGCCGGGCGCGCCGGCATGGTCGGCGCACGCTACGGGCCGACCAGCCGGCTGGTGCGTACGGCGCCCTGGTCGGTCGTGACGGGTGAACTTCCGGGCGGACCCGCACCGGCTAGACTTGCAGAGTTATGCAATTCAGGAGTTCTGGATATGACGGACGGGGGTTGCGAGGTGGCCGGGTTCGAGGAAGCGGCGCTGGAGCGGGTCCGTGTGGCGCGGGCGCGCCTGCGGGCCGCGCAGGAGGCCGGCGATGCCTTCGATGAGGCGCAGGCCGCGGAGGAGCTGGAGGACGCGCTGCGCGTGGCCCACGATCACGGCGTGGCCACCGGTGCGGGGGACACCCGATGAGCCTCGGGGTGCCCTCGGCGGGTCGGGGGCGTCGGTGATGGTCAGGCGCCCCAGCGGGCAGACGGCTGTCGCGGTGCGCAAGCACGTGTGGACGGTTCCTCTTCGGACGGGAGAGCTCCTCGGCGCCGGTCCTGTGCCTGAGGTCCGGACGGTCGAGGAGCCGGGAACCAGGAAGGAAGAGGAATCATGACGGACAACCTGCCCGAGAGGGACACGGCTGCGGAGCACGAGAACTGGAAGGAGAAGGGCGTCGCGATGCGGGCCTTCTTCTACATCTTCGGCACGCACGTGTTCGCCGGGTGCATCTGGCTGCTCTTCTACCTGGGGCAGCACGCCCAGAAGTGAGACCGGGACCGGAGTGGGGTCCGGGCGCGCCCGGGGTGCGGGGTCGGCCTGGGAGGAAGCGGCCGTCTTCCGGTGTCAGAAGCGCGTGGAACCCGCACTAACGGAAGACGGCCGCCGCATGTGGGGTGCGGGCCCCGCAGGGCCGGCACCGTGGGGGGCGCCGTTCAGGTGTGGCGGCCGGCCTTGAGGTCGGCCAGGAGTTCGGCCTGGCCCTCCAGGACGCCGGAGAGGATGCCGCGGGCGACCCGCAGCAGCTCGGCGATCTGGGGATGGGTCAGGCTGTAGTGCACGTTCGAGCCCTCCCGGCGGGTGACCACCAGGTTGGCCTTGCGCAGGACGGCGAGCTGCTGGGAGAGGCTCGCGGCTTCCACGCCGACCTCGGGCAGCATCTCGCCGACCGCGTGCTCACGTTCGGACAGGAGCTCCAGGACGCGGATGCGCACCGGGTGCCCCAGCGTTTTGAAGAACTCCGCCTTCAGCTGGTACAGCGGCGTGGTCACCTGTGTACCTCTCCCCTGACTGCCCATCTCATCCACCCGGAACCGTTCCTTCGTAGGGCATCCGTTCGACCCTCATCACACCTTGCGACCTCCACAATTGCAGATCCCTGCAACTCGCGGGTCCTGGCGGGGTGCCTTCGTGACCTTCGACTCCCCGGAGCGGGGCTCAGATGAGGGCGGGCGCCTCGGGCGACTGCCCGGTGGGCCAGTCGTCGGTGGTCCACTGCTTGACCGTCCCGCGAGCCCCGTGGGCGGCCAGAGCGGCGGCGAGGTCGCAGTGGACGGGCACGGGCGGGCAGGTCGCATCGGGGACGAGGGAGCCGTCCGCGGGGATCGCGGCGAGTTCGAGTCGTCGCCCGCTCTCGCCGAGACGGCGGGCGGCCTGGGCGACGGCGACCTGCCCGCCGGCCGACCAGCCCAGAAGTCCGGTCAGATCGAGAATGACCGGGCCGGTGCCCCGGGCGAGCGCCCATCCGATCGCGCCGGTGAACCGGTCGGTGGCGTCCGCGCCGAGGTACCCGGCCAAGGACAACACGCCCAGGTCCTGACGGGTGGTGTAGCGCCATTCGATCGTCATCGTCAGCTCCTCGCATTCACAGGGGAAGGGTGATCCAGATGGCCTTGCCACGCCCGTCCGCATCCGCCCGCACGACAGCGGTGCCGCCGAGCTCCGTCGTCAGCTCCACCACCATGGCCAGGCCGCTGCCCGGCGCGCCGGCGAGCGCACCGAACAGAGCCGGCTGGTAGGGGTGACGGTCGTGGACGGCGAACGCGAAGGCTCCGGGTCCGTGGGCGTAGGTCACGTTGATCATCGGTGAGGACACGGCGGCGTGACGGACGGCGTTGGTGACCAGCTCGGCCACGATCAGCAGCGCCGGTCCCACGCTCGGATGGCGAAGGTCCACCCCGCACTCCACCAGGACCAGCTCGGTGGTCTCCCGGGCAATGCGCACGGCCGAACCCATGGCCGGCACATCCAGCACGTGCCGGTAGGGCATCGCCTCGACCTGGACACTCACCGGCCCGCCCCCGAGACCGTACGGGCCAGACGGAACCCGGACACGGACTGCGGGTGCAGGCGCAGCAGGGTGTCGTGCGGGCCGTGAGTCCAGCCGGGCAGGGTACGCCGGTAGTGGGCGGCCTCGTCCGGGTCGGCGATGACATCGGCCGGCCCGTGGGCGCTGACCGTCCAGCCGGTCCCCACCGGGGTGCGGATCTCATCGACCTGGTAGGTCAGCAGTGCCCGGCCGGGGATCGTGGCGGCCTGCACGGGGGCTCGGACGACGAGGCGTCCGTACTCCATCACGTGCACGGCGGGCCGTACGACGGCCACCTCCCGCTGGACGTAGACGAGCCGGCCCTGAGCGGAGCCCTCCAGGAGCCACAGGGCCTCGGTGCCGGAGACCTCGATCATGCGGCGTTCGGCGGAGACGGTCATCGTGCGGCCTTCCGGATGCGGTGCGGTCGGTGACGGGTACGGGGCAGCAGTCCCGCCTGTTCCAGATACGTGCGGGCCCCGGCGATCGCCTCCGGGGTGGTGGCGTACTCGCGGCCTTCGCGGCGCAGCAGTTCCAGTGCGCCGACGGCGTCCAGGGCCTGGCGCTGGCCGGGCCGGATACCGGAGGTCAGCACGGCGATGCCGCGCCGGTTCAGCTTCTCCACGGCGTCTTTGAGGACGAGGGCTCCGGTGGCGTCGAGGGTGGTCACCCGCGCCATGCGCAGGATGACCACCTTCACGTCGGCGACCTCGGAGAGTTCGAGGAGGAAGCGGTGGGCGCCGGCGAAGAAGAGCGGTCCGTCGATGCGGTAGGCCACGATGTGCTCGGCGAGCAGGGCGTGTTCCTCGTCACTGTGCTCGCCGGGCAGGTCGGGCCGGAAGTCGACCTGTTCCATCCGCGTCTGGCTCGCCACCGCCTTCAGGGCCAGGGCTCCGGCGACGACCAGACCGATGATCACCGCGTACACCAGGTCGAGGAGCAGCGTGGCGGCGGCGGTCAGGACCAGGACGACGGCGTCGGAGCGGGTCGCCTTCGTCATCGCGCGCAGCGAGCCGACCTCCACCATGCGGATCGCCGTCGCCAACAGCACGCCCGCCAGCGCCGCGAGCGGGATCTTCGAGACGAGGGGGGCGGCGGCGAACACGATCACGGCGAGTACCGCCGCGTGGGTGAGAGCGGCCAGCCGGGAGGAGGCGCCGGTACGGACGTTGACGGCGGTGCGCGCGATGGCGGCGGTGGCGGGCACGCCGCCGAACAGCGGGGCCGCGAGGTTGGCTACGCCCTGCCCGAACAGCTCCTTGTCCGGGTCGTGCCGCTGCCCCACCGTCATCCCGTCCGCCACCGTCGCCGACAGCAGCGACTCCAGCGCGGCGAGCGCCGCGACCGCGACCGCCGGCGCCAGCAGCGAGCCCAGCGCGGACGGGTCGAGGAAGCCGAGGGACGGTGCGGGGAGCCCGGCGGGCAGGTCGCCGATGGGGGCCGCCGCGTCCAGGTGGAAGAGCTGCGCGAGTACGGTCGCGGCGATCACCGCGACGATCGAGAACGGGATGGCCGGCTTCCACCGGGCGCCGGCCAGCATCACCGCCGCGACACCCAGCGAGAGGCCGATCGCCGTCCCGTTCGGGAAGGCAGCGAACTCCACGACCGCCCGCCAGGCCACCACCAGGACCTTCTCGCCCTCGGGCTTCTCGACCCCGAGCGCGTTGGGTATCTGCTGGAGACCGATCACGCACGCGATCCCCAGGGTGAAGCCCTCCACCACCGGCGCCGGCACGTACCGCATGTACTGCCCGGCCCGCAGGAGGGCGAGACCGATCAGAAGGACCCCGGCCATCAGACCCACGGTGAGGACGCCACCGGGTCCGTACCGGGCGACGATCGGCACCAGGACCACGGTCATCGCACCGGTCGGCCCGGACACCTGAAGGTTCGACCCGCCGAACAGCGCGGCGAGCGCACCCGCGACCACCGCGGTGGCCAGCCCCGCCTCCGCGCCCAGGCCGGAGGAGACCCCGAACCCGAGCGCGAGGGGAAGGGCGACGATCGCCACGGTGAGGCCGGCCAGCAGGTCCCGGCGGGGGCTACGCACCATCACCGCGTAGTCCGCCCGGGCGGGCAGGATGGAGCGGACCCGGCCCAGCACGGCCGTCACCGCGGTGTACACGCTCACGACGGCGCACCCTCGGACTCGCGCAGTTCCTCCAGCAGCACGCTCTGTCCCGTCAGGACCTCGGTCAGGATCCGCCGTGCCGCCAGCATGAGCTGCGCCACGTCCCCGCCGGCCAGCTCGTAGACGACGGTCGCGCCGTTACGGGCCGAGGTGACGATCCCCGACCGGCGCAGGACCGCGAGCTGCTGGGACAGGGCGGAGGGCTCGACCTCGATCGCGGCCAGCAGGTCCCGCACCGGCATCGGCCCGTCCTGCAGCAGCTCCAGGACCCTTATCCGCACCGGGTGCCCGAGCATCCGGAAGAACTCGGCCTTGGCCTGATACAGCGGTACCGGCACGGTCTCGCACCCTTCTCACCACCCCGAACGGGGCGAACGTCTGGTGCTGTGCCCGCGGCTACCTACGGACACAGCACACGCAGCATCTATGAAATTGCAGACTTTTGCAATTTGCTATTATGGCTCCTTCGCTGCGTGACGCCCGCGGGCCGGCCGGCCGGTCGCGCTCCAGGGCGCTCTCGCGTCCCGACGTCCAGAAACCTGCGTGAATGAGCGACAACCTGCCGCCGTGTCCGAAGTGCTCCAGCGAGTACACCTACGAGATGAACGCCCTGATGGTCTGCCCGGAGTGCGGCCACGAATGGGTACCCGCCGCGAGTGCCGACGGCGACGCCGGTGGGCCCGCGGAGCGGGTGGTCAAGGACGCCGTCGGCAACGTGCTGAGCGACGGCGACAGCGTGACCGTCGTCAAGGCGCTCAAGGTCAAGGGCAGCCCCTCGGGCATCAAAGCGGGCACCAAGGTCCGCAACATCCGCCTGATCGACGGCGTCGACGGCCACGACATCGACTGCCGCATCGAGGGTTTCGGGGCCATGCAGCTCAAGTCGAGCGTGGTCAAGAAGGCCTGACCCGCGGATCACGCACGCGCGGTCGCCGCCTCGGTCGCCCCGGTCGTCCCGGCCGTCCGGGGCAGACTCCGCTTCGCCGGAACCGGCCCCGGGTCCCGACCTGTCGCTCCGGCACCGGCAGGCGTAGCGGCGGCGGCCCCGCGCGGTGTCATGCCCGGCCGGTGGGACGCAGCTCGCGTTCGAGGGCGGCCATGGCGAACGCGTGCGGGGAGGTGTGCTGCCAGCGGGACCGTCCGAACATCACGTCCTCGGAGATCCCGCTCAGCATCGCCACGGCCCGGACGGTGAACTCCGGAACGTCCACGTCGGCGAAGTGCCCCAGGTCCCGGCCCTCGCGGAGGATGGCTTCCAGGCGCTCGTCCCAGCCGTCCAGCAGCTCGGTGAGGATGCGCCGGCCCGCCTCGTCGTGGCGCTGGGCCAGTACCTGCGTCCAGAGCGCATAGCGTTCGTCGCCCTGGTGGCGGGGCAGGTAGTGGCTGACGAAGAGGTCCAGCTTCTCGGCGGGCGACGCGGCCCGGTCGGCGGCCTGCTGAAAGCGGGTCCAGAGGTCCGCCTGGCTCCACGCCAGGACCTCAAGGAGGAGCCGGTCCTTCTTGCCGAAGTGGTAGAGGATGTGTCCGGTGCTCATACCGGCCCGCGCGGCGATGTCCGACATCCGCAGGGCCGCCGCGCCCTTCTCCGCGATGACACTGATGGCCGCGCGCATCGCCCGCCCCCGCGCCTCGTCCCCACTGGGCTGACGCTTCCTGTCGACCGGGACCCGCGCGGCGGCCCGGACGTCGGCCGGCCCGATCGCGCCTTCCGGTGGGAGGGGACGGTCGGGCAGCGCGGGCCCGGTCTCTGACGTCGGCATGAGCTCACTTTCACTTCCGGAAATCCAGGCTCCAAGTCTAGATTCCGGGAATCCAGACCTTTAATCTAGACTGAAAATCTAGTCAGAGCGATGGGGAGTGTGACGACCGGCTGTACGCGGTCGCCCCGACGGCCGGCGGCCCGCCTGTACGACCCACCACCCGGGAGACACCCTCATGACGCGCGCATTCGATGTCGTGGAGACCTGCATCGCCGACCTGCGCACCGCGCTGGAGAAGGGCGAGACCACGGCGGTCGGGCTGCTCGACGCCTACCTCGCGCGGATCCACGCCTACGACCGGCCCGGTACGGCCACCGCCCTCAACGCGATGGTCGTGATGAACCCGGAGGCCCGCGCGGAAGCGGAGGCCTCCGACGCGCGCCGCGCCCGGGGCGAGACGCTCGGCCCGCTGGACGGAATCCCGTACACCGCGAAGGACAGCTACCTCGCGAAGGGCCTGACGGCCGCGTCCGGCTCCCCCGCGTTCGAGCACCTCGTCGCCCAGCGCGACGCCTTCGCCATCGAGCGGCTGCGGGCGGGCGGGGCCGTCCTCATCGGCCTGACCAACATGCCGCCGATGGCGAACGGGGGCATGCAGCGCGGCCTGTACGGCCGCGCGGAGAGCCCGTACAGCGCGGACTGGCTGACCAGCGCCTACGGCTCGGGCTCCTCCAACGGCTCCGGCACGGCGACGGCGGCTTCCTTCGGAGCGTTCGGCCTCGGGGAGGAGACCTGGTCCTCGGGCCGCGCGCCCGCCTCGAACAACGCGCTGTGCGCCTACACCCCCAGCCGCGGTGTGATCTCGGTCCGCGGCAACTGGCCGCTCGTACCGACCATGGACGTCGTCGTCCCGCACACCCGCACCATGGCCGACCTGCTCGAACTCCTCGACGTCATCGTCGCCGACGACCCGCGGACGCGCGGTGACCTGTGGCGCGCCCAGCCGTGGGTGGCGCTGCCCCCCGCTTCCCGGGTACGCCCCGCCTCCTACCCCGCCCTCGCCCCCACCGGCGCCGGGGCCGCAGCCGACGCGCTCGCCGGGAAGCGCTTCGGCGTGCCCCGGATGTACATCAACGCCGACCCCGTTGCCGGAACGAACCCCGACGGCGGCATCGGCGGCCAGACCGGGCAGCGCATCGACACGCGCCCCTCGGTGATCGCCTTGTGGGAAGCCGCACGCCGCGACCTGGAGGCCGCCGGCGCCGAGGTCGTCGAGGTCGACTTCCCCGTGGTGTCGAACTACGAGTCCGACCGCCCCGGAGCGCCCTCGCTACTCACCCGCGGACTGGTCGGCCGGGAGTACCTCACCTTCGAGATCGAGGACCTGTCCGCCTGGGCCTGGGACGACTTCCTGCAGGCCAACGGCGACCCGGCGCTTTCCACCCTGGCCGGGGTCGACGGCACCCTCATCTGGCCCAAGCAGGAGGGCGAGCTGCCCGACCGCTACGACGGCTTCGACGACACGATCGGCGACTACCCGCGCTTCGTGCGCGAGCGCCCGTACGCCTCCCTCACCGACATGCCGCACCTCGAACAGGGACTGCGCGGCCTGGAGGAGACGCGCCGGGTCGACCTGGAGCTGTGGATGGACGGGCTGGGCCTGGACGCGGTGGTCTTCCCCGCGGTCGCCGACGTCGGCCCGGCCGACATGGACGTCGACGAGGCGTCCGCCGAACTCGGCTGGCGCAACGGCGTCTGGGTCGCCAACGGCAACCTGGTCCCCCGCCACCTCGGTATCCCGACCGTCACCGTGCCGATGGGCACCATGACCGACACCGGCATGCCCGTCGGCCTGACGTTCGCGGGCCGCGCCTACGACGACAACGCCCTGCTGACCCTGGCCGCCGCCTTCGAGAGCACCGGCAGCCGCCGCACCGAGCCTGCGCGTACGCCGCGCCTGTCGGCGCAGTGATCTGACGGAAGCCGGCCTCCGGTCGGACCGTGGTGGCCGGCAACGGAAGCGATCGCCCCGTGGAGCCGCTGTGAGCCCCTTCCCGGTACGGGGAGGGGCCCTTGTCGCGATGGCCGCGCTTCGGTGCGCGGAGCACGCGGCTCGTCGGCCCGGTGACGCCGGATCTGTCGCCCCGGGCGCGGAGGACCCGCGCCCGTGTGCCCGAGTACCGCGGGGGCGGACGGGCGTTGGACGCGCAGTGGCATCAGGCCGCCCGGACGGCGGGGCGTGCGAGTGGGGTCAGGGACGCGTACTCGAGGGGGGCGGACGGGTCGATCGACACGTCCAGCGGGGCCGGCTCGGCGCCCGAGCGGACGAGCAGGTCGCCGACGGCGGCGATCATCGCCCCGTTGTCCGTGCACAAGGTCATCGGCGGAACCCGCAGCTCGATTCCGGCCGAGGCGCACCGCTTCTCCGCGAGGGCGCGGACGCGGGAGTTGGCGGCCACTCCGCCGACCACGACCAGCGTCCTCACGTCGTACGCCGTGCAGGCCGCCATGGCCTTGCGGGTCAGGACATCGGCCACGGCCTCCTGGAGGGCGGCGGCTCCGTCGACCACCGGCACCTCCTCGCCACGCCGACGGTGCTGTTCGACCCAGCGGGCGGCGGCGGTCTTGAGGCCGGAGAAGGAGAAGGCGTACGGGTCGTCGCCGGGCCGGGTGAGCGGGCGGGGGAAGGCAACGGCCTGCGGATTCCCCTCCCGTGCGGCCCTGTCGATGGCCGGGCCGCCCGGGTAGGGGAGGCCGAGGATGCGTGCGACCTTGTCGAAGCACTCGCCGGCAGCGTCGTCGAGGGTGTCCCCCAGGTGCAGGATCGGCTCGCGTACGAGGTCCCGGACGAGGAGGAGGGAGGTGTGGCCGCCGGAGACGATCAGCACCACGCACGGCTCGGGCAGCGGCCCGTGCTCCAGGGTGTCGGCGGCCACGTGCCCGGCGAGGTGGTGGACGCCGTACAGCGGCACCCCGGCCGTGTAGGCCAGGGTCTTCGCGCCCGCCAGGCCGACCTGGAGGGCACCGGACAGTCCGGGGCCGGTGGTGACGGCGACGGCGTCGAGCTGACCGATCCGCAGTCCGGCCCGGTCGAGGGCCTGCCGGACCACCGGATTGAAGGCGTGCAGGTGGGCGCGGGCCGCGATCTCGGGGACCACGCCACCGAACCGGGCGTGCTCGTCCATGCTCGACGCCACCACGTGGGCCAGCAGCTTCCCGTCCTGCACGATGCCCGCACCGGTCTCGTCGCACGACGACTCGATCCCCAGCACCACCGGTCCCGCCACAGCACCCACTCCTTATGCGCATAGTCTGCAACTGCAATATATGTGCAAGAAGGAGCCGGACGGACCGGCCGGGACCGGGCGTCTCATCCCTGGCGGACTCCTGGGAGTTCCCGGATGATCGGCCCGGCGCTCGCCGCGGCGGCGTCAGGTGGGGGTGTGGGCGGTCTTGTTCGGTTCGGCGCCGCCTTCGTCCCGGGCCTCGGGCACAGCAGGCTGTTGTGGTGCGGGCGGAGTACGGATCAGCAGAGCGACCACCACGGCCAGGGCGCCGATCACGGCGCCGACGCCGAATCCCCACCGGATGCCCGCGGCGAGGGCGCCGGTGGTGTCGGCGCCCTCGGCCGCCGCGGTGGCGGCGTGGCCCGACATGACGCTGATGACGAGGGCCGTGCCCGCTGCGGCGGCGACCTGCTGGAGCGAGCCCAGGATGGCGGAGCCGTGGGGATAGAGGTGCGGCGGCAGTACGGACAGACCGGAGGTGAAGACGGGGGTGAAGACGAACGCCATGCCCGCGCTCAGGGCCACGTGGAGGGCGAGCACCAGCCACGGCGAGGTCCCTTCGCCCGTGAGGGCGAACAGCGCGAGGCAGAGCGCCGTGAGTGCGGCTCCGGGTACGACCAGGCGTGGGGCGCCGAGCCGGTCGTACAGTTTGCCGACCTGCGGTCCGAGCAGGCCCATGGTCAGGCCGCCCGGGATGAGGAGCAGCCCGGTCTGCAGTGAGGTCAGGCCGCACACCTCCTGCAGGTACATCGGCAGCAGGATGAACGCCCCCATGAGGGCCATGAAGGACAGGCACATCAGGCCCAGCGCCATGGAGAAGTGACGAAACGCCAGTGCCCGCAGGTCCAGCAGCGGGGTGGAGGAGCGCTGCAGTGCCAGCTGTCGCCATACGAACAGTCCTACGAGCACGGCGCCGGCCAGGGTGACGGGCACCGGGGGCACGGCGGCCCGGGCCGCGTTCTCGGCACCGAGCCCGCTCAGGCCGTAGACCAGGGCGCCGAAGCCCGTTGCCGCCAGGGGGACGGACAACCAGTCGATCGGGGCGGCCTTCGGCTCGCCGATGTTGATCAGCTCACGCCGACCGAATACGGCCATGGCTCCGGCGACGGGAATCACGGCGAGGAACAGCAGGCGCCATGACCCCAGTTGCAGCAGCACGCCGGAGACGGCGGGCCCGAGGGCGGGTGCGACGGAGATGACGAGGGTGATGTTGCCCATGACACGGCCGCGGTCGCTCGGGGGCACGAGGGTCATCAGCGTGGTCATGAGCAGCGGCATCATGACGGCGGTGCCGCTGGCCTGGATGACGCGGGCGGCCAGCAGTACGGGGAAAGCGGGCGCGGCGGCGGCCAGAACCGTGCCGGCGAGGAACAGGGCCATGGCCAGACCGAAGGCGGTCCGGGTCGTCACGCGCTGGAGGAACCACCCGGTGACCGGGATGACGACGGCCATGGTGAGCATGAACGCCGTCGACAGCCACCCTGCGGCGGCTGCGGTGACGTCGAACTCGCGCATGAGCCGCGGGATCGCGTTGACCATGATCGTCTCGTTGAGGAGGACGACGAACGTGGACAGCACGAGAATCCGCAGCACGGCGGTGACGCGGTCCGGCGAGAGGGCGGGTGTTTCGTGTGGTGCGGCCATGATGCCTTCCGTCTTGTGAGTGTCCTCCGCGCGTGGCGGTCACACTGACAGACTGCGGCGTCGGGAGGAACTCATCGGTCTTCTCCGATCCTGTCGGTACCGGCACCCGGGCTCAAACCATTTTGCGGACCCGGAACGGCCGGGACACGGCTTCCGGGGCAGGCCGACACCAAGCCGCCGGACCGGCCCGGGGGCTCGTCCGTACAAGGGCCTACAAGGGCGTACAAGGGCGCAAGCATCACCCGGCCCGGGGCGCGGCCTGCCGTGCGGTGGGGTTTGATGTACTACGGTCGACCGGCGTTCCGGGAGGCGTGACCGTCCACCGCATGGTCGATGGATTCCGGCGGAGAGTGATGAGGCTGCGATGAGTGAACCGACGAGGCCCGTGATCGAGCGTCCGGAGGGGGACGCTCCGGAGGAGCTGACGGTCCGGGACCTCGTCGTGGGGGACGGGCCCGAGGCGAGGCCGGGCAGGGTCGTCCGGGTCCACTACGTCGGGGTCACCTTCGCGTCCGGGCGGGAGTTCGACGCCTCCTGGGACCGGGGCGAGCCGTTCAAGTTCGCCGTGGGCGGCGGCAGGGTCATCAAGGGCTGGGACCGGGGCATCCGGGGGATGAAGGTCGGCGGCCGACGCGAGATCGTCGTTCCCCCTCGCCTCGGCTACGGCAAGCAGTCCCCCTCGCCGTTGATCCCGCCGGGTTCCACCCTCGTCTTCGTGGTGGACCTGCTCTCCGTGGTCTGAGAAGGCCCGCCGGTCTGCGCCGCGCCCTCATGACCGTTGTGATCGTGGGTGGTTCCGGGTTCCCGGGTGCCCAGCTCGTGCGGCCACCGGACGGCCGCGACCTGCGCGACCAGGCCCGGGAGCACCACGGCCGGTCGCCCGGCACTCCCCCGGCCTGCGGGATCCCGCCACGCGTCGAAGCGCACCTCGGCGGAACCGAGGCTCGCGGCCGCCGCGGACTCGGCGTACGCATCGCCCGGCGCCACGGGCCCGACGGCTCCCGGTCGCGCACGGGGCTGCGGGTCGGCGGCTCGGTTCCCGGGGCTGTCGACGTCCGCCTCGGCAGCCGGTACCGGGGCGCGGGCCGGGGACCACGCTGCGCGGGTGCCCGTCAGTTCCTGACCCGGCGCGGCGGGGGCGGTACCGCCCCGCCCCGTCCCGCCCCGTCCCCGTCCCGTCTCCTGCCGTCCGCCGGAGGTCAGCCGGCGGGTTGGGTGAGGAACCGGTCGATCGCCTTGGCGACCTCGGGGTGGGCGAGGTACTCCTCGATGCTGTGGGCCCGGTCGCTCGCGTTCACGACGGCGTGTTCCTCGGTCAGCTTGCCCCAGACGCGCTCCAGCGGACAGCCGATGGCCACCGCGTCGGTCGGACACCAGGCGTTGACCCACTCGGTGACGCTATCGGGGCGGACGGTTCCGGGCGGGGCGAGCCTGCTGGTGACCGCGTTCATGCCCAGGGGGCTGCCCGCGGTGACGAGGAGGGTGACCTTCATGCCCGGGCGGAGCCGGTTGGCGACGAGGTCCATGCCGACCACCGTGCCGAGGCTGTGGGTCACCAGGACGAGTTCGCCCTCGTGCGGGATCTCTTCGAAGACGCGGTCCAGGACTTCCTTGCGGACCGTCGGGTCGCCGAGGTAGGCGTCCACGTCGCGGAAGATCGTCGCGATGGCCAGCGCGTCCACGTCGGACTTGGCCGCCAGCCAGCTCAGGGCGCCCTGGAGTGATCCGATGACCGCGCTGCCGAGGTTCTCGGTGGCGTCCTGTCCGTTCGGCGGCATGCCGGCCGTGACCGCCGCCTCCATGACGAGCTGCTCGTACGTCCCCTCCGCCGACCGGGCGGCGAAGGCTTCGAGCGCCGCCGCGGCGGGGGCGTCGGCGTAGGAGGACAAAAGCGCCTCGTGCTGCCCGATGACTTCGACGATCCGGTCGCCGTAGAACGGGAACCAGACGTGCTCCGGGTCGACGGTGCGGAGCCCGGCGCGGGTGAGGCCGTGGTTGAGTCCCCCCGTCCAGCCGCGGCGGAGCAGCTCGGGGTCCTTGCCCTGCTGGCTCCGGCCGTGCAGGAACACCAGGTGCCGTCGGCCTCCGCCCCAGAGGGAGTTCGGCGCGCCCTTCAGGCCGCGGGTGGCGCTGGGCGCGGAGGCCGTCGCCGCCTCCTGCGGGGCGGGAGCGGGTACGGGGGCCGGGGCGACGGGGACGGTCGGCGCGACGGGGACGGTCGGCGCGACCGGGACGGCGGTCGGTACGGGACCGGCCGGTGCGACCGGTGTCTCCACCGGGCCGACGGAGACCCCCTCTCGGAGCCCTGACTCGGGGCCCAGCTCCGCCAGCAGTGCACGCCGCCCGGGGTCCAGCGGCAGCGTGGCGAGGTGCTTGAGGATCGAGCTGATGCGGGCGCCCTCGTTCGAGACGTAGTCGACGGTGTCGTCGCTGTCGACGCCTCTGCGCCAGAGCTGGCCGTCCCTGCGCAGGATGCGGCCCTGGGCGTCCGTGTTCGGCACGCCCATGTGGTGCAGCGCCACCACCTCCCACTGGTCGTTGTAGACCGGGGACCCGGAATTGCCGGGCTCGGTGTCGGTCCGGTAGTGGAGGAAGTGCTCCAGCCGCTGCACGAGGGCGTTGTCGCGCAGCGCGATCTCCTTCAGTCTGCCCATCGGATGGCCGATGACGTTCACCGGTTCGTTCTGGACCAGTTTGCCCTGCTGGACGCTCAGCCGGTTCCATCCGAACCGCTCGCCGGCGAGGCTGCCGTCGGAGGCGGGGGTGACGGCCACCAGCGCGTAGTCGAGATGGCGGTCCGCCGCGAAGAACGTGTCGGGGTCGAACGCGAACCGGATCGCGGTGTCGGACGCGTTGTCGATGGTGACCTGGGCGTTGAACTCCAGGAAGCAGCGCCGTGCCGTCGCCGCGTCCGGCAGCACGTGGTGGTTGGTGAGCATCAGCCGGGGGGAGACCATGAAGCCGGTTCCGTGGGGCCGTTCGAGGCCGTCCCGGAGGATCGAGATCCGGGCGACGGTGGCGGCCGCGCGGGCACCTCGGGGCAGGAAGCTCCACGGCTGGAGGTCCTTGGTGAGGCCGATGACCCGCTCCAGGGTCTCGGGCATGTCCAGCGCCTCCGCGTGGACACTGCCCACGACCGCCGTCGGAGGCGCCCCGCCCCGTTCGAGCAGCCGGTTGGCCCGGCGGGCGATCCGCTCCGGGGTGTCCGGGTAGCGCACGCCCGCCGCCAGCTGCTTCTCGATCTCCTTCCGTTCCGCGGACGCCTCTCGGTACCGCCGCGCTGCCGCGGTCTGCTGTTCCTGCTCTTCGGGGGATTCGTTGGATGGGAGCACGTCCCTCACCGTTCCTGTGGCCGTGGGTCTTCCGACGCCTTCCAGGAGGCGCACACGCTGCCGGTGCCGCAACAACAACGGGTCCGGTCACGACTCCAACCGGGCGGAGCGGACCGCCACCGCGGGACCGGCTTCCTGGGGCGATGCTCCGACGCGGGGATTTCCGGGGCGCTGCGCCGGACAGGTGGGCGGGCGCAGTTGCACCGTGGTGCCCCATAACCCGCCTTTCACCTGGGCGTTCGCCTGTCTGCTCCGCTCCGCACGACAGCGGCTCGGGGCTGGTGCAGCGTCGGGAGGAGTGCACGGGAACCCCCTCCGGGAAGAGGCTCGAATGGACGAGGTCGAACAGTACGAGCGCTACGCCGGCGGCAGCCCGGAGGCGGAGCGGCTGCTCTTCGAACGGCTGGCGCGCGAGCTGATGCGGGTGCAGCTGAAGGTGAAGAAGCGCAGCGGCGCCGCGACGGTCGACCGGGCCTTCCACGCCAAGGCGGTCCTCGGTGTGGAGAACGCCCGGCTGCGCTTCCACGAGGACCTTCCGGAGGTTCTGCGGACCGGGTTCGCGGTGCCGGGGGCCGAGTATCCGGTCACGGTCCGGCTCTCCAACGCGAGCGGGGTGCGCCGGCCCGACTTCGCGCCCGATCTGCGCGGGGCGGCGCTGCGCGTCGAGGTGGGCCCGGGAGAGGTCCACGATCTGCTGATGACGAGCTTCCCGGTGTCCCACGCCCGCGACGCGGGTGAGTTCGTCGCCTTCGCCAAGGCCATGGCCGGTGCCGACTCGCGGCTGCGGCAGGGGTTCGCCCTGTTCGTCGCGCTGCCGCTGATGGTCGGCCGGCCCGCGGCCACCCGGATGCGGCGCAACGTCGTCGCGGGAACCCGGCGCACCGTGCACAGCCTGGCCCTGGAGACGTACTGGAGCCGGGGCGCGATCCTGTGGGGCGACCGCGGACCGGTGCGCTACCAGCTGCGGCCCGCCGCGGGTGCCCCGCCGGCTCCGGCGGCGTCGGGCACCGATCCGGATCACCTGTGGCGCGAGCTGGCCCAGCGGCTGCGCCGGGGGGACGTCGTCCTCGAACTGTGCGTGCAACGGTACGTGGACGCCCGGCGCACGCCGATCGAGGACGGGGCGGCCGAGTGGCACGAGGCTGTCGCGCCCGTCGTACCGGTGGCGACGCTGACCGTCCCGCGCCAGGACGTCGACACCGCCGAGGCCCGGGCGAGCGCCGCGCGGGTGGATCTGCTGGCGTTCAACCCGTGGCACACCTCGGGGGACTTCCGTCCCCTGGGCAACCTCAACCGGGCCCGCAAGGCCGCGTACGAGGCTTCCAGCGCCCACCGTCTGGGCCGGCGTTTCGTGACGGTCGAGCCGCGGCGCAACACCCTGCTCGGGGCACCACTGCGGGCGGGTTTCCGCGCGGTCAACCGCTTCGTCCCGTGGCACCGGCTGCCCACGCCGCTGGGCCTGCTCAACCTGATGGCCTTCCGGCAGACGCTGCGACGGCACAACCTCATCGACACCGAGCCCCGGCAGGCTCTGCCCGAGGCCGGTCCGGTGCCGGCGCCGCCCGACGAGGAACTGCTGGTCAGGCGCAGCTACGACGGCTCGTACAACGACCTGTCGGCGCCGCGGATGGGTGCTGTCGGGGCCACGTTCGGCCGCACCATGCCGCCCGTCTACCGCCCGGACCGGTTCGACTCGCCCCATCCGGTCACGGTGAGCCGGGAACTGCTGCGGCGTGAGCGGTTCATCCCCGCGACGTCCCTGAACATCCTCGCCGCCGCGTGGATCCAGTTCCAGGTGCACGACTGGGTCAAGCACAGGAGGTTCCCGGTCTCCACCCGGAGCGTCGAGGTTGCTATGCCGCCCGGCGAGACCTGGCGGAACACGCCGGGCGGGCGGCGGGAGGCGGTGATGCGCTTCGGTGAGGACGAAGCGGTGGCGACGCCCGGTGACGGCCGGCCGCCGATCGTGTTCGCGAGCGACGTGTCGCACTGGTGGGACGGCTCGGAGGTGTACGGCGGTGACCGGGCCACAGCGATGTCGCTGCGCGAGCCCGACGGCGGCGCCGGTCTGCGGCTGGAGGACGGTCATCTGCCGGGCGGCTCGAACGGCTCCCCGCTCACCGGGTTCACCGACAACTGGTGGCTGGGCCTCAGCGCGATGCACACCCTCTTCGCCCGGGAGCACAACACGGTGTGCGAAGCCCTGCGGCACGAGTATCCGCGCATGGACGAGGACCGGATCTACCACACGGCCCGCCTCGTCGTGTCGGCCCTGATCGCGAAGATCCACACGGTCGAGTGGACGCCGGCGATCCTCGCCACCGAGACGCTCGACGTCGGCATGAGGACCAACTGGCAGGGGCCGCCGAAGAAGTGGCTCGACCAGCTGGGCGTCTGGCTGCTGGAGACGAACGGGCGGCAGGGCATCCCGAAGACCCTGCCCGACCACCACGGAGCCCCGTACTCCCTCACGGAGGAGTTCGTCACCGTCTACCGGATGCATCCGCTGATGCCGGACGACTACGAGCTCGTCGACCACCGGTTCGGGCGCAGGCTCGACAGCCTGGACTTCACCGCTCTCCAGGGCGCCGCCACGGAGCCGCTCATCCGCAAGACGGGGCTGGTGAACACCCTGTACTCGCTGGGCATCGCGCACCCGGGCGCGATCACCCTGCACAACTTCCCCCGCACCCTGCAGGCGTTCGAGCGGGACGGGGAGGTGATCGACCTCTCCGTGGTCGACCTGGTGCGCACCCGGCGCCGCGGTGTCCCGCGCTACAACGACTTCCGGGCCGGACTGCACAAGCCGCGGATCCGGCGGTTCGAGGACCTGTCCACCGATCCGGAGACGGTCGCCCGGCTGCGCGACGTATACCGCTCGGTGGACGACATCGACACGATGGTGGGGCTGTTCGCCGAGAATCCGCCCGCGGGCTTCGGCTTCAGCGACACCGCCTTCCGCGTGTTCATCCTGATGGCCAGCCGGCGCCTGCAGAGCGACCGCTTCCTCACCGTCGACTTCCGGCCGGAGGTCTACACGCCCCTCGGCATGGACTGGATCGAACGCAACGGCATGACCACCGTCGTCCTGCGGCACTGCCCCGAGCTGGCGGGGATCCTGCCGCGCGGGGCGAGTGCCTTCGCGCCGTGGCGTCCGGTCGCACCGGTGCGCAACGGAGGCGGCCACGACTGAGCGGTGCGGCAGCCGGCGCCCGGGCGTCACCCGGGCGCCGGTCATGACGGCGTTCAGGACGGCGATGCGGGGGCCGGTGAGGGAGTGATCTCGAACGCGGGGGCTTTCAGGGTCTTCAGACAGGCGGTGTCCGGTGCGTCCGGGTTGTCGAAGAAGGAGGCGGTGATGTCCTGGGCGCACTTTGACGTCGCGAACACCACGTGCGGCTCGTAGGGGACCGTGACGACCTTGGCGTCGGTCAGCGTACGGGCGACGTACGGGCCGTTGTCCGCGCCGGTCTGGGAGTCGAAGCCGCCGGACAGGGCGAGGGTGGGGATGTCGCCGCGTGTGGCGTCCCGGATGGAGGGCGGCGCCGGGGGGACGTCCCAGACGTCGCAGTCCGGGTGGAGGAAGGTCAGCTGCGGGGCCTGCGCCTGCACCGAGCGGGGGAAGGACGGGAACGTCGCCTGTCCGCCCCGCAGTGCCGCCTGCTCGCTCTCGTACGGGGTCCACTCGCTGCAGAAGACGCCGTAGACGAGGCCGTGCGCGACCCTGCCCATGGCCTGGGGGCTGAGCTTGCCGCCCGCCCACTGCCGGGCGATGCGCTGCGGCCTGCCGTGCGCCAGCTCGTCGAGGGCGGCGGGCACCTGGGGTGCCACGTGGGTGGCCGAGGTCATCCAGTTCACCAGGGCTCCGCCGTCGAGCACGACCTTCACGGGCTTGTCGCTGCCGGGGAGGGTGACGGTGGTGGTGACCGGCTCGGCTTCCAGCCGGCGGACGAGCTCGTCGAAGGTGGCCGAGAGGTTCGGGTAGCGCTCGTTGCAGGCGGGCTGCTGGGCGCAGGCCTGGAAGAGGCCGTCGAAGCCCTGCCGGGCGCTGCTCCAGGTCGCCGCCGAGCCGGCCCTGGACGGCGGCAGGATGCCGTCGAGGCCCACGGAGCGCAGCCCTTCGGGGTGCAGGCGCATGTAGGCCAGGGCCAGGTGGGTGCCGTAGGAGATGCCGTAGAGGTTCCACCGGGCGATGCCCAGCGTCTTGCGCAGGTCCTCGTAGTCGGCGGCGCTCTGGATGTCGTTGTAGGCGCTGAGGTCGATCCCGTCGGCCGCGAGCTTGTCGCGGCAGGCCCTGGTGGCCTCGACGTGCAGGCGCTCGGTGGCGGGGTCGCCTTGGACGAGGCCGACGGCGCGGGCGTTGAACTCGTCGATGTCGGGGCAGAGGACGTTCGGCTGCGCCGAGTAGGTGCCGCGCTGGGACATGAAGATGACGTCGCGGTCGCGGTTCAGGCCGCCGTCGATCGCCATCTGCGCCTCCCCCACCGCGTCGTCCCCGGGTCCGCCGGCGAGCCAGACGATCGGGTCGGCCTTGGGCGTGCCCCCGGCCGCGGGCACGATCGCGACGCCGAGTTCGATCGTGCGGCCACCCGGCTTCCCGCGGTTCTCGGGCACGGTGAGCGTTCCGCAGCGGGCGCCGTCGAGTGCCTCGATCGGTTCCGGTGTCCTCGGGCAGGGACCCGGCGCGTAGGTGGCGTCGCCCGCGGTGCGGGCGACCGTGCCGATCGGCGCTCCCGGGGTGGGGTCGGTGGTGGTGGGGGGCTGCGCGGAGGCGGACGCCGAGAGCAGCCCGGCGACGAGGAGGGCGGCCGCCGCGCCGGCCGTTGACGG
Organism: Streptomyces sp. NPDC090021; assembly: GCF_044748225.1. Taxonomy (NCBI): domain Bacteria; kingdom Bacillati; phylum Actinomycetota; class Actinomycetes; order Kitasatosporales; family Streptomycetaceae; genus Streptomyces; species Streptomyces sp. NPDC090021. Next base: position 60,523 of record NZ_JBIVFO010000037.1, on the reverse strand, counting down.
GGCCAGGAGTCTTCCTGCGCGGTGGTGTCGGCGGGGCGCACGGGCGAAGGTCATCTGCCCTCCCGGTCATTCGGGGATGATCGTGAACGGTTTGGGCTCGACGTCGTCCACGCAGCGGGTGTCGGGCGCGGTCGGGCGGGCGAAGAAGGAGGCCAGTACGCTCTGCGCGCACGGCGACTGCGGGACCACCCAGTGGCCGATGCCGGGGAACAGTACGGAGGTCGAGCGGGACAGGTTGCGGGCCACGTCCTTCGCCCAGCTCGCCCCGGTCTTGGCGTCGAACGTGCCCGAGACGACGAGCGCCGGGACAGAGCTGACGGTCGGCAGTCGCTGGGCGGCCGCGCGGTCCTGGACGTGCCAGATCGCGCACGCCGGGTACTGGAAGGGGAGTTGCGGCACCTCGGCCAGGACGGTGTCCGGCCACGCGGGGTAGACCTTGCGTCCGGCGTTCAGCACGTCGGTCCGCGTGTATCCCGGTGCCCACTCGCCGCACACCACCGACTGGGTCAGGCCGTGCGCGAACTCGCCGGTCTTCTGCACCGATCCGGCCGCGCGGGCCTTCGCGAAGCGCTCCGGGTTTCCCCGGCTGAGCTCGTCGAGCGCCGCCGGAAGGTCCTCGGGCCGGGGGGTGAAGGCGACGATCAGGTTCAGCAGCGCGCCGCCGTCGAGGACGACCTCGACGGGCTTGCCCCCGCCGGGCGGTGCGACGTCCAGGGTCAGGGGCCGGGCCTCCAGCCTGCGCACCTGTTCCGTCAGGGTCCGGCGGAAGTCCGGGTAGCGGTTCTTGCAGGCGGGCTGCGCCGCGCAGGCCTCGATGATGTTGTCGATCCCCTCGGCCGTGCTGGCCCAGGTCCACGGCAGGGTCACGTGCTGGGGAGGCGTGATGGAGTCGATCGCGAAGGCGCGGATGCCTTCGGGGTGCAGGCGCAGGTACGTGAGGGCCAGGTTGCTGCCGTAGGAGTAGCCGTAGACGTTCCACTGCCGGATGTTCAGCGCCTTGCGCAGGTCGGCGAAGTCCGCCGCGTTCTCAGTGGTGTTGTAGGCGTTCAGGTCCACGCCCGCGGCCGTCAGTCGGCCGCGGCAGTCCTCGACCGCTTTCAGCATGAGCTGTTCGGCCTCGTCGGAGTCGTAGCCGAGGCCCACGGCCCGCTCGTTGAACCGGTCGATCTCCGGGCAGGCGAGGTTCGGCTCGTCGTAGAGGTTGCCGCGCTGGGCCATGATGATCAGCTCGCGGTCCTTGTTCAGGCCGGAATCGACGAGGAAGGGGATGTCGTCGAAGGTGTCGGCGCCGGGGCCGCCCGCCATGAACACCACCGGTTCCCGTGCGGGCTTCGCCGGGTCGAGGGCCGCGATGACCGCGACGGACAGCTTGATGGTCCGCCCGCCGGGGCGGGAGCGGTTCTCGGGGACTTCGAGACGGCCGCAGCGTGCGCCGTCCAGCGCCTCGATGGGTTCGGGCGGCTCCGGGCAGGGTCCGGGCACGAAGCGGGCTGCGGGCGGGGCGGTGGTGGTCGCGCCGGGTGCGGGCGTCCCGGGCGTCGGGGTGCCGGGGGTGGGGCCCGCCGCGGTCAGGCAGACCAGAGCGGCCGTGGCGGTCACCGCGTGGATGCTGTGCTTGGGCATGGGCTTCGTTCCTCTGCCGACATCGCGGCGGACCCGCCGGGCCGGGCCGCGGCGGTCAGGGGTGTCCGGCCGACCGGGACGGTCCGGCCCTGATCCGCCGGCCACCCCTCAAAGCGGAACGCTCGTCCTCGACGCTACCGGCCGGACCGTACGAGCGCACGCGGAGCCGATCAGCGGGCCGGGCCCGCGCCGGCCCGCCACGGCAACCGCGGGCTCCGCCCCCGGCCAGGGCGGCCGTGCCCGGGGTCCGGGCGGTCTCGGCCCACCGGCGGGAGTGGCTCGTCAAGGACCTGGCGGCGGGGGTCGTGCCGGACGCCGGTGTTCGGGCCCTGCCCGCCGGCCGGCGCGTGCATGTGCGCACGGTCGCCGGCGAGGAAGACCCGCCCGTCGTCCCGGGCGCTGCGGATCCGGCGTACGGATCCGGCGTACGCATCCGGCCCTCGCGGTGGCCGCCGCGTCGTCGGCGTCCCGCGGGTCCGCCGCGGTCCGGGAGCCGGGTCCCGGACCGCGGCGCGCGGGGGCATCGGCCCCGCGTGGCCGTCGGGTCAGATGACGCCCTGGGCGAGCATCGCGTCCGCCACCCGCTCGAAGCCGGCGATGTTCGCGCCGGTGACGTAGTCGCCCGGGGCGCCGTACCGTTCGGCGGTCTCGTGGGCGACGGCGTGGATCGAACGCATGATGGCGGCGAGCTCTTCCTCCACCCGCTGCCCGCTCCAGGCCACCCGGCCGGCGTTCTGGCTCATCTCCAGCGCGCTGACCGCGACCCCGCCCGCGTTGGCGGCCTTGCCGGGCCCGAAGGCGACCCCGGCCTGCCGCAGGATCCGTACGGCCTCGGGCGTGGTCGGCATGTTGGCGCCCTCGGAGACCGCCCTGATCCCGCCGGCGACGAGCGTACGGGCGTCCTGCGCGTCCAGTTCGTTCTGCGTGGCGGAGGGGAAGGCGATGTCCGCCGGCACCTCCCAGACCCGCCTGCCGGGCACGAACCGCGCCGAGGACCCGCGCCGTTCCGCGTACTGCCTCACACGTCCCCGCTCGACCTCCTTGACCTGCTGGAGCAGGGCCAGGTCGATGCCCTTCTCGTCTACGACGTAGCCCTGGGAGTCGGAGCAGGTCAGGGGGTTGGCGCCGAGCTGCTGGAGCTTCTCGATCGTGTACTGCGCGACGTTCCCGGAGCCGGAGACCACCGCGGTCAGCCCGTCCAGCGACTCGCCCCGGACCTTCAGCATCTCGGCGGCGAACAGCACGCTGCCGTAGCCGGTCGCCTGCGGCCGGATCGCGGAGCCGCCCCAGCCCCGGCCCTTGCCGGTCAGGACGCCGGCCTCCCAGCGGTTGGTGATGCGCCGGTACTGGCCGAAGAGGTAGCCGATCTCACGGCCGCCGACGCCGATGTCCCCCGCGGGCACGTCGGTGTGCTCGCCGATGTGCCGGTGCAGCTCGGTCATGAAGGACTGGCAGAAGCGCATGACTTCGGCGTCCGACCGGCCGTGCGGGTCGAAGTCGCTGCCGCCCTTGCCGCCGCCGATCCCGAGGCCGGTCAGGGCGTTCTTGAAGATCTGCTCGAAGCCGAGGAACTTCACCACGCCGATGTCCACCGACGGGTGGAAGCGCAGGCCTCCCTTGTAGGGGCCGAGTGCGCTGTTGAACTCGACGCGGTAGCCGCGGTTGACGTGGACCCGGCCCCGGTCGTCCTGCCACGGGACACGGAAGACGATCTGCCGTTCCGGCTCGGTGAGCCGCTCGACCAGGGCCACGGCCGGGTCGGCGTACTCGGGCCGGGCGGCGAAGACGGGAGCCAGGGTCTCGAGGACCTCCCGTACCGCCTGGTGGAACTCGGGCTGCGCGGGGTTGCGGCGCTCGATCTCGGCCCGCAGTGCTTCCAGCCTGTCCTTCGAGTCCTTCACGTGTGTCCTTCCAGGAGTGGGCGGTGCGCGGACGACGGCAGGTGCGTGGTCCGCGCGGTCCGCGAATGCCGGTCGCTTCCGAGTGCAGCGCGCTGCGCGCACGCGCTTTCGGAAGAGTTCTTCCGGAGGGCGGCCCCCTTCGCGGAGGCTACCGGCCGCGGTGCCGGTCCGGGCAAGGCTTCTGCCCTGCGGACAAAAAAGCGCGTCAGCTGTCGCTCCCGGTCCCCCGGCCGGGTGCGCTCGTGTCCCCCGTCGCGGGAACGCCGCCGGCGAGCCCGTAGCGCGGGAACACGATGCCCTTCGGGCCGGCGGCCGGGGGTTCGAGGAGCGTGAGGCCGGTGGGCACCTCGCCCCCGTTCAACACCCTCGGGAGCCCGCGGACTCATCGTCGCGACCGGCGTCCGCTCCGCTCGGTCACCGACGGGTCATGAGGATCGGCCGGACGGCCTTCCCGCCGGCCGGGCGAGGCGGGTGGTGAGGCCGGGGACGAGGAACCGCGGCGCCGGTGCGTCGGCGACCAGTGCCCGCAGCCGGTCCGGGGTGGCTTCCTCCAGCGTGCCCAGCACCGTACGGCCGGGCGCCGGGTCGATCCGGACGGCGGACGGTACGGCGAGGACCTGGCAGCCGGCGGCCTCGGCGGAGGCGACGCCGGTGGGGGTGTCCTCGACGGCCACGCAGGCGGCGGGCGGGACCCGCAGGGCCCGGCAGGCCGCGAGGTAGGGGTCGGGGTTCGGCTTGGTGAGGGCGGTGTCGTCGGCCGTGACGGTGACCGTGAAACCGCCGTGACCGGCCTCGGCGAGGGCGGCGACGACGGTCTCCGCGACCTCCCGTGGGGAGGCGGTGACGAGCGCGGTGGGGACTCCCTCGTCACGCAGTGCGCCGAGCAGGGCCAGTGCGCCCGGCAGGGGCACGACCCGGGTGCGGACCCGCTCGGCGAAGGCCCGGTGCAGTGCGGCGGCGATCTCGGCGGCGGGTGTGCCGCTCCGGGCGGCCAGGACGCCGGCGGTGTGCGCCACGGGCCGGCCGAGCACGTCGGGCTGGTCGTCCTCGACGAGGACGTGCCCGAGCCGCTCGGCCGCCTCGGCCACGGTGTCCCACCAGAGCTGTTCGGTGTCGACGAGGGTGCCGTCCATGTCGAAGAGGACGGCTTGCAGCGTCGGCGGGGCGGTCGGGTGCGTGGACGTCACGAACGGTGTCTCTTTTCGGTGCGGGATGGTGGGCGGGCCGGACGGCCGGCGGGACGGGCGGATCCGGGCGCGGCGGCGGAACAGCGTCGCCCGGGACGTGCAGGGCACGGGACGGAGCGGGAGGGGCACGGGACGTGCACGGCACGGACAGGACCGGACAGCACCGGGCAGGACCGGGCACGGCCCACGGACCGGGCACGGCACGGACGGGACCGGGCACGGCACGGACGGGACCGGGCACGGCACGGACCGGGCACGGCACGGGCAGGGGACGGCCTGTCCGTCGTCGCGGCGCCGGACGCCTGCGGGCGCGGACACGGGGTGCGGAGCACGGGTGCGGAGCACGGGTGCGGAAGGCGCAGCACCGTCGCGAGGTGCGGACGCGGGGCGCGGGCACGCGCGTGGTGCGGGCGGCACGGCGGCCGTGGCCGCGTGCCGTCCGCGCGGGGCCGCGGGCCCCCGTGTCAGCTCGCGCGCGGAGCGACCAGGACCGGGCGGTCCGGCAGGGACAGGCGGACGGGCGCGCCCACGGCCAGCCGCCCCGCGTCGTGCGCGGGAACGTCGGCCTTGACCCGGGTCCCGTCGGCCAGGGCGACGGTCACACGGACGGTGGCGCCCAGGAACGAGGCGCCGAGGACCCGGCCCTCCCCGTCCTCGGCTGCGGTGACCCCGAGCGACTCCGGCCGTACGAGGACGTCCACGTCGGCTCCGCCCCCGGTGCTCGGCGGCGTGCCGTCGACGGCGAGGTGCCGGCCCAGGACCGCGACGGTCGCGTCGGAGGCGCGCAGCCGGCCCGGAATGCGGCTCATGGTGCCCACGAACTCCGCGACGAAGGCCGTGGCGGGACGGGCGTACAGCTCCGCCGGGGCGGCGCACTGCTCCAGGCGGCCGGCGCGCATGACCGCCACGCGGTCGGCCATGGAGAGCGCCTCCTCCTGGTCGTGGGTGATGAACAGGGTGGTGATGCCGAGCTCCTGCTGGAGGCGGCGGATCTCCTCGCGCAGGGTCAGGCGCACCTTGGCGTCGAGGGCGGACAGCGGCTCGTCCAGGAGCAGGACCCGCGGGCGCAGGGCGAGCGCGCGGGCCAGTGCGACGCGCTGCTGCTGACCACCGGAGAGCTGGTGGGGGTAACGGCCGCCCTTGTCGGCGAGGCCCACGAGTTCGAGCAGTTCCGCGGCGCGGGCGCGCCGCTCGGCGGTGCGGACCCGGCGCATCCGCAGTCCGAAGGCGACGTTGTCGAGGGCGTTCAGGTGCGGGAAGAGGCTGTAGGACTGGAAGACCATGCCTGCGTCCCGGCGGTGCGCGGGGACCGCGGTGACGTCCTCGCCGTCGACGACGATCTCGCCCGAGTCGGGGTGCTCGAAGCCCGCCAGCATGCGCAGGGCGGTGGTCTTGCCGCAGCCCGACGGGCCGAGCAGGGCGAGGAGTTCGCCGGGGCGCACGGTCAGGTCGAGCCCGTCGAGGGCGGTGGTGGTGCCGAAGGCCCGGCGCAGGCCGCGCAGTTCGACGGTGGCCGCGTCGGCCGGTGCGGGCGTGCCGTTCGCGGTCGGCGCGGGTGCGGTGAGGCTCATGGGGTCCGTCATTTCCGGTCGGTGGTCGAGGAGGGGGTGCGGCGGCCGCCGAGGCCGGCGAGGAGGAGCAGCAGCAGCCAGGTGACCAGCAGGCTCATGACGGAGACGGCCACGGACATCTGGGCCTGCGAGCCGCTGATGTTGACGATCCAGACGGCGAACGGGCGGAAGCCGAGGAGCTGGGCGGTGGTGAACTCGCCGAGCACCAGGGCGAAGGTGAGGAAGGAGGCGCTCAGGAGGGCGCCGCGCAGGTTCGGCAGGACGGCCCGCACCAGGGCGTGCGGCAGGCTCGCGCCGCAGGAGCGGGCCGCCTCGACGAGGGTGCGGACGTCGATGGCGCGCAGTCCCGCGTCCAGGGCCCGGTACACGAACGGCAGGGCCATCACGGCGTTGGCGAGGACCAGGACGAGGGGGAAGTCCGGGTTCTGGACGGCGACGAAGGTCTGGAAGAGCGGGGTGCGGGAGAGGTGCTCGGGTCCCCACTTCAGGACGGTGCCGATGCCGGCGACGAAGGCGATGGGCGGGACGACCAGCGGCAGCGAACACACGACCTCGACGACGGGCCGCAGCTTCGGCGCGCTCAGCCGGAGCGCCACCATGGCGGGGACCATGAGCAGCAGGACGACCGCGATGGTGGCCGCGGCGAGTCCGAGGGAGAGCAGCAGGCTGGGCAGGAAGCCCTCGGTGTCCAGGATGCGGGTGTAGGCGCCGAGGTCGATGCCCTGGCCGGGCACGTCGACCGTGAAGACGACGGAGGCGGCGAGCGGGACGAGGAAGTACAGGGCCGCGGCGGCGAGGACGAGGGCGCGCCAGGGGGCGGCGGCCCGGGCCGGGCGGGCGGTCAGGCGAGCCATCGTGCGCTCCGTCGTTGCAGGGGCAGGTAGACCGCCATCACCAGGCCCGCGACGAGGACCATGTCGAGGCTGAGGGCGAGGGCCACGTTCTCCTGTCCGATGAGCACGTTGCCGGAGATCGCGTCGGCGATCTGGAGCGTGACCAGCGGGACCGAGCTGCCGACCATGGCCGCGGCGGTGGCGTACGCGGCGAAGGCGCTGCCGAAGAGGAGCACGAGTCCGCCGAGGAGCGAGGGGGCGAGGACGGGCAGGGCGACGTGCTGCCAGTACTGGCGGTGGGTGGCGCCGTTGTTCTGGGCGGCCTCCCGCCACTGGGTGCGCAGCCCGTCCAGGGCGGGGGTGATGGTGAGGACCATGAGGGGGACGAGGAAGTAGAGGTAGACGAGGACGAGGCCCCAGAAGCTGTACAGGCTCCAGCCGGTGTCGGACAGGCCCAGCTGGCGGGTGAGGACGCCGGAGTTGCCGAGGGTGGCGACGAAGGCGAAGGCGAGGGGGACGCCGCCGAAGTTGGCGAGGACGCCGGAGGCGGTCAGGACGGCCTCGCGCAGGGCCCGCAGCGGTGAGGTGACGACGGCCTGGGCGAGGAGCAGGCCGAGGACGGCGGCGAGGACCGCCGAGGTGGCGGACAGTTTCACGCTGCCGACGAGGGCGGTGAGGTAGGCGCCCTGCCAGGAGGCGGTCAGGTTGCCGAGGCCGTACGAGGCGGCGCCGGTGGCCGGGTCCTCGACCGTGAAGGCGCCGTCGAGCATGGCGACGGCGGGCAGGCCGAAGGCGACCGCGGTGAACAGCAGCAGGGGGAGGACGGCGAGGGCGCCGGAGCGGTGGGCCCGCCGCCCGGTCCGGGCGGCGGGGGTGGGGGCGGCCGTGGCCGCCGTCCCGGCGGCCGCGGGTGACGCGGCCGCCGTGCGGGGTGTGGTCATGTCGGTGGTCATGTCGGTGGTCATGGAGTCGTGTCGAGGTCGACGGAGCTGTCGGTGCCGGTGGTCGGGCCGGCGGTCAGCCGGCGACCGCCTTGCCCCAGCTCTGGGCGAGGACGCCCTTGGCCTTGGTCTGCTGGGCCTCCGTGGGGAACGTCGGAGTGCCGCTGACCTGGGGGAGCTTGGCGGCGGCGGCCTTGTCGAGGGTGCCCGCGCCGTCCATCGCGGCCATCAGCACCGGGCGGGCGTACCCCTTGAGCCACAGGTTCTGGCCCTCGGCGCTGTAGAGCCACTCCTGCCAGAGCCGGGCGGCGGCGGGGTGCGGGGCGTCCTTGTTGATGGCCTGGGCGTAGTACTGCGCGTACTTGCCGTCGTCGGGGACGGCTACCTTCCAGTCGACGCCCTTGCCCTTGAACTGGTCGGCGTACCCGGCGTTGAGGTAGTCCCAGTCGATGCTGATGGGCGTCTCGCCCTTCTCGACGGTGGCCGGGGTGGACTCGACGGGCGTGTAGTTGCCGTTCTTCTTCAGCTGCCCGAAGAAGTCGATGCCGGGCTGGATGTCGTCGAGGGAGCCGCCGTTCGCAAGCGCGGCCGCGTAGACGCCGCCGAAGGCCGAGCCGGACTTGGTGGGGTTGCCGTTGAGGGCGACCTGGCCCTTGTACTCGGGCTTGAGGAGGTCCTTGAAGGTGGTGGGGCAGTTCTTGACCCGGCTCGCGTCGCAGCCGATGGAGATGTAGCCGCCGTAGTCGTTGTACCAGCGGGCCTGGTCGTCCCGCTGCCCCGAGGGGATGTCGCCGAAGGAAGCGACCTTGTACGGGGCGAACAGGTCCTGCTGAGCACCGCTGACGGCGAAGGAGGTGCCGAGGTCGAGGACGTCGGGGGCGCGGTCCTGGCCCTTGCGGCTGGTGACGGCGTTGATCTCGTCCTGGCTGCTGCCGTCGGGGTTCTCCACCTCGACCTTGATCCCGTACTTCTGGGTGAAGCCGTCGATGAGGGCGCCGTAGTTGGCCCAGTCGCGGGGCAGGGCCATCGCGTGCAGGACGCCCTCCTTCTTGGCGGCCTCGACGAGGGCCTCCATCCCGCCGAAGTCCGCCGCGGAGGTGGCGGTGGCGGCGTCCTTGCCGGTGGCGGTCTTGTTGTCGGCCTTCTCGGGAGCGGCGCCACAGGCGGTGAGGGTGAGGGCGGCGACGACGGCGAGGCAGCCGGCGAGGGAGGCGTTTCTCGGCAGGGACACGGTCTCTCCTGGGAAGTTGCGCGGGGAAGGCGCGGGCAGGGGTGGGAGCGGTACGGCGGACTCGGCGGATCCGAGGCCAACTTGTCTGAACAAGTCGGCCTCAGTAGGCCCGGCATCCATGACCTTCCGGTGAACGGAAGGCGACGGATTCCGGCCAATAAACTGGACACTCTCCCTTCGTTTCGGCCCGAGCGACCCTGCGCATACGCTGTACGCGTCAAACACACTGCGCACACTCGGCGTTCACGACGAGGGACGGGAGCACCACCGATGACGGCCCGGCACGAGGAGATCGCCGAGGAACTGCGCCGGGCGATCGACCGCGAGGAGTACGCGGTGGGGGCGCTCATGCCCGCGGAGACCGAGCTGGCGGCGCGCTTCGGGGTCTCCCGCGGCACCGTCCGACAGGCCGTGTCCGCCCTGACCGCCGAGGGCCTGATCGGATCCCGGCAGGGCGCCCGCCGCGTGGTCCTGGCCAGCCGTCGCAGCCAGAGCTTCGCCGAGCTGCGCAGCTTCGCCCAGTGGGCCGCCGCCATGGGCCGCTCGGCGACCGGCCGGGTGGTGTCGTCGGAGTACCGGCCGGCCACCGACCGGGACGCCATGTGGCTCCAGGTTGAGCCGGGCGCCCGCGTGCTGCACGTCCTGCGCGTGCGCGGGCTGGACGGCGAACCGGTCCTGCTGGAGCGCACGGTGTACGCCGGCTGGATCGCCCCCGCCGTCGAAGGCGTCGAGCCCGACTGCCCGTCGGTGACGCAGCGTCTGCTGGACGACACGGGGCTGGTGTTCGCGTACGGGGAGCACCTCATCGACGCGGTCGCCGCCGGGGCCCGGGACGCCGAACTCCTCGAAGTGCGGCGCACCAGCCCGCTGTTGCGGGTGCGCCGGATGACCACCACGCGGGACGGCCGGCCGGTCGAGTGGTCGGACGACCGCTACCGCTCGGACGCGGTGGGCTTCAGCGTCCACAACTCGATCGGCAGCAACGCCCTGGCGCGCCGCACGGGCCCGGCGCTCTCGGGCGCCTGAGCGCCGCGCCCGCGGCTCGGGCGGGGGTGAGGCAGGCCACGCCGAAGGGGACGCCGAAGCGGTCGCGCCCGGTGCCGACGCCGATGCAGTCGGAGAGGTCCACGTCCGCCGGGACCGGACAGCTCCGGTCCCCCTCGCCGCCCTTGAGCTCGCCCGGGCTGACGTGCCGGCCGTCGCCGAAGACGCGCCAGGCCGCCGCGCCCACCTCCACCGGGGCGTCGGCCGGCCACGGGGACGGCGAACCCTACGATGTCCGTTATGCCTGGTACGGTCGCCATCGATCCGCACGTCCCGTCCTCCGGCCCAGGGCTGCGGTCCGGCGCCCGGCTGGTGATCTGCGCCGCGGTGCCCTGGTACCTCTGTCTGTGGTGGGGCACGAGCACGGCGCCCGTGCCCGCCGCACTGCCGGCCGTCCTGATCCTCCGTGAAGACGTGTACGCGGCGCCGCGCCTGGCGCGGGAGCGGCTCCTGGGCGTCTTCGTGGGCGTGCTGCTCAGCACCCTCCTCCTCGACCGGCTGCCGTCCTCGTCACTGACCTTCCTCGCCGTGCTGGTCTGCGGGTGCGCCGGCATGTATCTGCTGGGCCGGCCCGGTTCCCCCAACCAGCAGGTCCTGATCACCGCGCTGATGATCTACGCCACCGCCCTCCCGGGGTACCCGCTGGCGCGCCTGGCGGAGACCCTGGCCGGCATCGCCGTGGTGGTGCTGCTCGGACCGCTGCTGTGGCCGCCGGACCCCTACCGGTCGGCCGCGGCGGGCCTCGACGCCTACCGGGACGAAGTCTGGCGACTCCTCGACGGGGTGGCCGGCCGGCTCGCCCACGGCGGGCCGCCCACCGACCCGGCGCTGCCCGAGGGGGAGCGGCTGTGGTCGCGGCCGCAGGCCTGCCGGGCCGCCTTCGACCGGGCCGTCCGGCGCCGGCGGACCCGGACGCCGCCCGCCGGGCTCGACGGGCGGCTGAGCCTGGCCGTCCGGAGCGCCGTCACCCTGCAGTGCTTCACTCAGGAGCTCCGGGAGCGGGCCCGCGGCCTCGGCCCCTCCCCGGGCCCCGATCCCGCGCTGCGCGACATCGCCCCGCTTGTCCGGGCCACCGCCCTGGCCGTGGACGCCGCCCTGCGCGGGGACGAGTTCGCCGCCGAGCTCGACCGGGCCCGCGGTCTCGACCTCGCCCACCGCTCGACCCACCCCACCCGGCACGACGCGGTCCTGCGGGCGGGTCTGCACCTGACCCACGAGGCCCTCAGCGACCACCTCGCGACCCGCCGCTGAGAGCGGTGCGTCCGCCCCCGGGCCACCGCAGGGGGCAGTCGCAACCGGGGGGCCTTTCCCGGAAAGAGGAGAGGGGTGCGAGCGGAGCGGTCAACGGGGGATGCCGGGGCGGCTCCGACTCCGGCTCCGGATTCGACCCACCCCCCGGCATTGACTGAAATTTCAGTCAATGCCGGGAGGCTGTGGGAAGTGCCAACCGAGCCCGGGGGCCGGGGCCCGGCCCCCGGGCTCGGCCGGACGGGCGGGTCAGCCCTGGCGGAGCCCGGCCAGTTCGGCGTCGATGGCGCCGCTCATCAGCTCGCGCGCGTGAGCGATCCTGATGCCGCCACTGAGCCAGCGCATGCTGAGTCCTTCGAGCAGCGCGGTGAGCCGCTCGGCGGCGGCTGCCAGCGACGACGCGGGGGCCATCGGGTGGACCTGGCCGAGCAGCGCGGCGACCTCCTGGACCCACACCAGGGTGGCCCGGGCCAGGTCCTCGCGCAGGACCTCGTCGAAGACGGCGCTCGCCCGCAGTTCGCCCCAGGCGGAGCTGTTCTCGCGCACCTCCACGGTGTCCTGGAACTCCAGGAGCAGGGTCTCCTCCAGCTCCTCCCGGGGGGTGAGCGGCGGGGCGTCCGGGTCGCGCTCCGTGGTGTAGCGCTCGGCCCGGCCGTTGATGAACTCCAGGGTCTGGCGCAGGACCCCCGTGCGGTCCTTGAAGTGGTAGTAGATCAGGGCGGTGGACACGCCCGCCTCGGCCGCGAGTTCCTCCACGCGCAGCCCGCGGACCCCGCGCCGGGCGATCACCCGGGCGGCCGCTTCCAGGATCTGAGTGCTGCGAGACGCCATGGGCCGCACCTTACCGGGGCGTTCCGGAGCGGGCGTACGCGGCCCTTCGCGGGGCCCGCGGGCCGGTGCGGGCGCGGCCGGGCCGGGGAGACCGGACCGCGGGCCGCCTCGCCGAGCCGTACCCGGCCGCCCCGCCCGGTGCCGTCACCACAGCCGCGGAGCGGCTGACGGCCCCGCCGGAGGGACTCGGCGTCCGCCGCCTCAGGGCCCTGCGCCCCCTCCGGCACGCCCGCGACCCGGTGCGCGAGGCCATCGGAGCGGAATCGAGCCGGCTGCACTCCCCTTCCCCTCGGATTGACTGAATTTCCAGTCAGTGTCACAGTGGCGACACGAGGTCGCATCCCTTCTCCCTCCCCACAGCGGCCGTTCGCGGCATGGAGCGCGCACTCTTGTCCACAAAGACCGGTTTGTCAGCTTTCGTGACACCTCGCGCCCGCCCTGGCCGGATGCACCCCTTGCGCCGGCCCACGATCGGAGTTCCCCGTGCCCTTCCTTCCCCCCGCCCGCCGGACCGTCCTTCGCACCCTCGCCGGAATCGGCGCGATCGTCGCCGGCACCTCGGCCTGCGGCCCGTCCGCCACCGGCGTACAGCCGGAGGCCACGAAGGGGTCCGCCCCCGCGGCCGACGGACGCCGCCTCGGCGCCGAGTGGGAGAGCCACACCCGCACCTTCATGGCCTGGCCGGCCCTGGCCGCCGGAGTGTGGGAGGAGGACCTGCGCCACGTCCGCGAGGACATCGCACGGATCGCCCGGGCGGTCGGGCAGTACGAGGCCGTCGTGATGATGGCCCGGCCCGACCAGGTGGCGGCGGCCCAGCGGGCCTGCGGCAACGACGTCGAAGTCATCCCGCTCGCGGTGGACGACCTGTGGGCCCGTGACACCGTCCCCGTCTTCGTCGAGGAGGCAGGCAAGGTCGTCGGCGTCGACTTCAACTTCAACGGATGGGGAAACAAGCAGGAGCACGGCAACGACGGAGCCGTCGCCCGGGCCGTGGGCCAGAGGTACGGGATCCCCCGGGTCCAGGCCCCGCTGGTCGCCGAGGGCGGCTCCTTCGAGACGGACGGCGAGGGGACCCTGCTGGTCACCGAGAGCTCGATCGTCAACGACAACCGCAACCGGGGCAAGAACCGGGACACGATCGAGGCTGAGCTCAAGCAGACCCTGGGCGTCGAGAAGGTCGTCTGGCTGGCCGGCGTGCGCGGTGAGGACATCACCGACGCCCACGTGGACAGCCTGGTGCGGTTCACCGCCCCCGGTGTCGTGCTGCTGGACCGCGCCCACCCCAGCACCCCGGCCGACTCCTGGTCCCGCTCCGCCGACCAGGCGAAGTCCGTCCTGTCGAAGGCGACCGACGCCCGCGGGCGGCGATTCGAGGTCATCGACCTGCCACAGCCCGACCTGAACAGGATCACGGGCGAGGGCGACGACTTCGTGTCGACCTACGCCAACTTCTACATCGCCAACGATGCGGTCTTCATGCCGGAGTTCGGCGATCGCAAGGCCGACGACCGGGCCCGCGGCATCCTCCGGGAGCACTTCCCCGGGCGGGATGTCGTGCCGGTCGTCATCGACACGATCGCCTCGGGCGGCGGCGGCATCCACTGCTCGACCCACGACCAGCCGGGCGAGCCCGCCGCCTGAGCGGATCCCCCGCCCGGCCGTTACGGTGGCGGTATGGAACAGCGGATCAGCCTGGTCACCCTGGGGGTGGCGGACCTCGCCCGCGCCAAGAGCTTCTACGCGGCGCTCGGCTGGCGCGGCACCGAGGTCGAGGAGACGGTCTTCCACCAGGCCGGCGGTCTGGTACTGGTCCTCTGGGACCGCGGGAAACTGGCCGCGGACTGCGGCCTTCCCGACGCGCCACCGGCCGGCTTCGGCGGCATCGCGCTCGCCCACAACGTACGCACCGACGCCGAGGTGGACGTCCTCCTCGACGCGGCAGCGGCGGCCGGAGGGACCGTCACCCGGCCGGCCGCCGTCAACGCGATCGGCTTCTACTCCGGCGTCTTCACCGACCCCGACGGCCACGCCTGGGAGATCGCCCACAACTCCGGCTTCACCCTGACCGAGGACGGCTCCCTCGTCCTGCCCGACTTCGAGGGTTGACGGGAGAGCGGAACGGGCAGGGAATCACCTGCGCACCCCGGGACGGCAACACCGGTCGCGGGGCGCTTCCCTGTGCCGGATGCGGAGTTCCACGGACAGGGTCCTGGCCTCCTCGGCGGTGTCGGCGCACCTCCGCCGGGACGGTCACCTCCCGTGGCGCCAGGCCCAGTTGGGCCGATTGCCCGACTCGTTCCTGTGTTGACCCTGCGGGCTTCCTTAAGGGAACGTGAAGAACACCTCCAGGGGGATCTTTTCGCTGGTCACCGGCCTAGGCTCAGGCGGACTCCCCTCCTCCCCTTCTCTTGCGAGGTGTTACCGGCATGAGCCGCAGCCGAACTCCCGAAACGCAGACCCGCGTCGAGGCCCGGCGGAAGAAGACGATGCGTACGCGCATCGTGCTGTCCGTCACCACGGCCGCCGCGGTGGTGGCGGTGGGGGTCGCGGTGGCCGACTCCGGCGATGACGCGCGTACCGACCGGCGTACCGACGCCGCCGGAACGTCCTCCGGGACGGCGACTCCCACCCCCGACACCGCCTCGCCCACCACCGACGCCCCGGCCACCGCGAGCGCCAGTGCCTCCCCGACGCCCGACGCCTCCGCCTCCGCCTCGGCGTCCGCCACCCCCACGGACCCCGCGACGGCGCAGGGCGCCGAGACCAAGTCGGAGCCCTCCCCCGCCGCGAAGCCCACGCGCAAGCCCGCCACCACCACGGGCGGCGGCTCCGGCAGCACGGGCGGGGGCGGCGGGGGCGGTGGGAGCACCGGCGGCGGCAGCACGGGCGGAGGCGGCAGCACGGGCGGGGGCGGCGGCACCGTCGACGGCGACGCCGAGTCCGCGGTGCTCGCCCTGGTCAACAAGGAGCGGGCGGCCGCCGGGTGCGGCCCCGTGGCCTCCAACGCCAAGCTGAGCGCCGCCGCACGCGGGTACAGCGACACCATGGCCCGCGCCGGCGTCATGTCGCACACGGGGCCGGACGGGTCCACCATGACCAGCCGGGTGGAGGCCGCCGGCTACAAGTGGTCCAACCTAGGCGAGAACATAGCCCGCGGGCAGGCCGACGCGAACGCCGTCATGAAGGCGTGGATGAACAGCTCCGGCCACCGTGCCAACATCCTCAACTGCGCCTTCAAGGAGATCGGCATCGGCGTCCACAAGGGCGACGGCGGCCCGTGGTGGACGCAGAACTTCGGCGCCCCGAGGTAACCTCCCCCCGCACACAAGGGACTTACCGGGCGAACGCCCCTGCTCACCCCTGAACCACCCCCCACAGCCACGTCCTCCCACCCGTACCCGGGTGGGAGGACGTCGGCGTTCACGTTCACCTGCGGCTCCGCACACCGGTCCGGAGCTTTTCAGGGGGAGCCGGTGACAGAGCGGCCGGAGCGTCGGAGACTATGGGGCCGTGCCCCGAACTCCGCGCTACCTGCTCATATGGCTGTCCTGCACGGCCGCCAGCGTGACCGCCGTGCTCGCTACGGTCCAGTTCGTGGTCGGCACGACCCGGCATACGCCGCCGGTCGCACGATCCGCCCCGACGGTCATCGACACTCCTCCCGCCTGGCAGGCGGGCAGCCCGCCCGCGGACACACCGTCCCCGACCGCGTCCGCCAGCCCCTCCCCCACGGCCTCGCAGAGCCCCTCCCCCACGACGGCCGCCCCCACGCCGGCCAAGGCCACGTCGGCCGCACCCAGGACCGCCGCCCCGAGGAAGGTCGACTGCGAGCAGGGCGGGGCAGGTCTGTACACCGTCCCCGCTCAGGGCGGAAAGGTGACGGTGCGGTACGGAAGCCGGGGCGTGTGCCTGATTTCCGCGGTCCCCGGCCGCGGCTTCAAGACCACCACCTCGCAGACCTCGGACAGCACCCTCACCGTCACCTTCACGAGTTCCGACCACACATCGGTCGTCACGGCGACGATCGATCCGACCGCGAAGGCCAGCGTCCGCGAATCGTCCTTCTGAGGCCGGGCCGGCCGGAGCGGGCGTTCTGTCCCGCTCGCACCTCTCACCCCTCTCGCCCCCTTCGCGGCGATCGCCACCTTGTGGGCGCCCGTCGGCCGGAGCCCGGCGAAGCGGAAGGTGAGCTCTTCCTTAGGGCAAGCTCAAGATCGCCCCGACATGGTTCCGCGGGCGCCGAGCGGTCCTATGCTCACGTCAGCCGAGCAGCCCTCGGCTCCGGGGCGAGACGCCCGGGAGCAGCGTCGGGCCGCCGTCTTCACCGAGCCGGGGGGCTTCCCGCCCGTCCCGCAGTCCGTACCGTGCCTTGGGGTGTCTCCGCCATGAGTTCTCACATGCTCCGACCCGTCCGCGCCGACCGCCGTACGACGTCGCCCCGCTCCGCCGCGCCCCTGGGAAGGCGGCTGCCGCTGGTCGCCGCAGCCGTCGTCGCCGCGGGCCTGACCGCGGCCTGCGGGCCGTCCTCCGAGCCCGCCGGCTCCGCAGCCGCGGCCACCGCCGGCCAGTCCGCGCAGGCCCTCTCCGACCCGCAGTCCGCGACGCCCAGCGCCGAGACCTCCCCGACGCCATCGGCCTCGCCCACCGCGTCCGCGTCCGCCCCGGCCTCCGCCTCACCGACCGCTTCGCGGGCACCGTCCGGTTCCGCCTCGTCCGGCGGCGGCTCCGCCAAGCCGGCCCGTACGTCCGCCGCACCCGCGCCGGCCAAGGTCCCCGGCCCCGGCTACGACAGCTCCGCCGACGCGCAGAAGCAGATCGACGCTGCGCTGCGGGCGGCCAAGGCGGACGGGCGGATGGTCCTGCTCGACTTCGGAGCGAACTGGTGCGGCAACTGCAAGGCCGCCGACAAGGTGTTCGCGCAGTCGCAGACCGCCAGAATCCTCGGGGCCTCGTACCACCTGGTCAAGGTGGACATCGGTGGGAACAGCTCCGCCAACTCCGCGCTCCTGCGCAAGTACAGCCCCTCGGGCGGCACCTACACGATGCCCGTCCTGGTCGTGGTCTCGCCGTCGGGCACGGTGCGGACCGACACCCACGTCATGGGCAACCCGTCGCTGACCGCGGAGGGCATCAACGCCTTCCTGCGCACGTGGGCCTCATGAGAGGACCGGTACCGGACGTCCGCCCTGGCCGGTGCCGACCCGGACGGCGAACTCCTGCTCCGCTTCCCTCCCGCCCTGGGTGCTCGGTGTCCTCACCGTGCTCATGGGGCTGTCCTTCATGGGGTTCCTGCCGGGCTTCACCCGGCGGAAGTTCCGCAGCCACCGGTGTCCCGCCCTGGGCCTCGCCGGAGCCCCCGCCCTCGGAGCGGTGTTCGCGGTCGGCTGGACCCCGTGCATCGGGCCGACGCCGGCCGCCGTACAGGCGCTGACCCGGACCGAGGCGAGCGCGGTCCGCGGGGCCCTGTTGATGGCCGCGTACTGTCTGGGGCTGGGGTTGCCGTTCGTCCTGGCCGCGCTGGCCTTCCGCCGGGCGCTGGGCGCCTTCGGGCTGGTCAAGCGTCACTACCCGTGGGTCCTGCGGACCGGCGGGGGGACGCTCGTACTGGTCGGTCTGCTGCTGGCCACCGGCGTGTGGAACGACATGGTCTACAGCCTGCAGTTGTGGAGCGCGAACTTCACCACCGCCTTCTAGCCCGGCCGTTCACCCGACGCACCCGACGCATCCGACTCACCCAGCTCACCCAGCTCACCCAGCTCACCCGCTTGACCCCGTTCGCCCCGAGAACCACGACCGATCCGACCCGATCGTGTGACGCGCGCAAGCGCGCACGCGACACGCACCACAGAGGCACAGATGAACGTTTCCACGCAGGTGAGGAACTCCCGCAAGGCCCGAGCCACGGTCGCCCTCCTCTCCCTGGCCGCACTGTCGGCGTGCGGAGGGCAGCCCGCCCCGGACGCCGCCGGCTCCGCTCCCACGACGCGCTTCTCCGAGAACGGCGTCACCGTCACCCTGTCGGTGACCGACTGGAAGGACTCGGGGGGCACCCTCACCGCCGTCTTCACGCCCGAGGCGAAGGGCTTCCACCTCTACAGCACCGAACTGCCGGCCACCGGCATCGAGGGGGTCGGCCGGCCGACCACCGTGGCGGTCACCGGGGCGCTCAGGGCCCGGGGCGCGCTGAAGGCGGCCTCGGAGGTGAAGTCGATCAGTGTGCCCGGTGTGGACGCCCAGGTCCCCGTCTACCCCGACGGCCCGGTCACCACGACGTTGCCCGTCCGCGCCGACGGGAACGGGGACGCGACGGTGCTGGTCGGCTACGCGAGCTGCAGCACTCGGGACGGCTGCACCATTCCGGTGTCCGACCGCCCGGTTCGGCTGCGCATCACCGGCGACGGGCCGACGTTCGAAGCGTCCTGACGGCGGACCGGGCCGGGGCGTACCGATCCGGCGACCACCCGGTTCGGGAGGGTTCGCACGATCCGGGGCTTTCGCGGACGCCCCCACCCCGGACCGCCGCACCCCCGGGGCCGCCCCACCCCCGGGCCACAGCACCCCCGGGCCACCGCACCCCGGGACCCGCCGACGCCGACCCACCCGTTGCGGGGCAGCCGAGGCGCTCGGCCCGCCCCTCCCGCCGCTCACCGCCGGACGGACGCCCGCCCGCCGGCCCTGCCCCCGAAGACCGCGCTCCCCTTGAGCACCGACCGGATCGCCCCCGAACGGAACCGTCCCCGAACGGGACCGTCCCCGCCCGTCCGAGGCCCCGCCCACCCCCTGCCGCGCCTCGCGGGCTGCGCCCCGTCCCGCGCCCGCCGCACCGGCACCCACCACCCGCAGTACTGGTGGTGAGCCCCGGTCGGCCGAGCCCCTAAGGTGTCCGCATGCCGAGCGTCCTGGTCGTGGAAGACGACCCCAGCATCCGCCAGTCACTGATCGAGGTCCTGACGGAACACGGGTATGCCGTACGCAGCGCCGCCGACGGGTTCGGCGCGCTGCGCGAGGTCACCCAGACGCCGGTCGACGCCGTGGTCCTCGACCTCGGGCTGCCCGATCTGGACGGAGGGGACGCCCTGCGCATGATCCGGGGCATATCCTCCGTGCCCGTACTGGTGGCCACGGCACGTGACGACGAGTCGGAGATCATCAAGATCCTCAACGCGGGCGCGGACGACTACCTGGTCAAGCCCTTCTCCGGCGGTCAGCTCGTCGCTCGCCTGTCCGCCGTCCTGCGGCGCACCAGCCACGTCCCGCCCGCCGGGGCCACCGCCGCGGGGGCACCGGTCGCGGCGGCGGCCGAGCCCTTGCGGGCCACCGTCGTGGGCGAGCTGGCGGTGGACCCGGGTGCGCGCACCGCGTACCTGGCCGGGCGGGAGCTGCGCCTCACCCGCCGGGAGTTCGACCTGCTGGCCTTCCTCGCCCACCACTCGGGGCAGGTCGTCTCCAAGCGACGGCTGCTGACCGAGGTCTGGCGGGAGCCGTACGTGGACGACCAGACCGTCGACGTGCACCTGTCCTCGCTGCGGCGCAAGCTCGGCGAACGCGCCGCCGCCCCGCGCTATCTGCTGACCGTCCGCGGCGTCGGCATCAAACTGGTGGCCCCGCGGTGAGGCGCTCCCTGGCCGGAGTGGCCCTCGCCGTGACCTCCATGGTCGCCCTCTCCTTCCTCATACCGCTGGCCGCGCTGGTGCTGTCGCTGGTCAAGGAGCAGGGCGTCAACGCGGCCGAACAGCGCGCCGCCGCCCTGGCGCCCGTCCTCACCCTCACCACGGACCCGAACGCGCTGCGGGAGTCCGCGGCGAGCCTTGACGCGGCCGACCACCTGGTCGTGCACCTGCCGGGCTCCGGAGCCCTCGGCACCTCGAAGGCGCCCGCCGCACTGCTGCAACGGGCCCAGCAGGGGCGCGAGTCCATCTCCCAGGAAATCCCCACCGGCTGGATCTGCCTCCAGCCGGTGGTGCTCCCCGGCGACCGGGTCGCCGTCATCGAGAACTTCGTCCCCGAGGCGGAACTGACCCGCGGGGTCAAGGAATCGTGGGCGGTGATGTTCTTCCTCGCGGTGGGGCTGGTCGGCGGTTCCGTCCTGGTCGCCGACCGCCTCGGCGCCAAGGTCGTCCGGTCCTCGAAGCGGCTGGCGCAGGCGTCGCACGCGCTGGGCCGGGGCGATCTGGACACCCGCGTGGACCCCATGGGCCCCAAGGAGCTGCGGGACGCGGGCCTCGCCTTCAACGCGATGGCGCACCGCATGACGGAGCTGCTCGCGGTCGAACGCGAACTCGTCGCCGACCTGTCCCACCGGTTGCGGACCCCGCTGACCGCACTGCACCTCGCGTCGGAACGGATGGCCGGCACACCGGAGTCGGCCAGGGTCGAGGCGGCGGTCGGCGAGCTGGAGACGGAGCTCCAGGCCATCATCGCCGCGGCGCGCACCCCGCTCGCCGTGGGCCCCATGGGCCAGGGCCTGCTCGGTACGGAACCCGCCGCGGGCCACACCACCGCCGGTGCGGGGGCCTCCGGTCCGCGCTGCGAGGCGGCCGACGTCGTAAGCCGCCGCACCGCCTTCTGGACGGTCCTCGCGGAACAGCAGAACCGGTCCTGCACCCTGGATCTGACGCAGGAGCCGACGACCGTCAGCCTCTCCGACGACGACATCGCCGCCGTGGTGGACGCGCTGATCGGCAACATCTTCCGGCACACCGCGCCGGGCACCCCTCTCGGCGTCCAGGTCGTGCGCACGGCCCAGGCGGTGGAGCTGGTCGTGGAGGACGGCGGTCCCGGCATCCCCGATCCGGACCGGGCCCTGTCCCGCGGGAGCAGCACCGGGTCCACCGGACTGGGTCTGGACATCGCGCAGCGTGCGGCGACCGCCACGGGCGGCTCGATGCGGATCGCCCGGGGCCCGCTGGGCGGCGCACGCATCACCGTGACGTTCGCGCTGGCCCCCTCGGCCCCGTCCGGCCGCAGACTGCGCCGCCCCCGTACGGCCTCCCGCCGCCGCCCGGCCTGGACGCGCGGCCGCTAGTCGGCCTGTGCGGCCTGTGCGGCCTTCGCCGCCTTGAGCTTGCGCCACACCCGGCCGAGGGCCTCAAGGTCATCGGTGTCGAGGCGGTCGGTGAAGACCGGCGCCAGGGCCGCGCGCCGCGTGGTGTCGGCGGCGGCGAAGAGGGCGCGTCCGGCCGGGTGAGGGCGACCTCCACCGAACGCGCGTCGCGCGCCGACGGCGTACGCGTCACCAGCCCGCGGTTCTGCAGGGCGTCCACCACCCGGGAGACCTGGCTGCGGCTGAGCAGGGTGCTGTTCCCGTTCACGGAGGGCGCGGCCCAGACCCCGGCCGGCGCGGCCGAGGCCGTCGTGGAGGCGCTGACCGCCGACCGTCCCGCCTTCCGCATCCAGACCTCCCCGTGGGCCCGCGACTTCACCGGGACCAAGCTGACGGACCAGGACGGCGCGGCCGTGCTCGGCATGACGGCCGCCTGGGTGGCCTGACGGAACGGGTCCGCGGGGCGGCGGGGCGGGGGCGGGCGGCCGACCTGCGCACCGCGCGCCGTGGGGTCAGCATGGGAGGAGGCCGGACGGAACGCCGACCGGCCGGCGGAGCGCCGCGCGGCGGCGCGTCCCCGTCGGGAGGTGACCCGCGCCCATGGACGAGTCGCGCAAGGCCTGGATCACGATCGGCATCGTCGTCACGGTCATCCTCCTGAACCTGGCGGCCATCATCCTGATGAACACGGTCGGCCTGTGACCCTCTGACGACGCCCGGCCGAGGACCGGCCCGCCCCCTGCACACGGGGGGCGGGCCTTTCGCGCGTACGGGGATCCGTTCCCGGCCGCCCGGCGCCGGAACGCTGCCGGCCGACCGGCGCGGCGCCATTTCTGACATATCATCAACTCTCCTGCTCTGAGGGGCAGTTCGAGCACGCGCGGATGCAGCAGAAGCTGCGCGGCCCCTTGCCGTGCCGAGCCGGTTCGCGAATGATGCTCCGGGTGTCCCGGTCGACGGTGCCCTTCATCGGCCCGCGACCCCCGAACCCGACCGGCCAGGAGGCCCGTTGTGCGGACCGACCGTCACGTCCGGAGATCCCTCGTCGTCGTCGGCGCCGCCCTCGCGCTCGTCATCGGCGTCCCCCAGGTGGCCTTCGCGGCTCCGCCCCCGGCGCTGCCCGGCCAGGCAGAGGCGATCGAGCGGACCTTCCAGCCCGCCTACGACTACGACACCGACGGCTGCTACCCGACACCCGCCATCGGTCCCACCGGGGAAGTGAACGGCGGGCTCAAGCCCACCGGGGCGCTCAACGGCAACTGCCGGGACGCCTCGGACCTCGCCAACACCAACGGGTACTCGCGCTGGAAGTGCAACAACGGCTGGTGCGCCGTGCTCTACGCGCTCTACTTCGAGAAGGACCAGGCGATCCCCGGCATCAGCCTCGGGGGCCACCGCCACGACTGGGAGCACGTGGTGGTGTGGATCCAGGGCGACGAGGCGAAGTACGTCGCCACGTCCGCTCACGGCGACTTCGCGGTCCACGCGCGCGACCGGATCCGCTGGGACGGCACCCACCCCAAGATCGTCTATCACAAGGACGGCATCGGCACGCACTGCTTCCGTGCGGCGAACACCAACGACGAACCGCCGGAGAACCACCGCGGCACCTGGCAGTACCCCACGCTGGTCGGCTGGTCGGGATACCCGGCGACGCTCCGGGACAAGCTCAGCCAGGCCGACTTCGGCAGCGCGCACTTCGGCCTGAAGGACGCCTCCTTCGCCTCCCACCTGGCGAAGGCCAAACCGGCGGGCATCCCCTTCGACCCGTACGTGTAGCGGCGACCGACACCTGGAGCGGCCGGCCGTCCCCGCACGGGGCGGCCGGTCGTCACCGCACGGGGCGGCCGGTCGTCACCGCACGGGGCGGCCGGCCTCCGGAATCCTCGCTCCCCGGGACGGCCGTATGATCGCGGGACGCGTCGGCCCCGGCCGTCACCCCGACGAGACAGGCGAGGACGTGCCCGTGCACAGGACCGTCACCGAACTCGCGGACGGCCGCGAGCTCATCTACTACGACAGCGGCCCCGGCCGGGACCGCGGTGCCGAGGACCGGCGCCCGCCGGACCGGGTCGAGAGCGCCCCGGAGCTGCGCCGGGACCCGACCACCGGCGACTGGGTCACCATCGCCGCGCACCGGCAGTCCCGTACCCACCACCCGCCGGCGGACGCCTGCCCGCTCTGCCCGTCGCGGGACGGCCGGACCGGCGAGATCCCGGCCGACGACTACGAGGTGGCCGTCTTCGAGAACCGCTTCCCGTCCCTGGCCGGCGAGGCCGGCCGCTGCGAGGTGGTGTGCTTCACCCCGGAGCACGACGCGGCGTTCGCCGGTCTCGGCCCGCAGCGGGCCCGGCTGGTCCTGGACGCCTGGACCGACCGCACCGCCGAACTGTCCGCCCGCCCCGGCGTGCGACAGGTGTACTGCTTCGAGAACCGCGGCGCGGAGATCGGCGTGACGCTGGCCCACCCGCACGGCCAGATCTACGCCTTCTCCACCGTCACCCCGCGCACCGCCAAGCACATCGCCGCCGCGGCCGCGCACCGCACCCGCACCGGGCGCAACCTCTTCGAGGACGTCCTCGAAGAGGCCCGCGGGGCCACCGAACGCGTGGTCCTCACCGGGGAGCACTGGACGGCCTTCGTCCCGTACGCCGCGCGCTGGCCGTACGAGGTCCACCTGTACCCGCACCGCCGGGTCCCCGACCTGACCCGGCTCGGTGAGGCGGAGCGCGCCGAGTTCCCCGGCCTGTACCTGGACCTGCTGCGCCGCTTCGACCGGCTCTTCGGGCGGGCGGAGCCCACCCCCTACATCGCGGCCTGGCACCAGGCGCCGCTCGCCGGGGGTGAGGAACTCGCCCTGCACCTGGAGCTGTTCACGATCCGGCGGACCGCCGACAAGCTCAAGTACACGGCCGGGACCGAAGCCGGCATGGACGCCTTCATGAACGACGTCGCACCCGAGGCGGCGGCCCGGCGGCTGCGGGAGGCCGCGTGAGCGGCGCCACGGCCGAAGCCGCCACCGTACGCCGGGAGTTCGCGCGGATCCACGGCCGCGCGCCCGACGGGGTCTGGGCGGCCCCGGGCCGGGTCAACCTGATCGGCGAACACACCGACTACAACGACGGCTTCGCCCTGCCGATGGCGTTGCCGCAGACCACCGTGCTGGCCGCCCGCCGCCGCGAGGACGGGCTGCTGCGCCTGCACAGCGCCCGGGGCGACGGCGTGATCGTCGAGCTCGCGGTGGCGGATCTCGCCCCCGGCGCGGTCACCGGCTGGGCCCGCTACCCCGCGGGGGTGGTCTGGGCGCTGCGGGACCGGGGTCTGCCCGTCGGCGGCGCCGACGTGCACCTGGACAGCACGGTGCCCATCGGCGCCGGTCTGTCCTCCTCCGCGGCCCTGGAGTGCGCGGTGGCCGTCGCGTACGACGAGCTGTACGCGCTGCGGCTGTCACGGCCGGAGCTGGCGCGCGTGGCGCAGTACGCCGAGAACGCCTTCGCGGGCGTGCCCTGCGGGGTCATGGACCAGATGGCGTCGGTCTGCTGCGCCGAGGGCGCCGCCCTGCACCTCGACAGCCGCAGCCTGGAGGTCCGGCAGGTCCCCTTCGACCTCACCGGGCACGGGCTGCGCCTGCTGGTGCTGGACACCGGTGTCGCGCACGACCTCGCCGACGGGGCGTACGCGGCGCTGCGCGCGGGGTGCGAGCGGGCGGCGGGGCTGCTGGGCGTGCCCGCCCTGCGGGACCTCTCGGAGGCGGAGCTGGCGGGCGCCCTCGCGGAGCTGCCCGGCGGGCTGGCGCCGCTGGTACGGCACGTGGTCACCGAGAACGCCCGCGTGGGCCGGGCCGTCGCCGCTCTGGCGGCGGGCGAGCCGGACGCGCTGGGGCCGCTGCTGACGGCGGGGCACGCTTCCCTCCGGGACGACTACCGGGTCTCCTGCCCGGAGACGGACCTGGCCGTGGCGGCCGCGGTGGCCGCCGGTGCCCTGGGCGCCCGGATGACCGGGGGCGGTTTCGGCGGCTCCGTGATCGCGCTGGTCCCGGCCGCGGCGGCCGGGAGCGTGGCGCGGGCCGTGGCGGACGCCTTCGCGGCGGCGGGCTTCGGAGCACCGGCCGTGCTGGAGGCCGTTGCGTCGGCGGGGGCCCGTCGCATCGGCTGACCGACGCGATGTCGTCGGCGTCCCGGGGAGGGTGCCGCTCGGGGGGTGAGGAGCACGAGGGCCGGGCTGCCGGGCGTCCGGTGGGGGGATCGCGGCGAGGGCGTCCGG
Source organism: Streptomyces sp. NPDC090021 (assembly GCF_044748225.1). Classification (NCBI taxonomy): domain Bacteria; kingdom Bacillati; phylum Actinomycetota; class Actinomycetes; order Kitasatosporales; family Streptomycetaceae; genus Streptomyces; species Streptomyces sp. NPDC090021. Next base: position 34,807 of record NZ_JBIVFO010000037.1, on the reverse strand, counting down.
TGCGGGGGATCGCGGCGAGGCGTCCGCGACCGCGGCTCCCCGCAGGGAGGTGGCCGTGGCCGGTGCCCATCGCCGCACCGGCGCCGTCCCGGATGACGGGGACCAGCCCGGTCGGGCCGGGGCCGGGTCGTACGGTTCCCGTCACGGGGACGTGCGGCAGCGGGCCGAGGGCCCGGCCGCAGAGGACCGCGATCAGCGGCCCGAGCAGGGTGTGGGCGGCGGCCGGGTACGGGTTCCCGGGCAGCCCCACGACCCAGCAGCCGGAGGAGAGTTCGGCGAGCAGCATCGGGCGGCCGGGGCGGCAGGAGACCGTGTCGGGGACCATCCGGGCCCCGGGCTCGACCGGCAGGCGGTTCCTGGCCCGAGCCGTCGCGCGCGGGCTGCCGCAGCGGGCCGTCAGCGACGGCCGAGGCGGTCGTCCCCGTCCTTCTCGGCCGCGACGGCGCAGGCGGAGAGCAGGGTCGCACCGGCCAGGCCGCCCCAGAGGGCGGTCGGGCCGTGGGGTGCGAGAGCGGTGATGACCGCCGGGGAGACGGCGAGGCCGAAGCCCGTGGAGAGCTCGAAGCGGGCGAGTACGCGGCCGAGCGCGTGGGCCGGGGCCAGGGCGGTGACCAGCGCCACGGCACTGCCGGCGTAGACGATCTCCCCGAGGGTGCAGACGACCGACACCGCGGCGACGGCCGGGGCGCCCCAGCCGCCGCCCAGTGAGGTCGCCGCGAGGAAGCCGAGGTAGGACACGGCGAGGAGCACGCCGGCGAGGGCCAGCACGGTGCGCCGGGGGAACCGCGACATCAGGACGGTGACCGGCACCTGCAGGGTGACGACGAGCACCGTGTTGGCGACGAAGACGGCCGCGGGCCACACCGGGGAGGCGTGCAACTGCGTCACCAGCACCAGGGGGAGCGCGATCTCGGGGACGTTCAGGCAGAAGACGTAGACCACGTTGGCCGCGAGCAGTCCGCGCATCCGGGGTGCGGGCCCCGCGTCCCCGTCCCCCGCCGGGGTGACGGCCGGACGCGCCCGCAGGCGCACCGACCATGCCAGGGCCGCCGCGGTGAGGTAGGCGATCCCGGTGGCGACGGCCATCGCCCGCAGGGCCGGGGCACCGCCCGCCAGGCAGGCGGTGGCGAGGAGCGCGCCCATGCCCAGGCCCGCGTTGCGCAGGGCGCGGCCCGCTGCGAGGGCGGTGTCGCGTTCCCGGCCGTGGGCGACCGTGGCCACGAGGGCCGCGTGGGCGGCGGGCCAGGCCTGGTTGCCGACGCCCAGCAGGAGCGCCGCCGCTGCGAACGGCCCCACGTGCCCGGCGGGGGTGGCCAGCAGCAGGGTCACCCCCAGCGCCCGCACCAGCATCGACGCCGCCACGACCGTGCTGCGTGCGCCCCGGTCCAGCCATCGGCCCACCGCGGGCATGCACACCAGCCCGACGACGATGCCGGCCGTCATGGCGATGCCGGTGGCGGGTGCGGACAGCTGCAGCACCATCACCCCGTAGAGCAGCAGGAACGGCCGCAGCAGGCCGGTGCCGAGCGCGTCCACGACGAGGGCGACGGCGTAGCGGGGACCGCCCGAGGCGCGGACGAGGGCGCGGGGCCGGATCTTGGTGATGGTTTCCATGGCGTCACCGTGTGGTCGACCGCCGGGCCGGGCACGTGGGTTGACGGACATCGTCAACCTGGTGACGTCGCGGGCGGCCCGGTCGGGGATGCTTGGGCGGGTGACGTTGAGAATCGACATCGGCGGCCTGCCGTCCGGACGGCTGCGATTCGCCGCCTCCCCGCTGGCCGAACTGACCGCGATGCTGCATGTACTGGCCGAGCCGGGGCACCATCCACAGTTCGCCGGCCGGGCGCGGGAGGTCTGGGCCGGGATGCCGCCGGAGCTGGCCGAGCGCCTGCACGAGGCGGATTTCCTCTGGCGTTCCTCACAGGCCGACTTCCTGCTCCCCGCCCGGCCCCGGCCGACCCTCGCGCAGGAGCTGGACGACGTGGACCGGATCGGCGACGAGAGGTACGTGACAGCGGCACTCGTCACCACATGCGGCAGCAACCGGGTCCGCTTCGGGGATCCATCGCCCCTGACGGACGCGGTCGCGCGGGAGCGCGCCCTGGACCTGGCGCAGGCCCGCGGCGTACGCCAGGAGGCCTTCGCGGCACGGCTGCTCGCCGACCCGGCCGCCGTGCGGGCGCGCGTGCGCGGCACCCTCGAACAGTGCGCCGAGGCCTTCTTCGACGCCGCCTGGGCGGACGTCGCCGTACGGCTCGCGACCGATCTGCGCGTGAAGAACGACCTGCTGCGGCGGCACGGCACGGGGGCGGCGCTGGCGGCGGTCTCCGGCGCGGTCTCGCTGTCACCGGACGGCGGACGCATCGTCGTGGACAAGCTGCCGGACACGGCGACCACCGCCCACGGCACCGGAGTCACCTTCATCCCCAGCGTCTTCGGCAGCCCGCACCTCGCGGTGGTGCACGCGCCCGGCTGGCAGCCGGTGGTGCAGTACCCGGTGGCCGAGGCCGGTCCGTCGGAGCCGGTGTCGCTGGAGACGGTCACCCTCCGGCTGGAGGCGCTCGCCCACCCGGTACGGCTGCGGCTGCTGCGCACCCTGGCCCGCGGCCCGCACACCACCCGCGAACTGGCCCACGCATGGGAGCTCTCGCCCCCGGAGGTGTCCCGTCACCTCGCCGTCCTGCGCCGGGCCGGCCTGCTCACGGCCCGCCGGCGCGGCCGGTACGTCCGCTACACCCTCAACCTGCCCGACCTCACGGCTCTGGGCGCCGACCTGCTGGCGGCCGTACTGCGCTGAGGCGAGCCGCGCCGAGGCGGCCTCGTCGGCGCGGGCGTCCGGCAGGTGGTGCGGGTCGCACGGCTCCTGCCGTCACGGCGGCCGGGCCGCCGGTGTCCTGTGCCCGGAAGCCGACAGCGAGAGAACGGGGAGCCCGTGCGGGGCACCGGCCGTCACTCCCCAAGCCGGGCCCCGAGTTCCTCCTTCAGCCGCTCCTCGAACCCGGGCTCCTCCACGGTCACGGCGGAGTGGCCCGTGTGGACGGCGCCGGAGTCCTGGGGCAGGAGCAGCACCGCGGGCCGGGGCGCGGTGGTGGCGGGGACGTCCGTCGAGGCCGCCAGCAGGCCGATGCCGATGCCCACCAGCAGCACCGAGGCTGCGGCCAGTACGACACCGCGGATCCAGGAATACTCGGGCACGACGCTTCTCCTGCTCTCCGGCTCTCCGTCCGGTCGAAAGGGCCTCCGGGGTTCTCCGCGCGAAGGTGTACCCCCACTGGACCCCGGCACGGGTGCGGGCGTCACGCCCCGTGAACGCGTGACTTGACACCCGTGACAGACCCTGCCAGCGCCCCGCCCGCCGCCGGGGCGCCCCGCCCGGCAGCACTGCGTTGGTGCTCCTTGCCGCGCCGGATGATGCTTGTCAGTGGGGCCCCTGGCCGTGCAGGTCCCGTGGGACGGCAGCGACGGATCGAGCGAGGGCGAGATGAGCGGCGATGGAGCAACTTCCCACCCCTCCCGGTGAGCGGCCGGAGCAGACCGATGCCTTCCAGCAACGCGCGTACACGGCGACGGCCGCCGTCGACGAGCGGGGCATCGTCATCGAGTGGGGCGAAGGCGCCACTCGGCTGCTCGGTTACGCGTCCACCGAGGTGGTGGGGCGGTCCGCCGCGTTCCTGCTGGCCGATCCCGTCGACGACGAGGCGCGCCGGATCCCGCCCGAGCAGGAGCGGTGGAGCGGCACCGTGGCGCTGCGGCACCAGGACGGCAGCCGCGTCGAGCAGTCGCTGCTCGCGCACCGCTGGACCTCCACCGGCGGCACCACCCGGTGGTACGTGGTGTCCGCGGTGCCGGGCGCGGAGGGCGGTGACGGCTCCTCGTGGGGCGATCCGCTGCACGCGTGGTCGTTCTCCCAGTCGCCGTGCTTTCTGGCGGTCTTCGACGCGGATCTGCGGCTGGTCCGGGCGAACGCGGGCATGGAACGCACGCTGTCCCTCACGGAGTCGGAGATGTTCGGGCTGCGCCTGCCGGAGATCGCCCCGGACCCGGTGAGCGAGGAGACCGAGCGCCGGATGCGGCTGGCGCTGGAGGCCGGCGAGCCGCAGCACATGGAGGCCTTCGTCCGTGCCACGGGCGTCAGCGCCGAGCACGGCTGGGCCACGGCGGTGGCCCCGCTGCGGGATCCGGACGGGGTGGTGCGCGCCGTGTGCCTCGCCGCGCACGACCGGACCGGGGCCGAGGTCGAGACGCAGCAGATGTTCGTGCCCGACGCCGCCGCGCGCATCGGCACCACCGGGGACAGCACGCGCACCGCACAGGAGCTCGCGGACGTGGCCGTCCCCGGGCTCGCCGATTTCGCCGTCGTCGACCTGCTCGATCCCCTTCCGCGCGGCCACGACCACTCCTCCGGCCCGCGGCCGGGGCCGCTCACCGTGTGCCGTACGGCGGTGCGCTCGGCCGTCGAGGGGAGCTCCGAGGGCCGGGTCGCGGTCGGCGAGACGGCCGTCTATCCGCCGCTGTCGCCCCCCGCCGAATGTCTGGCCTCGGGGAGTGGCGCCGTGTACGCGACGACCGCTCCGACGGTCGCCCAGTGGATGGCCCAGGACCCGGCGGCCGCCTGGCTCGGTGCGCACGGGACCCATTCGATGCTGGTGGTACCGCTGCACGCCGACGGCGTCAGCCTCGGCGTGGCCGTCTTCGGCCGCCGCCGGGGCAGGGAGCCGTTCCTGCCGGAGGACCTGGCGCTGGCCGAGGATCTCACGGGCCGGGCGGCCACGAGCATCCACGCCGCGCACCGGTCCGCCCGGGAGCACACCAGCACCATGACGCTGCAGCGCAGTCTGCTCCCGCAGACGCTGCCCGACCATCCGGCGCTGGAGACGGCCTCGCGCTACCTTCCGGCCGGCACCGAGGCGGGTGTGGGCGGCGACTGGTTCGATGTGATCCCGCTGTCGGGCGCGCGGGTGGCCCTGGTCGTGGGAGATGTCGTCGGCCACGGCATCCGGGCCTCGGCGACGATGGGGCGGCTGCGCACCGCGGTACGCACGCTGGCCGACGTCGACCTGCCGCCCGACGAGCTGCTGACCCATCTCGACGACCTGATCATCCACCTGTCCGCGGACGAGGGCGGCCGGGAGGCCGTCGACGAGAGTGCCGGGGGTATCGGTACGACCTGCCTGTACGTGGTCTACGACCCGGTCACCCGGCACTGCACGCTCGCCCGGGCCGGGCACCCGGCGCCGGCGGTGGTCTCCCCGGAGGGCTCCGTGTACCTCCTCGACGTCCCGGCCGGGCCGCCGCTGGGACTGGGGGGCCTGCCCTTCGAGACGCTGGACGTCGACCTTCCCGAGGGCAGCGTGCTGGCCCTCTACACCGACGGGCTGCTCCAGCCCCGCGAGCGGGACGTCGACGAGGCGCTGGACGCCATGTTCGCCGCGCTGGCCCAGCCCGCGTCCACGCTGGACACGGTCTGCGACCGCGTTCTGACGGCGCTGCTGACCCACCGCCCCGACGACGACGTGGCCCTGCTCGTTGCACGGACGCGGGCCCTGCACGCCGACAAGGTCGTCGTGTGGGACCTGGCCTCCGATCCCTCGGACGTCTCCCGGGCCCGTCGGCGGACCACCGACCAGCTGACGGAGTGGGGGCTGGAGGATGCCTCGTTCGTCACCGAGCTGCTGGTCAGCGAGCTGGTCACCAATGCCATCAGGTACGGCGAGCCACCCATCCAGCTGCGGCTGATCCACGAGAAGGACACTCTGATCTGCGAGGTGTCCGACGCGAGCAGCACCGCCCCGCACATGCGGCGGGCCCGGACCTTCGACGAGGGCGGTCGGGGCCTGCTGCTGGTGGCCCAGCTCGCCCAGCGGTGGGGCACCCGCCACGCACCCGTCGGCAAGACGATCTGGGCCGAGCAGTCGCTCCTGGGGTTCTGAGGGCTCCGGTCGGCGCGTACGGGTCGCGCAGACGTCTCTATCCCCGGCCGGCCGGGGTGCGGAAGACCGGCAGGGCCCACTCCGGCGGCTCCAGTGGCGCCGCGGTCTCCTGCCGCAGACGTCGGGGCCGCTGCTCCGTCGGGGGGCCCTTCTCGGTGGCGCGCCGCAGGGCCGCCACGAACTCCAGGCAGGATCCGTACCGGTCCTCGGGCACCTTCGCCAGGGCCTTCGCGAAGACCTTGTCGGCGGCGGGTGCCATGTCGGGCCGCCGCTCGGTCAGCGGGGGCGGCGGGTCGTACTGGTGCGCCCACAGCAGGGCCGCGTCCTCCTCGCGCACGAACGGCGGTCCGCCGGCGAGGCTCTCGTAGACGACGCAGGCCAGGCTGTAGAGGTCGCACCTGCCGTCCACCGGTCTGCCGGAGATCTGCTCGGGCGCCATGTAGTCCAGCGTGCCGACGAACTCCCCCGCCGTGGTGAAACCGCTCAGCGACAGGGACTTCTTCGTCAGCCCGAAGTCCGTGAGGTAGATGTGCTCCGGGTGGTCGCGGTCGGGCCCGGCCGCGACCAGGATGTTGCCGGGCTTGACGTCCCGGTGCACCAGTTCGTGGTCGTGGGCGGCGTCCAGGGCGGACGCCACCTGGGCGGCGATCCGCAGGGCGGTCGGCACCGGCAGCGGGCCCTCCCGGTCCAGCAGTCCTCGCAGGTCCAGCCCGGGTACGTACCGCATGGCGATGTAGAGGACGCCGTCCGTCTCGCCCGCCTCGAAGATCGGCACGATGTGCGGGTGCTCGATCGAGGCGGCCACCCTGGACTCGTGGGTGAAGCGGCGCCGGAAGGTGTCGTCGCGGGCCCGCTCGGGGGCGATCAGCTTGATCGCGACCGTGCGGTCCAGGCGCAGGTCCTTGGCGCAGTAGACGACGGCCATGCCACCCCGGCCGATCATGCGCTCGATCTTGTAGCCCGCGATCTGCTTCCCGACCAGCCCGGAGGGCCGGCCCGTGTACTGACTCAGGTCCGCGCCCATCCGGCGCCCCCTTCCTCAGCAGGAATTCTACCGAGGGGGCTCTCCGCACGCTTCCTCTACCACATCCGGGGCGGTGGCGGGAGGGAGCGGAGCACCACCATTCACGGGTCTGCGGGTCGGCGCCGGGATGGGGGGTGCGGGCGGGGAATATGCGCGGTCGGTGCCCATGTGCGGGCCGCGTGGATGGCGTTGAGTCGGAGGTGCCGATCGGCCGGCGCCAGTCCAGATCCAGCCGCGCGTCCCGCGCATTCGACCTTCTAGGAGGTGAACCGGGTGAGCGTACTCAAGCCCCAGAACACGGAGGCCCGCAGGACGCCGCGCGGCCCGGGATACCTGAACTGACCCGACGGATCCGGTCGGGGGCGCTCCCCCGTGCCCCCCGACCGGATCCCGTCGTTCCCGCCCGCCGTTCCCGCCCGCCGCTGCCGGCGGCCCGTCGCACGATGACAGAGGCTGACAGCTGAGATGCGCAACGAACGATGGGTCCACCGCTCCCTCTTCACGTGGCACGACACGTTGTTCTTTGACCCGCTCGACGTCTTCCACGAGCCTGACGCGGACCACTTCCTCGCCGGGTTCGACGCGGGGACGCGGGCGCGGTTCGTCCGCGAGGGCATCCGGTGGAGTCATCGGCACGACCCCGCACCGCCCGAGCGGGGCCCGCTGATCCACGTCACGGCCGGCCGCCGGAACGTACGCGAGGTCGCCACCTCGGTGATCCGGCACCTGACGGACCGCGGCACCGACTTCGAGATCGCTCTCGATCCCACCGTCTTCGCGATGTGCGGCGACGGCCGGCTCGCCACCGTGTACCCGCAGGACGAAGCGGAGTTCAGGAGCGGCCTGGCCGGCCTGGCCCGCCTGCTGGAGGGCGTGGAGGGCGTGCGCCTCCTGTCGGACGTGCGCCACCGGGGCGGCGGCGCCCTGTCCTTCCACCACGGCGCGTTCGGCGAGGTCCGTACCGTTGACGCCCTCGGGCGCCGGCTGCCGCCCGCCCCCGGTGGGGATCCCCGCGTGGCGGCGGCGATGGCGGACGTCATCCTCCCGGTCACCGCGATGTCGCACCTGCGCGAGGACGTCCTGGACCTGTACCGGGGCTTCATCACGGAGGGTCTGGGCTGGCCGGAACGGGTGCACGGGCTGCTCGTGGACCTGGCCCGGGACCGGATCGGCCTCGACGGCCTGCTCGACGCCCTCGCGGACGAGGCGGAGTTGCTCCGCCGGGTGGTGCCTGCGGTGCCGCGCCCGGGACCGTCGGAAGGGCCCGACGGGGCGGAGGCCGCGGTGGCCACGAAGGCGGCCGAGGCGGCGGTGGCCGCCTTCGTCGAGGCCGCCGCCGACACCGGCCGGGACACCCTCTTCCCCGTGGACCCGTTCGCGCACGTCACCAACCCGCTGAGTCTCGGGTCCGGCGCGAGCGGCGTCCTGTGGGCGCTGCACGCGTGCGGCGTGCCTGTCCGGCCGGAGTGGCGGGACTGGCTGGGCGCCGCGCTGGCGGGGATCGACCCGGCGCACTATCCGGACGGACTCATGAACGGTCTGGCCGGCATCGCCTGGGCGGCGGACTCCCTCGGGTTCGGGACCCTGGCCGGGCACCTGCTCGACCGGGCCAACGGGCGGGTCACGGAGCAGGGCGACCCCTCCTTCCACCACGGCCTCGCCGGGGTGGGCATGACGAACCTGCGCTTCTTCCTGCGCGGCCACGACCCGCGCCGCCTCGCCGCGGCGCAGGGCTGCGCCCGGGCGCTGCACGACACGGCACGGCGCGACGGCGGCCGGGCGTACTGGCCGGACGGGGCCCCGGCGCGGGAACCGCGGTCCGGGCTGGGATCCGGGCCGGCCGGTGTCGCCGTGTTCCTGCTGCGGATGCACCAGATCTCGGGGGAGGAGCGCCATCTGTCCCTCGGACGGGAGGCGCTCGCCTGGGAGACGGCCCGGTTGACCACCGCCGGCGACGGCGGGGGCCCGGATCCGTACGTGGAGTCGGGTGCGGCGGGCCTGGCGAAGGTGCTGCTGCGCTACGGGGACCTGGCCGCGGCCCGCACCGTCCTGCGCGGCCTGGATCTGCGGTACGCGGCGGGGCCGGGCTACGCCTCCGGGATGTGCGGGGTCGCCGACACGCTGCTGGACGCGGCCGACTTCACCGGCGACGCCGCCTACCTCGGCACGGCGCTGCGGCAGCTCGACTTCGTCAGGCAGGTCTTCCTCTTCGAGCCCTCCGCGCGCTTCGGTCTGCGCAGCCCGGACGGGCACCCCTTGCTGGGGGTGCCCGGTGAGGGTCTGCTGCGCTGTTCCACCGACTACCTGACGGGCTCGGCGGGTGTGCTGCGGTTGCTCCACCGGGTCAACTCCGGGGGCACGGCCGACTTCCTGCTGGACGAGGTGGGGCCGCCCCAGGTCCTGTCGTCACCGTAGCGCCGCGGGGCGGGCGGGTCTTCGCGGACACGGCCCGGGTCCTGTCGGTCAGGCCGGCGCGGCGAGGTCGCGGGCGGCGAGGTCGCGGGCGGCGGTGGCGAAGGCCCTGCGGTTCGGGTGGCCGGTCTTGTGCAGGACGTTCGCCACGTGCTTCTCGACCGTGCGGGGCGAGATGTGCAGCCGCCCGGCGATGTCCTTGTTGCTGATGCGTTCCGCGACCAGACGGGCCACTTCGAATTCGCGGACGGTGATGCCGGACCTGCGCAGGTGCGCCGGTACCTGCTCGGTGCCCGTGCGCCGTTGCCGGACGGGGGCGCCCATGCCCCGCAGCTGGGCCCGGCTTGCGGCGGCGACCGGGTGGAGGCCGGTGCCGTGGAAGTACTCCTCGGCTTCGCGCAGCCACTCGACCGGCGTGCCCCAGCCATCCTCGTACGCCGGCCCGGCCACCAGCCGCAGGCACAGCCGGCGGGCCAGGGGGTACGGGCCGGCCGCGGCCAGTGCCCGGTCCGCGGCGGCCGTCGCCCGCTCGTGGTGCCCCTCGCGGCCGAGCAGCACGGCGTGGGCGAGGCCCGCGAACTGGCGGTTCCAGCGGGTGCCTTCGGCGCCGGCCTCGGCGATGCCCGCGCAGTGCCCGCGGCCCAGGCGTCCGGCCAGGACGCCGAGCAGCAGGGCGAGGCCGTGCCGGCCGAAGTCCTCGGCGGCGGGGTTCTCGGTGTCGTGGGCGAGTGCCTGGGCGAGTTCCTGTTCGGCGGCGTCGCGTCGTTCCTCCAGCAGGGAGCAGAAGGCCCGGGCGAGACCGTACGCCATGGGGCGCAGGCCGGGTGCGGCGTCGAGGTGCGGCTCCAGTCGTTCCAGCGCCGCGCGCATCTCGGTGCGGCGTCCCTGGTGGGCGTACCGTACGGCGTCGGCGAGCCGGAGCATGGCGAGGGGCCGGCCCAGTCCCAGCCGGGAGGCCTCGGCCGTGCCTTCGATGATCGCGTCGCGGGCGTCGTCGTAGGCGCCCCGCCGGATCCGCTCGATGGCGAGGGCGAAGCCGGCCTCGTGCGCCAGCGGCAGCAGGCCCCTGCGGTGTGCCTCCTGCCGGGCCTGCTCCAGGCGGCCCGGCAGGTCCTCGTGTGCGGCCTCGGTGATGGCCAGCTGCACCTCGGCGGCCGTGCGCGGTACGGGGAGCCGGTGGGCGAGGGCGATCTCGCGGGCCCGCTTGAAGTGGGCCGTCGCCGCGGGCTCGTCCTGCCTCCGGGCGAGCCGGCCGAGCAGCAGCAGGGCTTCGCAGGCGGTGTCCGGCCGGTCGTCGTCGCGGGCGGCGTCCACGGCCCGGCGGGCGAGGCGGGCGGCGGTGTGCAACCGGTCCGGGGCGGCCCGGCCCAGCTCGGTGTGGGCCGCGGCGAGGTCCACGCGGGCGGTGTCGCCGTCGGCGGGGCGGCCGGGGAGCAGCGCGCGGGCGGTGTCGAGGTGGCGCAGGGCTTCGGCGGGGCGGCCGGCCAGGGTGGCGATGCCGCTGAGCCGGGCGTGGATCCCGGCCCGTCGTGCGGAGGGTACGGCGTGGCCGGCGGCGGGCGGGGTGGGCAGCCGGTCGAGGCGGCCCGAGCGGGTGGCGGCGTCGAGCAGCAGTTCCAGCACCGTGGCGTGCAGTTCGGGTGCGGCGCCGGGTTCGAGGAGGGGGTGGGCCCGGGTGAGCAGGTCCAGGGCCCGTTCCAGGGCGCCCTCGTCCATCGCCTGCTGCGCCGCCTCGCAGTACAGGCGGACGGCTTCGCGGGTTTCGCCGGCGTGCTCGTGCAGTCGGGCGGCGTGTGCGCGCCAGGCTCCGGGCAGTCCCGGGTGGAGCCGGGCGAGTGCGTGCGCCGCGCGTCGGGCGTGGCGGGCGCGTTGGCCCGGTCCGAGGTCGGTCAGGAGCGCCTCGGCGGCCAGCGGGTAGTGGAAGGCGTACCACTGGGTGCCGGGCCCGTCCGGGGTGATCAGGCAGGAGGCGAGGGCGGCGCGCAGGACCTCGGACAGTGCCGTGGGGTCGGTGCCGAGGGCGTGCTCCAGCACGGGCAGGGGGAAGCGTCGGCCGAACAGGGCGGCCGTGCCCAGGAATTCCATGCCGAGCGGCCCGAGCGGGGCGGTGCGGCGCCGGACGTCGTCGGCGACGGTGGCGGGTACGGGCGGGGTCCGGTCGCCGTGGTGGACGGGGTGGTCGGCGTGGTCGTGGACGAGTTCCTTGACCACGAACGGGATGCCGGCGCCGTCGGTCGCCGCGCGGTGCAGGAGCTCGGGACAGACCTCGGCCGGTGCGGCGCCCAGCTCGGCCGCGACGAGAAGGCGTACGTCGGAGTGGCTTAGGGGGGTCAGGTCGAGGATCTGCGCCGCTTCCCGCTGGCGGGCGCGCCGGGCGAGCTCGGCCGCCGCGCGGGGGGCGTGCCCGGCGACGAGCAGGAGCAGGGCCGGCTGTTGTCCGATGTTGTCGAGGAGGTAGTCGACGACGGCCAGGGTGCCGGCGTCGGCGTCGTGCAGGTCGTCGAGGACGAGCAGGCAGCCCCGCTGCCGGCCGACGGCGGTGAGCAGGCGCAGCATCGTTTCGGCGACGGTGATGTGCGAGGTGTCGCGGCCTGCGGTGTCCGGGGTGTCGCTGAGCAGGCGGGTCATGACGGGGCCGTAGCCGTCCAGTTCCTCCGGGGCGGGCAGCAGGCCGGCGCGGGCGAGCAGAAGCAGCGCCTCGACGAGGGGCCGGTAGGGGACGGTCGGGCCGACCGTGCTGGCCCGCCCGCGTACGGTGATCATGTCCGCCGAGGTGGCCGCGGCGAGGGCCGCGGTGGCGAGCCGGGTCTTGCCGACGCCGGGCTCGCCGGTGACGAAGAGGGCTCCGCCCTGCCCGGACCGGGCCGCGGCGAGCGCGGCCGTGATCCGGCCCATCTCGGCACCGCGTCCGACGAGGCGTCCCCGCCCCCGGTGGGGGCCGCAGAGGTGTCCCGTGGCGGTGCGGTGTTCGGCAGGCCGTGCAGGCCGTGCCGGCCAGAGTGCGGTCACCGGCTCGTCCCCTTCCCGGCGGGCCGTCCGGGGCACCGCCGGGTCGACGGTACGGGGCCCGGGGCTGCCCCCTGTAGCCGTCCGTTTGGGGGGCTTGCGGCAGGGGTCACCCTCCGTCGAGGCTGTCCTCGCGTACGCGGAGGGCGAGGTCGAGCTTGGTGTAGGTGGGGCGGCCGGCCTGCTGGTACTTGGCCTTGACGCGGTCGAGGTAGTCCTTGGCCGTGTGGACGGTGATGCCCGCGCGCCGGGCGGCGGACTTGAGGGTCATGCCGGAGGCGTAGTCGAGCAGGATCTGCCGTTCCCGGGGCGAGAGCCGGGGGCGGGCGGGGTTGTCGTCGTAGGCGCAGGCGAAGGCGAGTTCCATGGAGTGGGCTCCGCGGCCCTCCGCGAGGTCCTTGACGGCGGCGACCAGGGTCGGCAGGTCGTGGTCCTTGGTGAGGTATCCGTCGGCGCCGGCCCGGATCGCCTCGATGATCCGGGAGCGGTCCGGCACGGTGCTGATCATGAGGACGCGGCTGCCGGTGCGCAGGAGCCTGCGGATGTTGTCGGCGGGGTCCGAGCCGTCCCGCAGGACGAGGTCGAGGAGGATGACGTCGGCCGGGGGGCCGTCCGTCCCGTCGGGGCCGTGCGGGCGGTACGGGCCGGGGCCGCACACGGGATCGGCGAGGAGTTCGGCGACGGTGGCGGCGGTCGCCACGAGCCGCAGGTCGGGTACGTCGCCGAGCCAGGCGCGCAGTCCGTCGCGCAGCATCCGGTCGTCGTCGACCACCGCGACCGTGATCACCCGGGCCATCTCAGCTCCACCCGTACTCCCTCGCCGGGGGCGGTGTCCACGGTCGCGCGGCCGCCGGCCTCGGTCATCCGGCCGTGGACCGAGCCGCGCAGGCCGAGGCCCGCCTCGCATCGCTCCGGGTCGAAGCCCGGGCCCCGGTCGACGACGGTGACGACGGCTCCGCCGCTGCCGTCCGGGTCGCCGGTGGCGGTGAGGTAGGCGTGGCCGGTGCCGGCATGCCGCCGTACGTTGTTGAGGGCCTCCCGGACGGCGTGGCCCAGTGCGGCGGCGACCTGCGGCGGCACCTGCGGCAGGGCGTGGTACTGGGTGGTGACCCGCAGGCCGAGGCTCTCCACGGATCCGACGGCCTCCTCCAGGGCGGCGCCGATCTCCCGGTGGGGGACCTCGTCGGCGGTCTGCTGGATCAGGCGGCGCAGGTAGGCGGCCTCGCGGGCACAACGCTGGCGGACCTCGGGGGTGTTGGCGTCGACGGCGCCGGCCGCCAGGGTGGTCAGTGTGGCGAGGACGGTGTCGTGGAGGGCCCGGTGGTGTTCGAGGCGTTCGGCGTAGCGCGCCTTGTGCGCCTCGGCGGCCAGGGCGCGGGCGTTGGCCTCGTCGAGGAGACGGCCCTGGCGCAGCAGGTACCAGCGGAAGACCCAGGTCATCACGGCGGACGACACCAGCGAATTGAGGTGGCCGACGACGACGGCGGTGGTCGCGCCCACGGCCTGGTAGCCGATGAAGTGGGTGACGACGAGCAGCGCGACCGCGACGACGGCGTGCAGGCGGTCGAGGGTGATGGCCGCGGCGGCGCTGGCCGATCCTCCGAGGAGCATCGCCCAGGCGATGGTGGGGGGTTCGCGCACGCCTCCCCAGGCGCACAGGGCCAGGGGCAGGACGCAGCCGGTGACGAGGATGTCGGCCCAGATGTGCCGGGGGTCGAACCAGCCGCGACGCAGAGCCGTTCCGTAGGTCAGCACGCTCAGTCCCAGGGCGGCGGCGAAACCCAGGTGTTGCAGGGGCAGGTGCCAGGGACGGTGGGCGACGGCCATGACGGCGACCGTGAGGTGGCTGCCCCGGTAGAGCAGGGTGGCCATGATCAGGAACGACTGTGCCCGGTGCGTCCCGGACCGGACGGAGGTCCTTCCGCGCAGCGCTCGTATGCGGCGTATCTGTAAGGACTGCAACGCCAGGACCACTCCTCCCCAAGCCGTGGGCGCCGGGGGCTCGGGGCGTACCGAGGGGGACGGATGCGCCGCGAGACCCGCGATTGCCGGTGACACCAGGCATTTTGCCCGAGCGGGTGCACACCAGAAAGGCACGTCCCGGACGGTCGGTACTCGGCCGAGGCCGATTTCGCACGGGCCGGCGGCGACGGCCGCGCTGCCGCCGGACCGTATCCCCGATTGACATCGTTGCACTCCGAGTGCAAGCGTAAAGCTGCACGCCGAGTGCAATATATTGTCAGCGGATCATGGAGGGCCCGGATGTTCCTGACGATGGGGCGCTGGTGCGCCCGTCGGCCGAGACGGGTGATCGGGGCCTGGCTGGTGCTGCTCCTCGTGCTCGGCGGCGCCGTCATGGCGTACGGCCGTGCGACGAGCGAGGCGGTGACCATTCCGGGCAGTGACAGCCAGGCCGCCCTCGACACTGCGGCGGCGGCCTTCCCCGGACCCGCCTCCGGCATCCAGCCGCTCGTCCTGCACACCGGACCCGACGGTCCGGTGCTGACCGCCGGGAGCGCACGGGACGCCGTCGAGCGCAGCGCCCGCGCCATCGCCGGGCTGCCGCACGTCGTGAGCGTCACCTCGCCCTACGACCGGGCCGGCGCCGCCGCGATGAGCCGCGACGGGCACACCGCCTACCTCTCCGTCGGCCTCGACGTCACCGGCCGTGACATCACCCCCGAACTGTCGGAGCGGATCACCGACGCGGCCGGGCCGGCCGAGGCGGCCGGTATCCGGGTCACCCCCGGCGGCGACCTCGCGGCCGCCGTGGACCGGCCGGACACCGGGCACAGCGAACTCATCGGGCTCGGGGCCGCCGCCGTGATCCTCTTCGTCGGTTTCCGGAGGGCGGCGGCGGCCGGGCTCCCCCTGGTCGTCGGCGTCGCCGGGCTGGTCGCGTCGCTGGCCCTCGTCGGCCTGGCCGGGCACCTGACGGACATGCCGTCCTCCGGCACCACCATCGCCGCGATGATCGGCCTCGGCGTGGGGATCGACTACACCCTGTTCTGCCTGACCCGGTTCCGGGAGTTCCGCGGCCGGGGCGTGGCGGCCTCCGAGGCCGCCGCCCTGGCCACGGCCACCGCCGGGAAGGCCTCCGCGTTCGCCGGATGCGCGGTGATCGCGGCGCTGGCCGGGCTCGCGCTGGGCGGGCTGCCGCTGCTGCGCGCCCTGGCGCTGGCACCCGCGATCGCGGTGCTCGTCGCGGTGGCCGCGACCCTCACCCTGCTGCCCGCCCTGCTGAGCCTGCTGGCCCGGTTCCTCGGCGCGGCCCCGCAGGAGGGCGCCACCGAGCGGGACGGGAAGGAGCCGACCGCCCCGGATGTCCGCGGCTGGCAGCGGATCGCCGAGCGCGTCACGGCCCGCCCCCGGCGCCACCTCCTGGCCGGCCTCGCCCTGCTCCTGCTGCTCGCCGCGCCCGCCACCCAGCTCGCCTTCGGTCAGCTCGACGCCGGCGACAAGCCCGTCGGCTCGGCCAGCCGCACCGCCTACGAGCAGCTCTCGGACGCGTTCGGGCCCGGCGTCAACGGCCCGCTCCAGGTGACCGACACCCTCAGGGCGCCCGCCGCCGGCGCGCAGGACGCCCGTGTCACCAGGGTCTCCACCGCCCTGGCCGCCACCCCCGGCGTGGCCTCGGTCGGTCCGGCGCAGCTCACCGCCGACGGCCGTACCGTCCGCTGGCAGGTCATGCCCGCCACCGCCCCCGGCGACCCGGCGACCGCCCGCCTGGTGGGCGTCCTGCGCACGGACACCCTGCCCGCGGCCACCGCCGACGGCTCCGGGACGGCACACGTCGGCGGGGCCGCGGCCGCGGTCGCCGACCTCAACGACCGCCTCGCGGACCGGCTGCCGGCCGTGATCGGGACCGTCGTGCTCATGGCCGGACTGCTGCTGCTGGCCGCCTTCCGCTCGCCGCTGCTCGCACTGAAGGCATCCGTGCTCAACCTGCTGTCGGTGGCTGCCGCGTACGGGGTGCTCACCGCGGTGTTCCAGTGGGGCTGGGGCGCGCGGCTCATCGGGCTCGAAGGACCGGTGCCCGTGCCCGGCTACGTACCGCTGGTGATGTTCGCCGTCCTCTTCGGCCTCTCCATGGACTACGAGGTGTTCCTCCTGACCTCGGTGCGCGAGAAGTGGCTGGCGAGCGGCGACAGCCGGCGGGCGGTGACAGCGGGCCTCGCCTCGACCGGCCGGATCATCACCTCCGCCGCACTGATCATGGTGAGCGTCTTCCTCGCGTACCTGCTCTCGGACGACCCCGTCGTGAAGATGTTCGGCACCGGGCTCGCCGCGGCCGTCGCCCTCGACGTCACCGTCGTGCGCGGGCTGCTGGTCCCCGCCGCGATGGCGCTGCTCGGGGACCGCGGCTGGTGGCTGCCGCGCCGTCTCGACCGGATCCTGCCCGAACTCGACATCGAGGGCAGCTCCCTCACCCTGCCGGCCGAACGGCCCGCCGGTCCCTGTGCACCCGACACCGGCGCGACCACCGCCACCGACCCCCTTCCCACCCGATGAGGTACCGCATGCTCCCCCGCACCACACCGCGCCCCGGCGCCGCCGCGGACGGCCGCCCGGCCCGGCCCGCCGCCCGGCCGCCCCGCTCCCGGCGCCGCCGCATCCTGACCGCGGCCGGCCTGGCCGGCGTCCTGCTGCTCGCGCTGTCCGTCGCCGACTCGGTGGCCCGCGGCCTGGCCGAAGGCCGGCTCGCCGACCGGATCGGCGAGCGGCAGACGAACCTCGTGGGACGCCCGGACGTCTCCATCGAGGGCCTGCCCTTCCTCCTCCAGGCCGCCCGCGAGACCTACCCCGAGGTACGGGTCCGGGCCGACGCGACGACCGACCGCGGCAGCCGGATCAAGGCCGACGTCACTCTCGACAACGTCTCCCGCGAGGGCGACGGCTACCGGGCGGACACGGCGTCGGCCCGCTTCACCGCCCCCTACTCCTCGCTGGGCGACGGACCGGAGGGAGACACCCGGATCTCCGACGCCGGCAACGGCCAGCTGCTCATCCGGCGTAGCGTGCTGGGCGCGCCCGTGGTCCTGACGGCGGGTGTCGAACTCCACGACGGCGTCGTCTCACTGCGTCCGACGGCCGCCTCGGTGGCCGGCCGGTCCCTGGACCCCGGCAGCCCGCTCATCGCGCAGGCGCTCGCCCGGCAGACCCGGACCCTGCCCGAACTGCCGCTGGGCCTGCGGCCCGCGGGCGTATCGGTGGGCGCGGACGGCGTGACGGTGACCGCGCGGGCCGAGGACGTCAGGACGGCCTGAACCGCAGCCGCCCGCCCCGGTGCTCATCCGCGCGGAAGGTCGCCCGCCGCGAGCAGGTTCAGCACGGTGGCCTCCATCGCCGCACGCGCTTCCCGCGGGCTCTTCCCGCCGGAGCGCCAGTGGTTCCACGCCCCCCACGTGGTGACGGCGTCCAGACCGTCGAGGAGTTCGGCCGCCCGGCTCTCGTCCAGGCGGCCCAGCTCCTCCGCGAAGATCTCCGCGACCCGGCGCCGGGCCTCCGCGAACGCCTCGTCCGTGACCTGCTGGATACGCGGCGAGGGATGGTCGATCCGCATCAGTGTCAGCCGTGCCGGAGTGATCCACTCCAGGATCCGGGCCCGCTGTTCGGCCAGGGCGGCCACCCGGGCCCGGCGGGGCCCGGTCACCGGCAACGGCCGGATCTGCTCCGCCAGTTGCTCCAGCCGCCGGGTGATGGCGAGGTCCACCAGCTCGGACATGTCGGCGAAGTGGTGGAAGACCAACCGGCGGGAGACGCCCGCGCGTTCGGCGACGCGCTCGGCCGGGAACTCCACGACGCCCTCGTCGAGCAGGGCGAGCAGGGCGTCCACGATCCTGTCCCGGGTACGGCGTCCCCGCTCGGTCCGCCCGTCCACCCGTACCGGCGCCGGGCCGGGCACCCGGTCCTCCGCCTCCGCCACCGCTGCTCCCTCCGCCGCACGCCTCACCGTCATTTTCGCACCCCTGGCACGGCTCACGCGTACCCCGCCACGGCCGGGTCCGCGGCCGCCGCCCCGGCGGCGAAACGGTGCCGCATCCGGTGCAGGCCCCGTCGGGTGTGGCTCTTCACCGTGCCGAGCGGCATACCGGTGCGCTTGGCGATCTGGATCTGGGTGAGGTCCCCGTAGAAGGCCATGGCCAGCACCTCCCGCTGCGGGCGGGGCAGTCTCGCCAGCTCGCCGGTGACGAACAGCCGGTCCAGCACCGCCTCGGGACCCGCCCCGGGCTCGTCCGGCGGGGGCAGGGCGGCGCCGGCCGCGGTGACCAGGGCGAGCCGTCGGGTGCGCTCCGCGAGCGCGTCGGCGATCTTCCGCCGGGTGATGCCGACGAGCCAGCCGGGGAAGGCGCCGCGCTCCGGCCGGTAGCCGGCCCGGCCCCGCCAGGCGGCCAGGAACACCTGCTGGCTGACGTCCTCGGCCTCCCGGGGGTCCCCGAGGGTACGGGCCGCCAGCGCGTGGACGAGGCCGCCCCAGCGCCGGTACGCGGCGGTCAGGCACAGCTCGTCGCCGTGCACGAAGCCCTCGGCGAGCTCGTGGTCGGTGAGGAGGCCCCCGCTCTCGGGGGACGGCTGGACGGTGGCGCTCCGGGCGGTCATGGCGGCTGCTCCTCGGGCCGGGACCGGAACCGGCCGGTCGGCCGGACGGGTGCGCCCCTGGGCGGGGCGGGTGCACCCCTGGGCGGGGCGGGCCCCTCCAGATTCCGGTCCGCCCGCCCTTGGAGACCACTCGCGTCGGTTGTGCGTCGCATCATGGAGGTATGACGCAGTCCGATTCCACGCAGTCCCCGTCGTCCGCGCACGGCCTCACCACCGGAGCGGTGGCCCGCCGGCTGGGCGTCGCCCCCACGACACTGCGCTCCTGGGACCGGCGCTACGGCATCGGACCGGCCGCCCGCGAGGACGGCCGGCACCGCCGGTGGACCCCCGAGGACCTCGCCGTCCTGCACGAGATGTGCCGGCTGACCTCGTCGGGGATCCCGCCCGCGGAGGCCGCGCGGGCCGCCCTGGCCGGCCCGGCGTCCGCGGAGGCCGCCCCGCCCACCGCCGCCGCCCCCGCCCCCGCTCCCCTCCCCCGGCCGGGCCGCCCGCCCGGTTCGGGCAACGGCCTGCGCCTGGGCGCCGTACGGCAGGAGTGCCGCGGGCTGGGGCGGGCCGCGGTACGCCTCGACGCCTGGGCCGTGGACGAGCTGCTGGGCTCGGCGATCGCCCAGTACGGCCTGGTCACCGCCTGGGAGGAGGTGATGGCACCGACCCTGCACGCCGTGGGCCGCAAGTGGGAGACCTCCGGCGACCGGTACGTCGAGGTCGAGCACCTGCTGTCCTGGCACGTGTCGAGCGCGCTGCGGCGCGCCGCCGGGCCCCCCGCCGTCGGGTCCCGCTCGGCCGCACCCCCCGTGCTGCTCGCCTGCGTACCGGGCGAGCAGCACACCCTCGCGCTGGAGGCACTGGCGGCGGGCCTGGCCGAAGTCGGCCTGTCGACCCTCATGTTCGGTGCGGCCGTGCCGCCCGAGGCCCTCGACCAGGCCGTACGCCGGACCGGCCCCGCCGCGGTCGTGCTCTGGTCCCAGGCCCGGTCCACCGCGAGCCCGCCGCTGGCCCGGCACGTCGCCGGCACGGCGTGGGGCGTCAGGGGCGCCCGCGCGCGGCCGGCGGTGGTACCGGCCGGCCCGGGCTGGGCCGGACAGCCCCTCGCTCCGGGCACGGTGCGGCCGAGCGGGCTGCGGGAGGCGCTGACCCTGTTGCGCGGGATCTGCGGCACGGCGGCGGGAGCGGGGGCAGCGGCGCGGCCCGGCGTACGGGATCAGTCCTGACCCCGGGCCCTGCGGAAGCGGGCCAGCCCGTCGGGGAGGGTGACCAGCGGATCGGGATAGCCGTCGTACCGGCTGCGCTCAAGGCCGGTCAGCTTCCACGGCTCGTGGACCCCGGAGCCCCGCAGACCGGCCAGTTCGGGCACCCACCGGCGTACGTACGCGCCCTCGGGGTCGTAGCGCTTGCCCTGGATCACCGGGTTGAGGACCCGGTTGGGGCGGCTGTCGGTGCCGGTGCCGGCCATCCACTGCCAGTTGAGCTGGTTGTTGGCCACGTCCCCGTCGACCAGCAGGCCGAGGAAGTGGCGGGCTCCGGCGCGCCAGTCGATGTAGAGGGTCTTGGTCAGGAACGAGGCGGTCAGCAGTCGGCCGCGGCCGGGCATCCAGCCCTCGTGGGCGAGTTGGCGCATCGCCGCGTCCACGACGGGATAGCCGGTGCGGCCCTCCTGCCACGCCCGCAGGTCGGCCTCGGCCTGCCGGCCGCGCCGCCAGCGGTCACCCCGGGTGCGGTAGTCGTCGGCGGCGACCGCGGGGCGGGCGGCGAGCAGCTGGTGGTGGAAGTCGCGCCAGCAGAGCTGCCGTACGAAGGCCTCGGCGCCCGCTCCGCCCCGGGCGCGGGCACGGTGCACGGCCTCGGCCGCCGACAGCGCGCCGAAGTGGAAGTAGGGGGAGAGGCGGGAGGTGGTGTCCCCGGCGAGGTCGTCGTGCCCTTCCTCGTAGGCGTCGGCGTACCGGTCGAGCCAGTACGCGAGGCGCTTGCGGCCCTCCTCCTCGCCGCCGGTGGCCAGGCCCGCCGAGACCTCTCCTGCGGGCGGCCGCGCGGGCATGCCCTCGGAACGGAGGCCCGAGGGCACCCTGACGACGCGCGGGGCCGCGAGGGGCGGGCGGAGGCGCTCCCCCGACCAGCGTCTGAAGTACGGGGAGAACACGGCGAAGTGATCGGAGCCGCTCGGTGTCACGGCACCGGCCGGGAGTGCGGTGACGACCCCGTCGTGGACGTACAGGCGCCGGCCGTCGGCCTCCAGGGCCCGGCGCAGCCGCTGCTCGCGCCGCAGGGCGAAGGCACTGCACCCGGCGGCCATGTGCACCTCGTCGGCGTCGGCCTCGCGCACGACGGCGCACACCTCGGCGACGGGGTCGCCGGAGCGGACGACGAGGCGGCCGCCCCGGTCGCGCAGGCCCCGGTCGAGATCGGCGAGGCAGTCGGCGAGGAAGGCGAGGCGGTTGGGCGCCGCGAAACCGACGTGGTCCACCGCCGGATCGCGCACGAAGAGCGGCACGGTCTCGTTGCGGGGGCCCAGCGCGGCGCGCAGCGGCGGGTGGTCGTGGACCCGCAGGTCCGAGGTGAACAGGACGACCGAGGCGTTCATGACCGTGCTCCCTGGGTAATGCCGTTGGCCGCCGCCTCCGCCGTGCGGGCGATGTTGCGCGCCATGCCGCCGAAGACGAGGGAATGGAAGGGCGAGACGCTCCACCAGTAGGCGTGGCCGGCCAGGCCGCGCGGGTGGAAGAGTGCTCGCTGGCGGTACCGCGTGCGCCCCTCGTCGTCGTGCTCGGCGTACATCTCCAGCCAGGCGAGGCCGGGGAGCCGCATCTCGGCGCGGAGTCTGAGCAGCCGCCCCCGTTCGATCTCCTCGACGCGCCAGAAGTCCAGGGAGTCGCCGACCCGCAGGAGCGTGGCGTCGCGCCTGCCTCGGCGCAGGCCGACACCGCCGACGAGGCGGTCGAACCAGCCGCGGACGGCCCAGGCGAGCGGGAAGGAGTACCAGCCGTTCTCGCCGCCGATGCCCTCCACGACCCGCCACAGCGCCTGGGGCGGGGCGTCGACGGTGCGCTCGCGGACGTCGCTGTAGAGGCTGCCGCCGGCCCAGTCGGGGTCGGTGGGCAGCGGGTCGCTGGGCGCGCCGGGCACGGAGGCGGAGGACCAGCGGGTGACGACCTGGGCGTCGCGGACCTTCTGGAGGGCGAGCGCGAGCGCCCGGTCGAAGGGGATGGGCGTGCCGGGCGGATCGGGCACCCACTCGGCGATGTCGTGCTCGTCGCAGACGACCTCGTACTTGAGGGATTCCGCGAGCGGGCGGGCGATGGAGCGGGGTACGGGGGTGACCAGGCCGACCCAGTGGCTGGACAGGCGCGGTGTGAGGACGGGCACGGGGAAGATCAGGCGCTGGGGCAGGCCGTCGACGGCGGCGTAGCGGCGCATCATGTCGAGGTAGGTGAGGACGTCGGGGCCGCCGATGTCGAAGGCGCGGCTGACGTGGTCGGGCATCCCGGCGCTGCCGACGAGGTAGCGCAGCACGTCGCGGACGGCGATGGGCTGGATCCGGGTGCGCACCCAGCTCGGGGTGACCATCACGGGCAGCCGCTCGGTGAGGTAGCGGAGCATCTCGAAGGACGCCGAGCCCGAGCCGATGATGACGGCGGCGCGGAGCACGGTGGTGGGAACCCCGGAGTCGAGGAGGATGCGTCCGACCTCGGCGCGGGAGCGCAGGTGGGGCGACAGGTCCCGGTCGGGGACCCGAGCGGGGGTGAGTCCGCCCAGGTAGACGATGCGGCGCACGCCGGCGGCGCGGGCCTGATCCGCGAAGGTGCGGGCGGCCCGGCGGTCGGTCTCCTCGAAGTCCCGGCCGGTTCCCAGGGCGTGCACCAGGTAGTAGGCGACGTCGACCCCCCGCATGGCCTGCGCGAGCGACGCGGCGTCGGTGACGTCGCCGCGGACGGTCTCGGCCTGTCCCGCCCAGGGGTGGTCGCGCAGTTTCGCCGGGGTGCGTGCGAGGCACCGGACGCGGTGCCCGGCCTTCAGCAGCTCGGGGACGAGCCTGCCGCCGATGTAGCCGGTGGCGCCGGTGACCAGGCACAGCGGGCCGGGGGGCCGGGCCGGTTGCCCTGGGGTGTCGGTCATGGGGGTGCTCCGTTCCGCCGTCGGCCGTGGTGGGTTCCCCATCTCTTCCACGGTCGCGGGCGGGACGGATGCACGGGGGTCCGACCAGCGGGAAGCCGCCACTCGGACGGTGGAGCGGAAGCGGCTGCGGTACTGCGTGGGTGTCGTGTCGAGTGTGCGGCGGCGGGCCCTGTTTCGCTGGCTGGGCAAACGCTGCTGACTTCGGCCAGGTGTTTCCTTGCACGGCCTGTGGCCGCAAGGCGGGCGATCCCAGGGGTGAAGAGTTGTTGCGTCAGTCGTTTGTGGGGCGCCAGATCCGGCTCCGGCGTGTCGCTATCTCTGCGCATATGACGGAGATGATGACACCTCCGATGGCGATACCCAGCGAGCCGGCGGCCACGAATCCGGCTGAGAGTTCACCTCCGTCTCCGATGGAGAGCAGCATCTGGCCGAGTAAGTACGTCGCCCCTCCAGCCCCTGCTCCCACGACAGCAAGGGGAACGGAAAGGTTCCAGAGGGCCACCCGAAGGTAGAAGCTTCTGTCGCTTCGGAACGAGGCCACGGGGCCGAGGCTTCGCGCCTGGTCGTCGAATACGGAGGCTGCACCCACGATTCCGGCGAGGACGAGGGCAAGGAGGCCGATCAGTGCGGCGTCCAGCACCCACTTGACGTAGTCGCCGCGGGCTTGAGCGCCGAGCATCCCGGACTCCACCGGGACGTCAAGCATGGGAAATCCCAGCGTCCGGTAGGCGGTGTTCCAGATCTGGGCCGCCCCGCTTCCGCCGGAGGTGTTGAAGACTACGAGGGAGACGTTTGCCGGGTCGGTGATGCCTGGACTTCGGGTGGTGATGCTGACGATGTCCGGTGTGAGGCCGAGTACTGCCAGTGCCGTGCGGGGCGTGGTCTGAACGGTAGGTATTGCGTCCGTCAGTTTCGTTACGGTCGTAGGGCAGGTACTGAGAGTTCCGAAGAACGCCAGCGACTCGCAGTCGGCGGACAGTATCGTGCGGCCGTCCTCGCGGTAGATGAGGGCTGTGTGATGGTCGGGGAGCCGCTGGCGGAGCTGGTCGAAGCGGGATGGATCGCCTGACGCCTTGATCAAGACGGCGTTGTGGTCGTTTACGCCGGCCAAGTGCCTGGCAACGATTTCCGGGCCTTCGAGCTGACTGGTGACGACTTGGCCCAGGGTCGTGAGGCCAAGCCCCAGAATCATTGCCGCGCTGAGTACGGCCAGAACGATCGGTCTGGCGGCGAGCCACCGGCCGGCGATGAGTCCCGCCGCGTCGCCTCTGCGAAGGGAGTGCGAGGCGATCGACGATCCGAGAGAGCCTGACAGGCGTCCGGCAAGGATGGGGAGGACTGCGAGTACGAGCATGACACCGAAGAAGAACACGACCCGACCCGGGCCGTCTTCCCGCCATGTTCCGTACAGGCACAGAGAGGACCCGATCCCGGCCAGCACCCATACCGTCCGTCCGGGCATGGCTCTGGTCTGCTGAGGGCGGGTACTCGTTCGCTTGGGCGGTTTTGCGTAGCGCAGCGCGCTGATCGCCAGGACTAGGGCAGGCGCAGCAAGGATCAGCACGGGGGTCCATAGGCGCAGTGAGGCCACATCATGTGCTGAGACGGTGTACCCGGTGAAGGGGAGGGCGGTGTCCCACAGGGTGGTGCCCCATGCGGCGGCGGCTGCGAGCAGCGAGCCCGCCAGTACCGGGGCCGCGGCTTCGCCGGTGACTACGAACAGGCGCGCTGAAGATGAAGCGCCCAGAGCTTCGAGCATGGAGATGCGGCGATCTCTCAGCTCCGCGCCGCCGCGCACCACGACCATAAGGGAGACGGCGGCCGGCATCACGGTGAAGAGCAGGAGGAGTATCCAGAGGTCGCTGTAGGGGCGTTCGAACTGGTGGCTCACGGTGAAGTAGTCGATGAACTGGGAGTTCGGGTGCCCGAAGCCCGATATGCGTGTCCTGTGGTTCGTTTCGCCGAAGATGCCTTCGACGGGAGAACGTGTGTACACCAGCAATTCATTGGGTTCAGTGAGACCCGTTCGCCCGATGGTCCCTCCCATCGTGCCGTAGCGGGAGACGAGGGCTCCGGCCGCGTGCTTCGCAGCTTGAGGTGAGAGGAAGGCCTCGCCCTTTTCAGGCCACCTGTCAAGGCCTGGCGGCGGACTGGCATCGGGCTGGAGTGGCTCGAGGAAGATGACCGATATGGCCTGGCCGTCGGCGTAGTCCGGGCGCTCCAGCCACAGGGCCACCGCTTGTTGAGACTGCTCGACCATGACTGGGGACCGAGCATCTTGCCGTGCTTGCCGGGCGGCCAGACTGGCGTCCACGGCCAGAAGGCTCCAGGCCACCCACAAGACGAGGAAGGATGCCGCGAACAGTCCGAAACGGTGAACCAGGGCGGATACTCCGCTGGACATTCCTACCCGGTGACCGAGCCGGAGCATGGCCAGGTGTCTTCTCATCGGCACCTCTCCGAAGCCGTCAGGAGGCGCCCTTCGGTGAGTTCAAGCGTCCTGTCCGCTCGGGCTGCAATCTGAGGATTGTGGGTAACCACGATCAGCGCACACTGAAAGCGGGTAGGCAGGTCGAACAGGAGATCAGCGACGACGTCGCCCGTGCGCTGGTCGAGGGAACCGGTGGGCTCGTCCGCCAGAACCACGGATGGCCTGCCGATGAGTGCGCGGGCAACTGCGACACGCTGACGCTCTCCACCTGACAGTGCCGCGGTGCTCTTGGAGGAGGACTCTGCTACGCCAAGTTCGTCCAGCAGGTTCTGTGCGTCCGCGTATGCCTTCTTCGCGCTTCCTCCGGCAAGCAGGACCGGTAGGGCGGCGTTTTCCAGGGGTGACAGTTCGGGTATCAGTTCACCGAATTGATAGACGGTGCCCACGGTGCGCAGCCGTAGTGCGGCTCGCTCGCCCGCAGAGACCTGGGTGATGTCAGCACCGGCGATGCGGATGACGCCGGACGAGGCTGCGATGAGACCGCTGAGGCAGCAGAGGAGAGTCGTCTTCCCCGAGCCGCTGGGGCCAGTCACCGCCACGGACGCCCCCGCGGCAACACGGAGAGACAGCCCGTTCAGAAGACGGCGGTCACCGATGCTGTAGTGCAGGTTCTTCACTTCTACTGCGGCCGTCTTCCGATCGTGCAGGTCGGTTCTCATGCTTCCTCATTGTCAGCCGGGCAGCGCGGAGCCGGGTGTACCGAACATCCCGGCTCCGCGCGATGAGCATGTGCTGGATCAGGGACGGTATTTCCAGGGACCGTACGGATCGGTTGCCCAGTCACGAATCTGCTGTGAGCGGTGCTTCGTGACCCGATTGGTCGTGTTGAGGGTTCCTTCGTTGCATGTTCCAACACCACCGGTGGCGTGGGAATAGTCCACGGAACCGCTGTCCCGAGTGTAGTGAGCCTTCACAGAGTTCCCGTCCTGGTCCATGTCACACGCAATAGCGCCGGCCCACTGGACACCAGAACGCCATTCCCAAATTTCCTCACTGTAGCTTTTGTAGATGTAGGAGCGTTCTGCGTTCGCGACGGGGGCGCTGAGAGTAATGGCGGCTGCCACGAGGACAGCCACCTTGGCGATGCGGTGCATGAGAATTTTCCTTTCCAATTGAAGGGCCCACAGGGTCCGATACGAGGCGACGGCTGGTTGATCAGTGCATCGTCTGTGCAGCTGATTTTCCGTCAGAGGCATTGACGTTTTGGGTGAGCCGGTAGCACTGGCCTGATTCCCTCCGCGTACAGCGGTGCAGATCAGTCGGGTCCCTTGCATACGAGCTGGCCGCTGTCGCGCCCCCGCCCGAAGCACACATGGTGATCGCTTGATACATCTGGGTGAGGTATCCGCCTGGTCCGGTCGACCCGGCTACGGGACGTTGGTGGGAGCGCAGCGGGGCTGAGGGGTCATCTGGCTTGTGGGTGCGCCCTGTAGGCGGGTGACCTGATTTTGAACGCGCAGGGCGCGTCATTCCCCTTCGGCGGGTTCAGGCGGGTGGGGTGAGCATGCGCTCAGTGCCGAGGCTGTTCACACGGGTGTCGCGGTACATGGTGGTTTCGCCGTCGGTCCAGCGGATGATCAGATCGTTGGTGAGGCCGCCGCCGGTGTACTGGCCCGTTGTCATGATGACGCTGTGGGTCCATGTCTTGTTGGGTCCGTCGGTCCCTTGGTGGGCGGCACCGTCATGGAGGGGGCTCGGCAGGAACCGTAGGCGAAGAGACGGTGGAGGACACGGCTCGGGGCCGGCTCGGGGTCGGGGCTCCCGCCGCTGCAGCGGCGGGGCCAGCTAGTAGGACCGCGCCGACGCCGAGCGCAAGCGGGGTTAACCATCGGTTCAAGGGACTGCTTCCTGAGCTGGATGACGGCGCGGTTCAAAGGTGCGTAATGGCGCGCCAGTTCGATGAGGAGGCAGGGTATGCAGGGGTGCGGAGATCGTCAACGAAGAATCCAGAGGGACAAATCATGATGAAATCGAAGCGACTGGGAGTCGCGGGAGCGCTGGCGCTGCTGTGGGCCACGGGAGTGAATGGCGCATTAGCAGCGCCCGCCGAAGAGCTTCCCAAGCCGGTTCCCAGCGACGCGGAAGTCTTGGTCCGCCCCGGGGAGCGTGTCACGGTGACCACTGAGGCACTGAGGTCCGGGGACGCCTACAGCGGCGTCCGGATCACCTCGCCGGCCTTCGCCGCCGAGGGAGTCTTCCGGAGGGACGACAGCCTTCTGCGCGCAGTGGCGACCGTCTCCTGTACGGCCGAGCCCGGCTCCTACCAGGTGCGGTTCGGCGCGCCACCGAACGAGGGAACCGGAGCCGAAATCAACCGTCTCTGGGGCACGGTCATCGTGGCCCCGGCCGACCCGGCCCAGCGAGCGGAGTGCGCACAGCAGGTGGCGGCGCGCCCTGCGGAGTCGATGGAGGAGCGCTACCCCGCGGACACGACATGGCCCGCATCTCCATGGGACGTGCGTTCCGTACCGGCCGGCGGGGAACTGGAAGCCAAGGACGGCTTGGAGATGGGCAACGACGGCATGGTCGAACTGTCGTCACCGGGGTTCACCAAGCCGGTGGTGATGCATGGCGACAAGCTGGTGTCCGCCGTCGTCCGGATCCGGTGCGATGCCCAACCCGGACTCTACGTCGTGCAGTGGAACGAGCAGGGCCGGCCTGCAAAGGAATGGGCCCGCTACCGAGTGACGCCTCCAGCCCCGAACTGCAGCGACGCAGCATCCTCCCCCCATGGGACTCGGGGGCAAGCGTGGAAGCCCTGGGCTTACGGCACGGCTGCCGTCCTGGCCACTGGTGGCATCGTCACAGGACTGCGGCTACTGAAGCGCAAGAACCGGCCGGCCTGACGAGCCCCCGGCGATGGCGTCGCCACCTTCGCAAAAATACGTGGCCAGAAGTAGACGCTTTCACCATTTAACGGAACGACATATTACGCTTTTCGCGGTGACCGAAAAGGGGTCACAGTTCGACTCGAAAGCTTTCCACCCGCCGTGGCGCCTCTTGCGTGAACCTCAAGTCAACCTCAGAAGTATCAATTCATGGTTGCGAGACCCGTCGACACGTGTGAGTGTCACTCCGTCAAGTGCCGCTACTCCGAAAGGCGCTTGGCGTGCGGGAGGCCGGGGGGCCTGGGGAGAATCCTTTCCTGCGTCAGGCCGATTTCACTCCTACTCTCCTCCTGCACCTCTAAGCGCAGGAAAAAAGTTGGGGGAAAGAATGAGCAACATGACGCGCCGAGCGTTAGTCGGGGCCATGGCAGCGACATGGGAGCCCTGGCCCTGGCGGGCCTCCCCGCGCAGGCCGGCGCAGCCGAAGCAACCCTGCCCTCCACGCCTCAGGCCTACGCGGCCTGGCTGGAGGCCAAGCAGGACGCGGGGGCGAGCGAGACCGCGGAACAGTTCAAGGCCCTGCCGAAGGACAAGCAGGAGAAGTTCCTCGGCTACCTGAACAAGCCTGACCACATCAAGGCCTTCATGGATGTCGCGAACGACCCCACCGCAAAGCAGAAGTGCTCGCCGACGGCGACATCGTCATCTCCAAGGAGACCTCGAATTCTGCCGGCGCAGCCAATGCGCCGGGACTCTCGCCTGCGGGAGTCGCCGGGGACATGAGCGCATGGCACAGCGTCTCCGACACGCTCTTCGGCGTCAAGGTCACCACGGTGAAGCTCGGGGTGAACTACCGAGTTTCCGGCAGCCGAGTGACCGTAGTCCACAACGGGTGGGCCAGCCACACGAACTGGGTCCCCGCAACGGAATTCAAGAACGAGCCCATCAAGAACTGGATCTCCGCAGACCCCGGCAACAACGCCCACTCCGAGACCATCTGGACCGCCAAGTTCGCGATGTACGGGACCTGGTCCTGCCGTCACCGTATGTGGGCCGACCAGGACGGCTTCAAGGACGGATACCTCAAGCGCGTCTAACCGCATCGAAACATCGACCACGATGTCCGAACCGTCGGCCGCCACCTGAGTCTGTAACGGCATGACGTGCCGCCAGCAGGTCAACTGGCTCGCCCCGGCAGGCTGACCTCCTGCCGGGACGGACCCTGGCTGGCTGCTTCAAGCAGTTCATGCAGCACGCTCCGGCGCCGGAGCGTGCTGCACCCGCAGGCCACAAAAGAACCTCGCCACGCACCTACGCCCCGACCGTGCCGCACCACCCGCAGCTGCTGTTGGGCTTCCCGACGCACGGTCGACACTGTATCGTTTTTCGATAGTATCGATAAACGATAGATGGGGTGATTTCCGTGACACAGGACCGAAAGCTTCTCGAACCTCTGGCCACCGTGGTCTCCGTCGGACTGCGCTTACTGATCGGCCTGCTCCTGATCAGCGGCGTCCTCTCTGTCATCAACGGCTCGGCCCCGCTCTGGGGCACTGCAGACACCTGCGTGACCGCGGACTGGGTCACCAGCAGTTCGGGCGCAGCAGACTCCACCTTCGCCGTCCGCGAAGGAGCTCACGTCAATGCCATCCCGCAGTACTGCGCCGAGAACTCCGACGCCGCACAACAACTCCTCGCGGTACTCGGCCACCTGCCGTCCCTTGTTGTCCTGATCGGCGGACTGGCCCTCCTCAACCGCCTTCTGACGTCAGCTGCCCGAGACGGCGTGCACACCCTCCAGTCCGCCACCAGGCTGCGATCCCTTGGCTGGTGGCTCCTGGCCGGCTGCCTGATTGCCGAGATCACCGAAGCTGCGGCACAGGCAGCGCTACTCGCGACCATGACCGACCAGGGCAAGTCCTCGGTCGAGACCACGATGCAGCTGTTGTCCCCGCCCTACGTGATGATCCTGACCGCGCTTGGAGTACTCACCTTCGCGCGCATCACCAAGGCGGGGGCAGCAATGCGTGAGGACCTTGAGGGGGTCGTCTGATGCCTGCCGAGGTCAACGACATCCACGTCGGCCTAGGCCGCCTTCTAGCAGAGCGCGGGATGACACTGACCGACCTCGCGCTGCGGGTGGGAGTGACCCAGGCCAACCTCTCCATCCTGAAGAACGGACGGGCGAAAGCCATCCGCTTCAGCACTCTCACCAGCATCTGCAAGGTCTTGGAATGCCAGCCAGGCGACCTGCTGACCTACCGCCCTCCCGATTGAAGCAACAGAGCGCACACTCCGGCTCGCAAGGCCATGGGCTCCTGCCGCAGGCAGGCCGCCATCCCCTTCCCAGGAGGAAACCCATGTTCGGATTGATGGATCCGGGAATGAAGGTCGCAGTGGCAGTCACCTGCATCGCCGGTATCGGTCTTGCCGTCCTCACCATCAGGTGGCTCAAGAGGCGCTGAACACTCTCTTGCGTGAAAATCGCCGGTCGCGGGACTACAGCCGACGTAGCGGCGGACCTCCCACGCCGCAGGAACGGCTCACGGCCTGAGGCTTCCCCGGCCCGCGACGATCGGGGGTCGAGCGGGACGCTGAACCGGCTCTGGCCGCCCGGTCGTTCGAGGTACATCGCGAGCCGGCGGGCGACGCGCAGAGCGACGGCCTCGCCGAAGTCCTCCGCGACCAGGGGTCGTGCGGGGCGTGCTGGAGCTGACCGGCCGGGAGCCCGCCCTCGACGCCGCAGCCTGACTGCCGGCCCGGGCACGGGCCGCCGGCACGACGGTCGTCCACGTGCGGCACGACGGCGGCCCGGGGACCCCGTACGACGTCCGGGAGGACATCGGGCGGCTCCACCCCCGGGTGGCGCCCGTCGACGGCGAGAGCGTCGTCGTCAAGAAGGCCGCCCCGAACGCGTTCGTCGGCTCAGTCCTCGGCGGCCGTCAGCAGCCGGGCGCGCAACCGCTCCGCGGTCCGCTCCGGCAGTCCCACCCGGTCCTTGAGGTAGCCGTGCACCGAACCGTGCCGGGCCTGAAGGTCCGCCAGCGCCAGCTCCATGACCACGGCGGGGGCGCGGCCGTAGCCCGGCCACTTCATGACCCGGCCGGGGTTGGCGGCACGCCAGTCGGCGGTGAGGCGTTCGGTGGCCAGCTCGGTGAGCGCGAAGTCGGCGAGGACCCGCTCCTCGGGGACGCCGAGCAGGGTGAGGACGAACGCGGCGATCAGCCCGGTCCGGTCCTTGCCCGAGGTGCAGTGGAAGACCACCGGCCCCGGCGCGTCGGCGATGGTCTCCAGGACCTGCCTGATCTCCACGGCGCCGTCCTCGGTGACTTCCGCGAACCGGTCGGCGAGGTAGCGCCAGGGGTCGACGCCGGGGTCGATCTCGGCCTGGTCGTAGGGCCGGTGCTCGATGCTCAGGTTGGCGTAGTGGAACCGCTCCGCCTCCGGCACGCGGCCCTTGGCGTCGATCTCCCACGGGTAGCGCAGGTCGATCACGGTGCCGATGCCCAGCTCCAGGAACCTGTCCCAGTCGGCGCCGCTCAGCTTGCCCAGTGAGTCGGCGCGGTACAGGGTCCGCCACCGGACGGTCCGGCCGTCGCGGCCCTCGTAGCCGCCCAGGTCGCGGAAGTTGTGCAGTCGCTCGAACGCGATGTGCCGGTCCACCGGTGCTCCCCCTCGCCGTCGGATGCCGTCGGCCGACGGCGCCCCCGCCGCTCACCGTAGATCATCCGGCCCGTGCCCGCGGCGCCGGTGCGGGCGTCGCGGGCACGGCGGGATCCGGGGGTCACGGCTTCAGCCGGCGGCCGGTACGGCCGCCTCCCGCCGGGCCGCCGGCAGGGCGAAGGCCTCGGCCAGCAGCTCGTAGGAGCGCTGCCGGTCGGCGGGGTCGGCCGTCAGGGTGTTGACGATCAGCTCGTCGACCCCGTGGGCGGCGGCGAGCCCCGTCAGCACGGCCTGCACCTGCTCGGGCGCCCCGGAGACGAGGGCCGTCCGGTGCACCTTGGCCCGCTCCAGCTCCGCGCCCGTCCAGCGGTGGCGGCGCGTGGTCTCGTACGACGGCAGCGGGGCGTCCTGGCCGAGGTCCTTGCGGGCCCGCCACAGCAGCAGGCTCTGGGCCAGTTCCTCGGCGCGGCCTGCGCTGTCGGCCGTGACCACGCGTACGGCGAGGGCGCCGCCCGCGGGCCGGCCGGTGGCCCTGCGGAACTGGGAACGGTAGTCCTCGAACGCCTCCGTGCCGCCGGTCGGGGAGAAGAAGTGCCCGAACGCGAACTCGGTGCCCAGCAGGCCGGCCAGCCGCGCCGATTCGCGTCCCGCGCCCAGGAGCCACATCTGCGGCGGGACCGGCGGGTGCGGTACGACGCCGCCCGCACCGAGCAGCGCGGTCAGCTGGGCCAGCCGCTGCGGGAAGTCCCGTGCGGGGCCGCCGGCCCGGCCGATGCCGAGGTCGACGCGGCCCGGGTGGAGGGAGGCGAGCACGCCGAAGACCTCGGCGACCTTCGCCGGGTCGTAGCGGGGCAGCAGTACCCCGCCGGTGCCGATCCGCATGTGCGAGGTGTGGGCGAGCAGGGCTCCCGCGAGGATCTCCGGGGCGCTGCTCGCGAATCCCGGGGAGCCGTGGTGCTCGGCGGCCCAGTAGCGGGTGTACCCGAGGTCCTCGGCGGCCCGGGCGAGGTCCACGGAGGCGCGCAGTGCCTGGTCCGGGGTGTGGTCCTCGCCGACGGGGGTCTGGTCCAGAACGGACAGTCGCGGCTTCGTCATGACGGACCGCCTTTCAGTGCTGGTGCGCGGGGAGGCCGGTGGCGCCGGCCACGGTCGCCGGGACGATCCTGAAGTCCCGCTCGAAGACCAGGTTGTGCAGGTCCGCCGCGGCGATGGCGCGCATCGTGGGCAGTTCGGCGGCGGCCTGGGTTTCGTCGAAGACGTTCAGCGGCCATTCGGAGACGGTGGCGCCCCGCAGGTGGGGGTGGTGGAAGCCCGCTCCGTAGTGGGCGTAGAGCGTCACCGGCGGGATGTCCGCGGTCGACTGCTCGTCCCACCACAGGGTCCAGGCGTGGAAGAGGCTCCCGTCGTCGGCGCGCTGCACCCCGCTGGCGTCGACGACGCCCTGGCCCAGCAGGAGTTCGTCGTTGAGTTCGGTGAGTGCCTGGCGGGCGTACGGGTCGAGCAGCCGTGCGGCGGTGCGGAAGTGCTCCTCCTTGTCGGGGCGGGTGACGGCGCCACCGTGGTGGCCGTCGCGGAGGTCGGCGAAGTGCCGCAGCAGGGCGTCGAGGTTGGGGGCTTCGTGGCTCATGTGGACTCCATCTGGGATGGGTTGACGAACGGACGAGAAGGCGGGAAGTACCCGGAGGGACGGGGTGCGCCTCAGGCGCCGGGGTCCGCCGGTGAGGTGAGCAGGCGCAGCGCCACGCCCAGCCAGCCGCGCAGGGACGCCGTGTCGGGTCCGCCGCCCGTGGCGCTGCCCGGCTGGAGGAACACCCCGTGGCCGGTCTGCCCGAACTCCCGCAGGGCGACCTCCACTCCGGCCGCGTGCAGCAGGCGTGCGTAGCGGTGTACGTCGTCACTGACGGGGTCGAGGTCGCCGGTGGCCAGGACGGCCCGCGCCACGCCGCGCAGGTCGGCCGCCTCGAAGGGGGTGCTGTAGAGCGGGGTGCCGTCGGCGGCGGCCGGCCGGCCCGGGTCCCGGTAGTCCTGCCAGGCCGCCCTCAGGTAGGAGGCCGTGGGGAACATGTCGGGGAAGCGGTGGTACGAGGCGGCCGTGCAGCCGGGGTCCAGCGGCGGGTAGGCGAGCACCTGGGCGGCCAGTGGGAGGTCGCGGTCCCGGCAGGCGAGGGCGGCGCAGGCGGCCAGGGTGGCTCCCGCGCTGTCTCCGCCGACCGCGACGGGAGCGGATGGCCCGGCCTGTTCCCGGGCCCAGGCGAGCGCCGCCAGTACGTCCTCGACCATGGCCGGGTGGCGTACCTCGGGCGCCAGCCGGTAGTCGACGCCGGCCACGGCGAAGCCGGAGGACCGGGCGAGGTCGGCGGTGGCGCCGTGCCAGTCCTGGGCGGATCCGGCGCGCCAGGAGCCGCCGTGCGCCCAGACCAGCCAGCCCTGCGGTGCGGTTGCCTCCGGCCGGTACACCCTCGCGGGGAGGGGACCGGACGGGGAGGGGATGCTCGCGTGCTCCCAGCGGATCCGGGCACGGCTCTTTCCGGCGGCCGAGTGGGTGGGTGTTGCCATCGGGTTCCTTCCCTCCGTGCCTGGGGCCTACGTTCGCCGCCTCGGCAGGTGTGTCACAAGGCGGAGTTGCCTTAGTTGCCGGGCTGCTTGGTGCGGAGGAAGAGGACGGTGGTGAGGATCCCGAGGACCACGACCGCGGTGTTCACGATCACCGCCGTGGTGATCCCCGCGTGGATGTCGG
>NZ_JBIVFO010000036.1:25484-88840 GCF_044748225.1 Streptomyces sp. NPDC090021 | reverse complement strand
CCTCGTCGACGCCCCACCGGGTCCGCTGCGACCGGCCCCGCGCACCTGGTGCTTCTGGGAGCCCGGCCGCGGCCCCGACGGGGCCGCCGCGGCGCCGGACCGCGGGCTCAGCAGTTCTTGGCGGGCGCGGGCACCGGGTTGGCCAGGAGGGCCAGGGCCTTGTCCGCGTCCTCCGTGGTACTGAGCTCCTTGAAGGCGTCGCCCAGGATCAGGTCGACGTCCGCGGTCTCACGGGCGTCGGTCTGCTGGGTGGTGCCGGGGAGCTGGGTGCCGAGCACCGCGAAGACGGCCTTGTCGGTCGTGGGGGAGCCCAGCAGTATCCCGGCCCCGGGGACCTTCTTGTCGAAGTCGGCCGGGGCGTTGCCGACGCTGCCGACGACGAAGCCGCGTTTGGTGAGTTCGTCGCCGACGGCCTTGGCCAGGCCCGCGCGCGGGGTCGCGTTGTAGACGTTGACGGTGATCGTGCCGGGCTGGGGGAGCACGACCGCCGGTTTGGCGGGTGCGGACGCCGTGGAGGCGGCCGCGGGGGCGCCTTGCTTGGCGGCGGCCTCGGGAGATTTCGTCGGGCAGTCCTTGGCACCGGCAGCCGTGTTCCGCTTGGGGCCATCGCCGCGGAACACGTCGATGAGCTGCAGTGCCCCGTAGCCGACCAGGGCAAGCGTGAGGACCGAGCCGAGCACGGCGAGGACGATCCGTCGTCGGCTCCGCTTACGGCTCATGCGGGGGTAGGCGGTCCCCGTGACGCGGTACTTGCCGCCCATGCCGGGGGGAGTGAGCATGCTCATGTGCGCAGCGTAGTGCGACCCGGTGGCGATGCCTACTAAATGATCTGCTGATAGGTCAATGGCGACCCGAAAGGCGCAATCTACGCGAAGCGTCAGTCCATCTCGAGGACGCGGGCGTGCAGCACCTGACGCTGCTGCAGGGCCGCGCGCACGGCGCGGTGCAGCCCGTCCTCCAGGTAGAGGTCGCCCTGCCACTTCACGACGTGCGCGAAGAGGTCGCCGTAGAACGTCGAGTCCTCGGCGAGCAGCGTTTCGAGGTCCAGCTGGCCCTTGGTCGTCACGAGCTGGTCGAGCCGGACCGGGCGCGGCGCGACGTCCGCCCACTGCCGGGTGGTTTCCCTGCCGTGGTCGGGGTACGGCCGCCCGCTTCCGATGCGCTTGAAGATCACACGGAAAGCCTACCGGGCCCGTGCCTGCGGGCGCAGCCTCGCAAGGGTGGTGCAAAAGTGACGGACAGTGCTATTTGGGGAGTGATCCATGAGCGAGAGCACCGATGCCGCGGCCGCTGCGGCGGATGAGGCGGATGAGGCGAGCAAGACGGACAAGGTGAACCAGGCGGATGCGGCGGACAGCGCGGACGCCGCCGACACCGCGGACGCCGCCGACACCGCCCACGCGGCGGGCCCGGCCGGGCAGATCGCCGCCGGGTACGCCTTCACCGGACCCGCGCTCGACCTGGGGGCCCTCCTCTGGGACGGCGCGTGCCTGCCCGACCGCCAGATCCGCATCCCCCTGTCCATGCTCAACCGGCACGGGCTGGTCGCCGGCGCCACCGGCACCGGCAAGACCAAGACGCTCCAGCTCATCGCCGAGCAGCTGTCGGCGAACGGCGTCCCGGTCTTCCTCGCGGACATCAAGGGCGACGTCTCGGGGATCACGGCCCCCGGGGTGCCCGGTGAGCGCATCGACCAGCGGGCCCGCGAGGTGGCCCAGAGCTGGGAACCCACCAAATGCCCGGGCGAGTTCTACTCGCTGGGCGGGATCGGCCCCGGTATCCCGGTCCGGTCCACCGTCACCGCCTTCGGCCCGGTGCTGATGTCGAAGGTGCTCCAGCTCAACCAGACGCAGGAGCAGTCCCTCGGCCTGATCTTCCACTACGCCGACACCAAGGGACTGGAGCTGATCGACCTCAAGGACCTGCGCGCCGTCGTCGCCTTCCTCGTCTCCGACCAGGGGAAGTCGGAGCTCAAGGGCATCGGCGGACTGTCCACGGTGACCGCGGGGGTGATCCTGCGGGCGCTGACCGCCTTCGAGGCGCAGGGGGCCGCGGAGTTCTTCGGCGAGCCCGAGTTCGACACGAGCGAGCTGCTGCGCACGGCCGCCGACGGCCGCGGGGTGGTCTCCGTACTCGAACTCCCGGCGGTCCAGGACAAGCCGCAGCTCTTCTCCACCTTCCTGATGTGGCTGCTGGCCGACCTCTACAACGACCTGCCGGAGGTCGGCGATCTGGACAGGCCCAAGCTCGTCTTCTTCTTCGACGAGGCCCATCTGCTCTTCAGCGGGGCCTCGAAGGCCTTCCTCCAGTCGGTCACCCGGACCGTCCGGCTGATCCGGTCCAAGGGCGTCGGCGTCTTCTTCGTGACGCAGACCCCCAAGGACGTGCCCGCCGACGTGCTCGCCCAGCTCGGCAACCGTGTGCAGCACGCCCTGCGCGCCTTCACCCCCGACGACGCCAAGGCGCTGAAGGCGACCGTGAAGACCTTCCCGCACTCCGCCTACGACCTGGAGGAACTGCTCACCGCACTGGGGACGGGCGAGGCCGTCGTCACCGTGCTCAGCGAGAACGGCGCCCCCACCCCGGTCGCCGCGACCCGCCTGCGCGCCCCGCAGTCGCTGATGGGGCCCGTCCCGGCGGCGGACCTGGACCGGGCGGTGAAGTCCTCGCTGCTCTGGTCGCGCTACGCGGAGCCGGTCGACCGCGAGTCGGCGTACGAGAGGATCAGCGCCGAACAGGCGGCCGCGGAGGCCCGGGCGGAGGCGGCCGCCGCGGAGGCCGAGGCCGAGAAGCAGGCCAGGGCGGCGGAGAAGGAGACCGCGCGGGGAGCCGGGCGGGGAGCCGCGAGGGGGGCGGGACGCGGAGCCCCGAAGGAGGACCCCTCGCTGGTGGAGCAGGTGGTGGGCAGCGGCCTGTTCCGCTCGCTGGCCCGCTCGGTCGGTACGCAGCTGGGCCGGGAGATCTCGCGCTCCGTCTTCGGGACGGCGCGCAGGCGCAGGTGACGCGGTGACAGACTCGGTGCATGCGGACTGAACTCACCGACACCACGTCCAGCAAGGTCAACCGGGCCCTGCTCGCGGCACGCCGGGCGATAGGCAGCCCCACCATGGGGCTGGTCCTGACGCTCGTCGTCGTCACCGACGAGGAGAACGCCTACGACGCCGTACGCGCGGCCTCCGAAGCCTCGCACGAGCATCCCTGCCGCATCATCGCGGTCATCAGGCGGGTGTCGCGCGGCCCGCACAAGCTCCGCGCGAGCCGGGTGGACGCCGAGCTGCGGGTCGGGTCGGACGCCGGAGCCGGGGAGCTCGTGCTGTTGCGCCTGCACGGGGCGCTCACCGAGCAGGCCGGGTCGGTCGTCCTGCCGCTGCTGGTGCCGGACGCGCCGGTGGTGGCGTGGTGGCCGGCCGCGGCCCCCGCCGACCTGGCGCGGGACCCGCTGGGCGCGCTCGCGCAGCGCCGGATCACGGACGCGGCCGCCGCCTTCGACCCGGTGGGCGTGCTCCACGAGCGGGCCGCCGGCTACCAGCCCGGCGACACCGACCTGGCCTGGACCCGGCTCACGCCCTGGCGGGCCCTGCTGGCCGCGGCCCTGGACCAGACGCCGCTGCCGGTGACCGGCGCGGCGGTGGAGAGCGAACCCGACAACGCGAGCGCCGAGCTGCTGGCGCGCTGGCTGGAGGACCGGTTGGGGGTCCCGGTGGACCGCGTCGCGACCGACGGCCCGGTGATCACCGCGGTGGTCCTGCGCACCACCGGCGGGGAGGTCCGCGTGGACCGGCCCGCGGGCGCGCTGGCCACCCTGACCCTGCCGGGCAGCCCCGACCGCAGGGTGGCCCTGAAGATCCGCAGCGGCGCCGAACTGATCGCGGAGGAGCTGCGCCGCCTCGACGCGGACGTGGTCTACGGCTCCGCGCTGCGGCGGCGGCCGCTCCAGGCGGGGCTCTCCGCGTAGTGGTTGTCGTAGGTCGCCGAGCTGTCCTTGATGTCCTGCACGGTGGCCTCGCCCGCGTGGACCCGGCCGAGGAGGCGGTAGTAGTCGAAGCGGCCCATTCCGGGGGTGAAGCCGACGAACACGCTCGCCGTGTGGCCGGCGGCGGGGGCGAAGGCGTGCTTGACGCCCGGCGGGATCGCGATGAAGTCGCCGGCGTCCAGGGTCTGGATCTCGTCGCCGACGAGGACGTCGAGCCGTCCTTTGGTGACGTGGAAGAACTCGGTGGCCCGGGTGTGGAAGTGCACCGGGGCGCCCGCCGCGCCCGCCTCGAAGGCTGCCGTGTTGCAGGTGAGTTCGGCGGTGTCGGTGAGCAGGGTGATGCGGCTGCCGGGGGCGTCCTGGATGGCTTCGGCGGTGGCGGCGCGGGTCGCGATCTCTGTCATGTCCTTCAATCTACGGAACCGATAGACCGGGATCAGGGGCCAATCCAGGCCCTGTGTCACCGGTCAATTCACCCCTTCGCCCCTCTCACCTCTTCACCCCTTCGCGGCTTTGGCGGCCTTGGAGGCGGCCTTCATCTCCTGCTTGTGCGCCCGCACCTTGGCCAGGGACTCGGGACCGGTGATGTCGGCCGCCGAGCGGTAGACGTTGGCCGGGCCGTAGCCGCCTGCGGCCTCCCGCCAGCCCGGCGGACGCACCCCGAACCGCTTGCCGAGCAGGGCGAGGAAGATCTGCGCCTTCTGTTCCCCGAAGCCCGGCAGCGCCTTGAGCCGCCCCAGCAGCTCCCGCCCGGTCGGCGCGTCGGCCCAGACGGCCTCGGCGTTCCCGTCGTAGTGCTCCACCAGGTACGCGCACAGCTGCTGGATCCGTGTCGCCATCGACCCCGGGTACCGGTGCACGGCGGGCTTATCGGAGAGCAGCGCGGCGAAGGCCTCCGGGTCGTACGCGGCGATGGCGTGCGCGTCCAGGTCGTCGGAGCCCAGCCGCTGCGCGATCGTCCAGGGTCCCGAGAAGGCCCATTCCATCGGCACCTGCTGGTCCAGCAGCATTCCGACGAGCGCGGCGAGCGGGCTCCGGCCGAGCAGCGCGTCGGCCTCGGGCTGCTGCGCCAGCCGGATGGTGATGTCCTTGTCCATGGCTCCAGCGTCCCGCGCGGGCGCGCTCCCCGCGCGGTCGGCACACCGCGCGCCTAGCGTGAGTACGACGACAGCCGTGAACGAGCCGAGGAGTCGATCGATCATGCTTGAGTTCCCCGAAGGCGCGCCGTGCTGGGTGGACGCGATGTTCCGGGACGTGGAGGGCGCCAAGACCTTCTACGGCGACGTGCTGGGCTGGACCTTCGGCGAGTCCAGCAGCGAGTACGGCAACTACACGCAGGCCTACTCCGACGGCAAGGCCGTCGCGGCCGTCGTACCGCCGATGCCCGGGGGCGACGCTCCCTCGCAGTGGTGTCTGTACCTCGCCTCGCCCGACGCGGCGGCCACGGCCGGGAAGGTGACCGCGAACGGCGGCGAGGTCCTGATGGGCCCGATGCAGGTCGGTGCCTTCGGCACGATGCTCATCGCGAAGGAGCCGAGCGGCGCGGTCTTCGGCGTCTGGCAGCCGGGCGAGCACAAGGGCTTCGAGAAGATGGGCGAGGCGGGCTCCTACGCCTGGGCCGAGCTCTTCACCCGGGAGCCGGCCGCGTCGGACGCCTTCCTGCCGAAGGTGTTCCCGTACAGCGCCGAGCGGATGGACCCGGGCGACGACCCGGAGGCGGCCGGCATGGACTTCATGGTCTTCAGCGCCGGTGACCCGGGGCAGCCGGTGCTGGGGCGGATGAAGATGGACGACGACTTCCCGCCGGAGCTGCCGCCGTACATCCAGGTCTACTTCGCGGTCCCGGACTGCGACGAGGCGGTGTCGAAGACGCAGAAGCACGGAGGGAAGCTGCACTTCGGCCCGATGGACAGCCCGTTCGGCCGGTTCGCGGCGGTCTCGGACCCGCAGGGCGCCGCCTTCGCGGTGATCGACCTGACCACGACGGTCGGTGAGATGCCGGCCTTCGGCTGATTCCGCCCGCGGGCCCGCCGACGACCGCGCCCGGTGGGGCCGTGGGGCCGTGCCCGTGCTGAACCGCGGCGGCCCGTCCTGGGCGGCCTCGTCCGGACGGCCCCGGACGGAGGCGGATGCCACCAGAACTGCAACTGCTGCTCGGCTACGTACGGCCCTCCGGGCCGTACCACTGGACGGGCTGGCCGGTTACCGCGGCGATGCAGTCGAAGTCGTGGTCACAGAGGAATTCCTCGACGAGGCTTGGACCTGCCGACTCGCCTCCGCCCGCGCATGAGGACGCACTGTCCCGGCTTTGCCGAGCCGACGGCATCCTGGACCGACCGCAGGGCGCTGCCGAGCACGTGCAGCTTCCGGTCCCGACTGTTGAAACGCCGCATGCACGTTTCCCGCGAGCAAGGGTATCGACAGAGATACTGTCGCTGCCGCTACCATCTCCCCCTACTCGGGTGCGGCGCTCATGACGCCGTGGATGCGGGAGAGCGTGAAAACGCGGTCGGCGTCCCGAAGGTGGCACCAGGCTTCGATGTAGGGCGGGTCGAGCTCCAGGCGGCTGAGGGTGCGCACGGTCCGGTTGCCCGAGGTGGCGACGTACTCGACGGTGATGGCCTGACCGGCGTCGATGGCGTGGGCGAGCTGGCGGATGTCGCTGTACGGCAGGTGCTTCGCCCACCCCGCGACGATCTCCTCGGTGTCCGTGGCGAAGGGCGCTCCTCCGTCGAACGGTGCCGGTTCGGGAGTCGTGGCCGGGGCGGCCAGCAGCCGGGTCGCCAACGTGCTCGGGTCGAGGGCGGCGGATGGCTTCGCCTTGCTCGTGGCAGCGATCCGGCCGCCACTCCTCGCCCCTGAGCCGCGCGGAGCCGGAACGGCAGCGGCGGCGCGCCGAGGCCGGGACTTCTCGATGCGTACGGCTCCCTCGGCGGTCTCGGCGACGGGGGCGTATCCCTCGGCCCGGAGCGCGGCGAGCGTCGTGTCGAGCGGGCTGCGGCTGATCAGCACCGTCGGCGCCAGTTGTCGCAGTCCGAGCTTGGCCAGCTTGCGGTGGGCGGCGAGTTCGGCCAGGAGCGCGGGCTCGGCGCCGTGGAGGACGCAGACGGCGGGGGCGATGCGTACGCGCCCGTGGCCTCGTGCGGTGTCGGCGATCAGGTACGACAGGGGCTGTGGCAGCGGCCCGGCGGCGACGGCGGCCAGGTCCGCTGTGATGTCCTCGGGAGTACGACCGGCGTCCAGAGCCCGTCGGACACTGCCGGCGCTGAACCGCCACACCGACGCCGTGCCACTGGTCTCCCGGTCCGCGACGGAGTCCAGGAGTGCGGCCAGCCGCGCGGACGGGGTGCCGGTGACGACGGCGGTGAGGTCGGCCCCGATCCGGGCCGTCGCGGTGGCCGAGGGCAGCAGCCGCCGGCACTCGATTCCCAGCCCTTCGGCGTCTCCGGTCCGCAGGTGGATGCCGATGGCGGACAGAGCACCGCGTGCGAGCACGCCGAGGAGTTCGGCCTCGCGGATCACGGTGGCGAACGGCGGTCCGTCCGGCGTCGAGTCGGCGAGGGGGCGGTACCAGGCGATCAGCGGACCCAGATCCGACGCGACCCGCACGCCCTGCCCAGCCGGGAGCCGGTTCGCTGCGGTCAGCAGCCCGTGGCGGGCCTGCACACAGCCGTTGCACGGCGGTGCGGCGGCGAGTGCGGGGAGCGCCTTGTTGTCCTCGTCGCGCGCCTGGGTGGGGGTGAGCGGCAGGTTCCGCCATGCCTGGAGCAGTACGGCGAACTGCTCCGGGGGTTCCTGCGCCGCCCAGGCGTCGTATGCCTCGGTGGGGGCCACGCGATCGCCGTC
This sequence comes from Streptomyces sp. NPDC090021, assembly GCF_044748225.1. NCBI lineage: Bacteria > Bacillati > Actinomycetota > Actinomycetes > Kitasatosporales > Streptomycetaceae > Streptomyces > Streptomyces sp. NPDC090021. The sequence continues at coordinate 81,021 of NZ_JBIVFO010000036.1, read as the reverse complement.
GCGGGCCAGCAGCCCGGCGGCGTACGCGGTTTCCAGGGTGAGGCGTACGACGGCGTCGTCGGCCTGGGCGGCCTTGCCGATCCGGGCCAGTTCACGCGCACCGATTCCACCGGACTTCAGCCGGGCCGGCGCGGACGCAGAGCAGGCCGACAGGACCGAGGCGGCACCGGCAGCGAACGCCGCAGCGGCGGCGGACGCCTCATGGTCGACCTCCGTCGGGGTGACGGGCGCCAATCCCACGGTAGGCGGGACGGGCTGGAACGGGGCGTGCCAGCCGGGCCCGCGCAACGCGAGCGCCACCTCGGCGGGCATACGGGCCGGACCGTAGCGGTGACGGTCCTGGACCAGGAACCCCCGTTCCAGTGCCCATCGAGCGCCCGGTTCGACATCGGGGCCCGGACTCCCGAACATGACGAACCGCGCGGGCCTCGCCGACCCGGCCCCCGCTCGGCCTTCGAGCAGCTTCCGGGCCGCTGCAGGGGCCTTGGCGACCACGGAGAGGATCCGCTCCGGGTCGCTGTGGTGCTCCACCAGCGCGGCCAGCCGCTGCGCCTTGCTGCTCGGCGGCTTGACGCCCAGTGCCGCCAGCATGCCGCGCAGTTCGTCGGAGGTCGTGCCGGAGAGCAGTTCCTCCAGCGGGGCATCCAGTCCCAGGGGCGCGCCCCACGCCTGCCGCAGCGGGCCGGCCATGCGGAGCTTGCCCGACCTGTCCGGCCAGACCAGAGCATGATCGGCCAGAGTCTCCAGCACGGCCTCCAGTTCGCCGGCTTCGTCGTCCGCCGCTCCCAACAGCTCCGCCAGTGCCTCGCGCGACGCGGGCGTACGCAGCGCCGCCAGCGCTTCGGCGACCTGGAGCTGCGGGAGCGCGAGCTGTGGCAGGGCAAGCGCCACCGATCCCGGGCGCTGAAGACGGTCGGCCAGTTCCCCCACCGAGCGCGGCTCCGGAGGGGCCGCCGCGTCCCTCCGCGTCTCGAGAACGCGTGCCAGACGACAGCTGTCGAGGCCGCCCAGCCATGTCGCCAGCGTCGATCGGGACTTCATACCGGGCACCTCGCGGGATCAGGACCATGGCAGCGGGGGGACTCGCCGCGGGCTATCAAGGATGTCGTATCCCTATGATCCGCGGATGCCGTGCGGGACAGGACTCCCCTTTCGGTGGGCGCCGGCATCCGCGGCATGGCGGGAGCGGGGCAGCCCGGATCCTCGAAATATCCGAATGGGGTGCGTGTAAATGCAACCAGAAAGGCAACCAGAGCACGACGAGAAGCCGAGTCGCGTATCGCGGCTCGGCTTCTCGTTTCGCCTGTTCAGGCGGCTGCGGAGGATACGGGATTCGAACTCGTGAGGGGTTGCCCCCAACAGGCTTTCCACATGTTCGTACGGGTGTCCGTTGGGGGTCGTACCCGTCCTGAACTGCGGCGGAGCGTTCGGGGTGGTCACGTTCGGGCGGGTCCGGACGGGGGCGAATGAGACCACGACTGAGACCAGAGATAGCGATTACGTCGCTGTCTGGCCTCAGGTTGCGCTACGCAACTGATGGATCTCTGGCAGGCGCCCCCCCCGGACGGCTCCAACCCCTTCAGTTCGCCTGCGCCGGCACCGCCCAGCTGATGCTGCCCAAAGACGACAGGCGGATACCCGACAGCTCCTCCACTACCTCCTCCCCGGGCGCCTGCCCGCCCCGGGTTTTCACCAGGTGCGCGAGGACCGACAGCAGGTGGTCGGGCTCCAGGAACCGGGCCAGCAGGCCCTGCGCGGCCAGCGCCTCCTGCACCCCCGGCCGTCGCCCCCGGACCACGACCAGCGTGCGCTCCTCCCGGACGTCCGCGACCATCTGGGCGGTGAGGTCGGTCGCCGGCACCCTGAGGGTCACCGCCGCGCCGGCCCCCCCGGCGCTCCACTCCGCGACGTAGAACGACCCGTCGGTCATCGCGTCGGTGACCTCCAGGCCCAGGCATTCGGCGAGTTCGCCGAGCCGCTCCAGGTACGCGGCAGCCCCGTTTGCCATCTCCAGGTCCGCCGACACGTCGCCGAAGTTGTGGCCACCGCCGTTGGGGATCACCACCTCGGCCCACTCGCGGGCGATCCGCTCGCGGTGTGCCTGCTCCTGAGCCAGCCGGCTGTCGATGATCCGCCGGGCGTCGGCGCGTTCGGCGTGGGTCAGGCCCTCCTTCAGCGGGTCCATGTCCACCAGCAGCGACGGCGGGTCGGGCTGCTGGTCCTCGGGCAGGCCGGCCAGCTTCGCCAGCCGCTCGCGGTGCAGTCCGGTGATCCGCATCTTGGACACCTTCGCCAGCCACGCCGGCAGCCCGGACTCCACCTGCTGGGCGATCAGCTGCATCCGCGCGGAGTGGTCGACCCCGTCCTCGGTGAAGCTGATGTCCGCGGCCGCCCGGATGTAGCCAGCCATCTGCTCGCAGAGTTGCTCAACGTCGGAGTAGTACAGCGACAGGGACGGCGGCTTGTACTGCCCCTTGTCGGGATCCTCCGCCGACTTGATCGTCCCCGAGAACCGCTGCTGCATCTCGGCGAAGGGCACCCCGTGCAGCCACTCGTACGCCACCACCGCCCGCAGCAGGGCGTTGATCTCGTCGGTAGGTGCGGCGTCCTCGTCGCTGGCAATCAGTTCTTGGAGCTCGGCTGAGATCACCGGCCGCCCGGCCTCCCGCAGCAGCCGCTCGGGCAGCGGGGCGCCCTCGGCGGCCACCCAGTTCGCGCAGTCCTGGCGCATCTGCTCGCGATCGGCGCAGTACGTCAGGGCCATGGTGAGAACCGCGCCCTTCAGGGAGGGCAGATGGCGGTTGCTCCCCTGGCCGGGGAGCGCCACCCAGGCCGTGACCTGCTTGATGGAACGAGCCCGGGAGGCGTGCCAGAGCAGCTCTATCGTCCCGGCCCCGCTGCGGACGAGCCCGGCCAGGCGTTCCAGGTCGGGTGCGTCGTCCAGCTCCAGGCCGGACCGCCCGACGGCCTTGCCCAGCTCGGTGAGATCCAGGCGCCTGCCCGCGCCGGGGAGGGTGGTGCCGCCCACTTCGTGGATCAGCTTGCGGCGCTGCAACTCCTGGAGGACGTTACTGGGTTCGGGCAGCGCGGGGTGGTCCGGCTCGTAGCTGATGAGCAGGTTGTCGAGGATCACCTGGACCCGCTCCAGCCACTTCTTCTCAACCAGTTTCTGGTTGTACTGACACAGCACCTGGAGCACCAGTCCGCTGATCGACTCTAGATCGCGGTACTGGGACCGGACGGCCAGGGAACGGCGCTTGCTCCGCACGAACTGCTTGGAGACCCCTTCGACCGTGGCCAGCTCCTTGATGTCGACGGTGGTCAGCCCGTCGACGTTCTGCAGCTCAAGGTCGGAGGGCACCAGGATGTAGAACTGGCCGCGCTCGGCCACCGTCTGGCCCCGGCGGCCCGCCCGGCCGCCCTTGTTGTCCAGGTCCGCGGGCAGCAGCAACTGCCGGGCGCGTTGCGAACCGGCGCCGGACAGACCGGAGATGCTGGTCGCGATGACTGTGTCGGCGGGGAGGTTGAGGCCCACGGCGAGGGTGTCGGTGGCCACCAGCACGCGCAGCAGGCCATCCTCGGCCCGGAACTCCTCCTCCAGCAGCCGCCGCATCGGGGGCGCCAGTGCGGCCGAGTGCGCGGCCACGCCCGTGCGCAGGCCGCGGATGACCAGCTCGTAGCCCGGGATGTCTGAGGTCATCAGTCGGTCGTACAGTTCGCCCTCCTGGTCGCGGCGGGCGGACTTGACGCTCTTGTAACGGCCGTCGACCCAGGGTGAGCCGCCCTTGGGCCGTTTGAACGCCGCGTCTAGGACCTGCCGGATGCCGGCCGCCAGCTGGTCGGCGGCGGTCCGGGTCGGGACGAAGCAGATGATCCGACGCTCGTCGTTCTCCTCCAGGATGCTGAGGACGAGGGTGGCGGCGAGCTCGGCCGTGGACAGCTTGCGCTGGAGGCCGTTGAGGCCCTTGGACAGCGCGGTGGAGTACTGGCTACGCAGGGCGGGCAGCCGGTGCTGCTCCCGCACTGCCTCCGGCGGTGTCCGACTGCCGGGCATGTTCATGCTAAGCAGATGGGCGTCGCGCTGGACCAGCCAGTACCCCTGGTCCACGACGTAGGTGTCGAGAGGGACGGGCCGCTCGTTGCTGCTCGGGGTGAAGGTGGTGCGCTGGTCGCCCAGCCACCGCTCCAGCGTCTCACCCGCCTCGGGGCTGAGCGCGGCCGACAGGCCGAGCAGGGCCGGCCGGTCACCGGGCCGCAGTTTGATCAGGGTGAGCAGGGCCTCCAGCTTGGCCGCGCGGTCGCTGGTCTCGGACAGCATCTGGAGCTCGTCGACGACCACCAGACGGGTGCTGTCCAGAGGGCGCATACCGTTGACCAGGTATACGCCGAGTTTCTCGTAAATGGCCACGGCGACCTTGTAGTGGCCGTTGCCCACAGGCCGGTCGCTCTCGGGGTAGTCGCGCGACACCCCGTACACCTGCCCCTGGAGCCGCTTCAGTGCCTCGTTGCCGCCGAGCCACCTCTGCCACTGGGCCTCTTCCTGCGCCACCAGCGCCTTGATCGGCAGCAGCATCATGGCCGACTCGTCGTTGTTGAGGGCCATCGTCATGCCGACACGGGCGATGGTGGTCTTGCCGCTGTTGGTCACCGCGTACACCAGGGCCACGCCGCGGTCGTCGATGATCTTCCGGCAGACCTGGACGAGTTCCTGCTGGAACTGGTTGAGCTCCTCCCACGGGCCGAGCTTCTTCTCCCACAGCTCCAGCAGCGCCTCCCGGCGGTCGGGGCGGGGGGACTTGGGAAGCAACTCCCCGTACCCGCTGACGGGGGGCAGCCGGTCGTCGCGGGCGTGCGCCGGCGGCGCGGCGGATGGTCCGCCGGTCCGCGGTACGGCGCCGGCATCCGGACAGGGCACCGACTGGGGTGGGATGACGGCGGTGACGGTCACCGGTTCGGGGGCGGGGATGGGGGTGGAGGCCGGCTGCCCCAGTTCGTGTTTAGTGATCAGAGCCGTAATGGTCGGGTTGTGGGCGACGTCGCTGCCCTCCTGGCCCAGGTGGCGAACGATCCTGCGCCAGCCCCACTTGACCCGCCCGGTCTCGCACTTGTCGCGGATCTGCCACCAGAAGGAGTCCCCGTTCACGGTGTCCGTCGGGAACGCGGCGGCTGGGTACCCGAGTTCCTGGAGGATCCGCCGCCACCCGGACAGGTCGTAGGCCCGGCACAGCAGGGCGACGAGGTTGTTCCAGTCCTCCCGGGGAATGTCCCAGGGGCCGGGCTCGTCGTCCTTCTCGTCGCTCAGATCTGGTTCAGGCATGTTGGAAAGCGGCACTGGTTTCCTTCGCCTCAGGAGGTGCGGGTCAGAACGATGAGGTCGGTGCTGATCGGACGGCACACCCCGGCGCGGTTCACCACGTCCTGGGCGGCCACGTGCGCAGCGGCGACGAGCCCTTTGCGGGTCAACGGATCGGCTAGCACGGCGAGTTCCTCGTAGAAGGCGGCGGCGAAGAGAGTCGAGCAGTCCGCGTCGAGCCGGCCGCGGTGGGCGATCACCACGTCGGCCAGCTCGGCGAACCGCCCGGCGATCAGGTCGCTGTCGCACGAGCGCAGGACCAGCGCCCTCAGGTGGTGGCCGTAGTGGTCGGAGGCCAGCTGGAGCGTCCGGGCGAGTTCGGCGGCGGGCAGGGTGTGGGGTTCGCCGTCCTGGTCTTCCAGCAGCAGCCCCTCCTCGGTGCCGTGGCAGGCCAGGTGCAGGACGTCGGGTAGCTCGCGCCGGATCCGGACCAGGTCCGCGGCGGTGGCCGCGGGGGCGGGGACGACCTCCAGGCGGCCGCGGACGGCCTGCAAAATCTCGCGCAGCTCGGCGGCCGCCCGTACGGCGCCGCGCCGGGCGGGCTCGGCGCCGAGCACCATGACCTTGGGGAGACCGGTGGCGGTCGCGGCCGCCGGGGCGGGAGTGACGTCAGGCAACCCCGGCGGGGGTGCCGCCTTGAACACCGGGTTGAACGGCCGTCTCTCCCGGGCCTCGGCCAGGATCAGGCGGCGGCCGTCGGCCATGACGCCCGTCGCGAGGTTCACCGACACCATCTCCCAGTACTCCCGGGGCGACTTCGGCGCGTACGGCATCGCGTCGGCCGGGTAGCCGGCGGCCAGCAGCAGCACCTCGGCCTGGCCGGGGGTGTTGTAGACGGTGGCCAGTTCGGCGATCTCCTGCCGGAGCAGCGGCTCCGGGCGGCCGGCGTCGGGGTGGCCAGCGTCGGCGTGGCCCCCGCTCACAGGGTCGCTTCCAGGCACAGCGGGTGGGGCAGGGTGCGGGTGTAGCGGCGCAGCAGGGGGATCTTGACCCCGGCGGTGACGGTGCACGCCAGGTCCGTGACGGAGCCTGCGGCGGTACGGACGACCAGGCGCAGCCGGTGGCAGCCGGTCAGTTCGTTGGCGACAGTCCGTCGGAACTCCCAGCCTGGCGTGGACTCGTGCAGGCCCAGGGCCTGGGCGAAGGGCTGGTGGCTGGTGAACTCCTGGCTCCGCCCGACCTCGCCGAGCGAGGCGTCGGCACCGAGGAGGGAGAGCTGCGGGCCGAGCCGGCGGGTCCGGGTGACCTGGACGGCGTCCGTCAGGCGCATCGGGTCCATGGAATGGGCCAGCGGTGGCGGAGTCTCGGGCTTGGCGGAGAGGTCCAAGGCGAGGTGGGCGAATTCGAGCCGGGGTCGCTGGGGGGTGGGGGCGAAGGTGAGGGAGAGGTGGACCAGGTAGTAGTCGTACGTGTCGGCCTGGCCGGTGAGGTATTCGCTCAGGCCCGGATCGCCGGCCAACTGCTCGGGCGTGAGGCGCTGGGCGAGAGGGCCGCCCAGCCGGACCCGGCCGCGCAGTGGTGGGGGAGCGTCGGGGCCCTGACCGGTATCGGGTTCGCCGCCCCGTAAGGCTTTGTCGGGCAGCAGGACCAGGTCCTGTTCGGGCAGTCGGGGGTCGTCGAATTCGATCATCCGTCACCTCTCGGGCAGCACGAGCCCTCGAGGAACCGACTGGAAGCCATCCAGGCGCGTCCCCCGTGGCAGCCTGTGCAACGGAAGGCTAGCGACTGCCGACCCCTCGGAACCAGCTGGAACGCGAACTTCCACCCCACACGTGACCATGCCGCGTCCCTCGGCGAACTGCTGTGCCCCGCGATCGGCGACGCCAAGCGGCGCGTGAAGCACAGCCGCGATTTGTGTCGGACGGCTCAGGGGAGGTCCCCAGTTCCTTGCCGATCCGGTGTGTGAGCTGGACCTCGTCCGGAGAGCGCTTAGCACGATCGATCTCGTGGCCCCGGATCCGTTCCAGACGAGTTTCGTCTGCACCCGTGGCCAGCATGCCACGATCCGTGTTCGTACCGGACCCGACGGGGCTGCCCGCAGCTCCCGTACCGCTCTTCCGGGACTGCCGGGTCCGCGGTCGGTGCGCACTCCCCACACTCCGTCGCTGACCAGATGGTGGAACGGGTAGGCGGGCGTTTTCCTGTTGGGCGGACCGTACTCGGCCAGCAGCTGCTTCAGGTCCTCCTCCACCGCGTTGTAGAACAGCTCGCCGTCGGCATCTTCCTGGAACCGGCTGAGGGCGTAGAGCGGGAGCAGCGGCTTGTGGGGAGCACGCGCCCCACCCTTGGTCCACTGCCTCAACGTCGCGGTCCGCTCCAGCCAGTCCATGACCGGCGATCGTAGTGACACCAGAGGGGTTTGCGGTCGAATGTCCGAAATGAATGAGACCAGAACTGAGACCAGGCTGGTCGGGGTTCGCCCGGATCATGCAGGCTCGGCGGCCGACCACTCTAGGCTTGTCCCCAGGTATGGGCCCGCGGACCGCTTCGTGGAGGAGCCGATTATGAGTACTGCCCCGAACCTCCCGCTCCCGCCCCGTCGGTCTGAAGATCCACATCCGCTGCGGACGATTCGGGAGATCCGGGAGTCCTTGCCCGAACAGCAGCTTGGGCACTTCGACGCCGAACTCGCCGACACGGACATTGACGCCCTTCCAGAGATGCTTCACCGCTGGGCCACCCTCGGCAGTGACGGATTTCTTGATCGGCTTGAGGCGGCACCGTTCGAGGGTCTGGAGTTCGGGCAGCGTTCCTACGACGATGCGGCGGACGGCGAGTGATCTATCTGCTCGACACCAACATGGTCTCCGAGATCACCACTCGGTCGAAGCCGGCTCCGGCTGTTGTCGCCTGGGCACGTTCGGTCCCTTCTACCGGTCTCTACCTGAGTGTCATCACGATCGCTGAGATCGAGACCGGCATCGCCGCGACACCGGACTTGGTACGGCGTGCCGCTTTCGAGCGGGCGCTCGACGGCATTCGCGTTGACTACAGCGACCGGATCGCGGCCGTCGGAGAGCAGGAGGCTCTCGCGTACCTCGCCCTTCACCGGAAGCTGAAGAGCGCCGGAACCAGCATCGATCCGCCGGATGCGCTGATCGCCGCCACCGCCCTCGCGAACGGGTGGACCCTGGTGAGCCGGAACGTCAAGCACCTGGCCCGGACTGGCGCGCTCTTGCTCAACCCGTGGGAGTACGAGGGCTGACCTGCGGGCGGCTGGGCGAGCCCCCGCGAGATCGAGTTCGTGGAAGATCCGCGCCGGGGCGCGGGGAGCCGTGGAAGACCTGGCTGGTGTGCCAGGAGCGATGGTGCGTCGCCACGGGGTGGACTCCCGGCTGCGGGCCGATGAGTGTGCGGCCCGCGAGGGCTATGACGTGCTCGCGGGCTGCGGGGCTGCGCCCGACGAAGTGCTGCGAGACGAGGATGCGGTGGCCGTCGCCGACGCCGAGGGCGCCCTTGTCGAAGAGCTTGTGGTGCAGCGAGCACAGGCAGAGGCCGTTGTCGACGTCATCCGGGCCGCCGAACGCCCACCAGCGCACGTGTGCGGCCTCCAGTCCGACCGGCACCGCCCCGATCCGCCCGTCGTATCCGCAGAAGGCGCACTGGTACTCGTAGGCCGTCAGAACCAGCTCCCGCATCCGCCGGTCCCTCTGCCGCCGCGCGGATGGCAGCCGTCCGGTCTCCGTCGGCTCCAGCTCCAGTCCGATCGCATCGGACAGTTCCCCGTGGAGGGAGGGCGGGAAGTGCTGGTCGAGCAGTACGCGCGCCATCCGGCCCAGCAGCGCGGGCTCCCGCCGCAGTGCCGCCCGCAGCTCCGGCGCCAGCCGCCCGACAGCGCGGGATGCCCGCAGCTCCCGCACCGCGCTCCCGGGACTGCCGGGTCCGCGGTCGGTGCGCACTTCCCACACCCCGTCGCTGACCAGGTGGTGGAAGGGGTAGGCGGGCGTTGTCCTGTTGGGCGGACCGTACTCGGCCAGCAGCCGCTTCAGGTCCTCCTCCACCGAGCTGTAGAACAGCTCGCCGTCGGCATCCTCCTGGAACCGGCCGAGGGCGTAGAGCAGGAGCAGCGGCTTGTGGGGAGCACGCGCCCCGCCCTTGGTCCACTGCCTCAACGTCGCGGTCCGCTCCAGCCAGTCCATGACCGGCGATCGTAGTAGCGCTGTACTGAACGTGGATCTGGGCCCGTCACAGGATGCGCCTGGAGTGCCGAATGAGGCGGGAGATTTGTGGGTGGATGCCCGAAGTAAATGAGACCAGAACTGAGACCAGAGCATGCAGAAGACCCCGGCCGCAGAAGCGGTCCGGGGTCTTCGTTTCGCCTGTTCAGGCGGCTGCGGAGGATACGAGATTCGAACTCGTGAGGGGTTGCCCCCAACACGCTTTCCAAGCGTGCGCCCTAGGCCTCTAGGCGAATCCTCCGCCGCAAACAATACAAGACGTGGAGGGGTGCTCGCGAACGTGATCGTTCGCCGGGGGTCCGGCGGGGGGCGGGGCGGGGGCGGGGTCGATTCCGGGGGTGCGGATCCGCTAGGGTGGGGCCCAGCCCCTCACGTGGCGCTATCTCACCCAACTCCCCCAGGGCCGGAAGGCAGCAAGGGTAAGTGGGCTCTGGCGGGTGCGTGGGGGGCCCTTTGTGTTCCCCGGTCCTGCTGTTCCCGGCCCGCTCCCGGCCCTCATGCTCCGGAGCCGGTGGCGTCCGCGGGCCGCTGTTGTCGGTGGGCCCGGATAACCTCGTAGACGTGTCGTCCCTTGCGCTGTACCGCCGCTACCGCCCCGAGTCGTTCGCCGAGGTCATCGGTCAGGAGCATGTCACTGCACCCCTGATGCAGGCCCTGCGGAACAACCGGGTCAATCACGCGTACCTGTTCAGCGGGCCGCGCGGGTGTGGAAAGACCACCAGCGCGCGCATCCTCGCCCGGTGCCTCAACTGTGAGCAGGGTCCCACTCCGACCCCCTGCGGGGAGTGCCAGTCCTGCCGTGACCTCGCCCGGAACGGGCCGGGGTCCATCGACGTCATCGAGATCGACGCCGCCTCCCACGGTGGTGTGGACGACGCCCGCGACCTGCGCGAGAAGGCCTTCTTCGGCCCCGCCTCCAGCCGCTACAAGATCTACATCATCGACGAGGCGCACATGGTCACCTCGGCGGGCTTCAACGCCCTGCTGAAGGTGGTCGAGGAGCCGCCGGAGCACCTCAAGTTCATCTTCGCCACCACCGAACCGGAGAAAGTGATCGGGACCATCCGGTCCCGGACGCACCACTACCCCTTCCGGCTGGTCCCGCCCGGGACCCTGCGCGAGTACCTGGGCGAGGTCTGCGGCCGGGAGGGCGCCCGGGTCGAGGACGGCGTGCTGCCGCTCGTCGTGCGCGCCGGAGCGGGCTCCGTGCGTGACTCGATGTCCGTCATGGACCAGCTCCTCGCCGGCGCCGGCGAGGAGGGTGTGACGTACGCCATGGCCACCTCGCTCCTCGGTTACACCGACGGCTCGCTGCTCGACTCCGTCGTCGACGCCTTCGCCTCCGGTGACGGCGCGGCCGCCTTCGAGGTCGTCGACCGGGTCGTCGAGGGCGGGAACGACCCGCGCCGGTTCGTCGCCGACCTGCTGGAGCGGCTGCGCGACCTGGTCATCCTCGCCGCCGTGCCCGACGCCGGGGAGAAGGGGCTGATCGACGCTCCCGCCGATGTCGTGGAGCGGATGCAGGCCCAGGCGTCCGTGTTCGGCTCCGCCGAGCTCTCGCGCGCAGCCGACCTGGTCAACGCCGGGCTCACCGAGATGCGCGGCGCGACCTCGCCGCGGCTCCAGCTGGAGCTGATCTGCGCCCGCGTGCTGCTCCCCGCCGCCTTCGATGACGAGCGGTCCTTCCAGGCCCGTCTGGACCGCCTGGAGCGCAGCGGGGCGGCCGCCTTCGCCGCCGGGCCGCCCGCCATGGGCTACGTGCCCGGGCCCGAGGCGCACGCCATGGCACCCGCCGGTCCGGGCGGGGGGCCCGCCGCCGCGCGGGCCGCCGCTGCCGCCGCGATGCCGGCTCCGGCTCCCGCCGCGCCGGTCGCCGCTCCTGTGCAGGCTCCCGTACAGGCTCCCGCGCCTGCTGCGGCTCCCCCGGTGCAGCCGCAGGCCGCGCCCGTTGCTGCCCCCGGGGCGTGGCCCGGAGCCGCGCAGCCCGGCAGCGGTGCCCCGGCCGCCCGGCCCGCCGCCGCGGCTCCCGCTCCCGGCGCCTGGCCCAGTGCGGCCGCTCCCGGACAGGGCGCTCCCGGACAGGGCTCTCCCGGACAGGGCGCGCCCGCACCCGTGCAGGTTCCGGCCACCCCGGCGCCGAGCCCCGCCGCCCCGGCCGCCCCGGCCGCGGCCGTGCCCTCCCCCGGTATGGCCGCGGGCGCCGGTCAGGTTCAGGCGATGTGGCCCGGCGTCCTGGAGGCCGTCAAGAACCGCCGTCGCTTCACCTGGATCCTGCTCAGTCAGAACGCCCAGGTCACCGGCTTCGACGGGACCACCCTGCAGCTCGGCTTCCCCAACGCCGGAGCCCGCGACAACTTCGCCAGCAGCGGCAGCGAGGACGTGCTCAAGGCGGTCCTGGCCGAGCACTTCCAGGTCAACTGGAAGATCGACGCCGTCGTCGGCGGCGGCTCCCCGGTCCCGGCGTCGGCCCCCGGCGCGTCCTACGGCCCGTCGTACGGCGCTCCGTCCGCGCCCGCCCCGGCCTACAGCCCGCCGCCCCCGCCGCCGCAGCCCCCCGCGCCGCAGGCCCCCGCCGCGCCCCAGCAACAGCAGTCCCAGCAGCAGTCCCAGCAGCCGCAGCAGGCGCAACAGCCCCAGCAGCCGGTCTCCGCGCCGCCCCCGCCCGTACCGCAGGCACCCCCGCCGGTCGCCCCCGAGGACGACTTCGCGGAGGACGACGACCCCGACCTCGTCGAGAGCGCGCTGACCGGACACGACCTGATCGTGCGCGAGCTCGGAGCGACCGTTGTGGAGGAATACACAAATGAGTAGCCCGTCCTGATTGGGTGGCCGCACGAAGCCGTCGCGGTCGTCCGGGCTAGGCTGAGCAGCGTGAAGGTCCTCGTCATCGGCGGCGGCGCCCGCGAACATGCCCTGTGCCGCTCTCTGTCCCTCGACCCCGACGTCTCCGCGCTCTACTGCGCTCCCGGCAACGCCGGCATCGCCGAGGTGGCCGAGCTCCGCCCGGTCGACGCCCTCGACGGCGAAGCCGTTGCCGCTCTCGCGACGGAACTCGGCGCCGGTCTGGTCGTCGTCGGCCCGGAGGCCCCGCTGGTCGCCGGCGTCGCCGACGCCGTGCGCGCCGTCGGCATCCCCGTCTTCGGCCCGTCCGCCGAGGCGGCGCAGCTCGAAGGCTCCAAGGCCTTTGCCAAGGACGTGATGGCGGCGGCCGGGGTCCCGACCGCGCGCAGCTACGTCTGCACCACCCCGGAGGAGGTGGACGCGGCCCTCGACGCCTTCGGCGCCCCCTACGTCGTCAAGGACGACGGTCTGGCGGCCGGCAAGGGCGTGGTGGTCACCGAGGACCTGGAGGCGGCCCGCGCGCACGCGCTGGGCTGCGACCGCGTCGTCATCGAGGAGTACCTCGACGGCCCCGAGGTCTCCCTCTTCGCCATCACCGACGGCGTCACCGTGGTCCCGCTGCAGCCGGCGCAGGACTTCAAGCGCGCCCTGGACGGCGACCAGGGCCCCAACACCGGCGGCATGGGCGCGTACTCCCCGCTGCCCTGGGCCGATCCGAAGCTGGTCGACGAGGTCATGGAGCTGGTGCTCCAGCCGACCGTCGACGAGCTGCGCCGCCGCGGCACCCCCTTCTCCGGGCTGCTCTACGCCGGCCTCGCGATCACCGGCCGCGGCACCCGGGTCATCGAGTTCAACGCCCGCTTCGGCGACCCCGAGACGCAGGTGGTCCTTGCCCGGCTGCGCACCCCGCTCGCGAGCGTGCTGCTGAACGCCGCCAAGGGCACGCTGGCCGACGAACCGCCGCTGGTGTGGCACGAGGACGCGGCCGTCACGGTCGTCATCGCCTCCCACAACTACCCCGACACCCCCCGCACCGGGGACCCGATCGAGGGCCTGGCCGAGGTGGCCGCCGAGGACGCGCCCGACGCCTACGTCCTGCACGCCGGTACCCGGCGCGAGGGTGACGCCGTCGTCAGCGCGGGTGGTCGCGTGCTGTCGGTGACGGCGACCGGTTCCGATCTGGCGCAGGCGCGCGAGAAGGCGTATACGGCGGTCGCGCGCATCCGGCTGGACGGCTCGCAGCACCGTACGGACATCGCCGCGAAGGCGGCCGGGCTCCGCTGAGCGGCGGCTCCGCAGACCCGCGGGCCCGGTGCGCACGTCGCGCGCCCGGGCCCGCGGGCGTGTCCGCGTGCGACTGCATCCGGCTTCGTTCGAACGCATCCACCTTTACCCAAAGCCATTCCATCGGGTGATCGTCAGCTTGTCTGCCTGACGGCCGGGCGCGCCCCAACTAGGGTGCGGCGCAAGCATTCCGGCACTTGGCCCACCGACCTTGCGATGTCAGTGGCGGGTGTCACAGTGGGGGAGTGAGCAACGCAGCCGCAGGGCAGAGGGGGTGAGACCGGCCGTGTCCGGAATCGGTTCGATCATGGAAGCGGGCGTTCCGTCCGCGCGGTCCCGCGCCCTGGCCGTGCTGCGCGTGCGCAGCCGGGCCCTGGCCGTCGCGCTGCTGCCGGCCGCCCTCGCGGTGGTGCTGGTGGCGGCCCGGGGGACGGGACGGCTGGCGGGCGAGCCCTGGGGCGCCGTGACGCTCGCGGTGTGCGCGGTGGCCGCGCTGGTGCTGCTCCTCGGCGGGATCTTCGCCGCGGTGGTGCTGCGGGCGAGCCCGGCGGTGACGCCGACGGTGCCGCTGTCCGAGGCCGCCGCCCCCGATCTCTACCGCCTGGTGCGGGACCTGGCCGACCGGATGGACGTGCCGCCGCCGTCCGCGATAGCCCTGACGCCGGACTGCGACAGCTGGCTGGAGGACCGCGCCCATGCGGCGCACCGCCGGGGCGGCACGGACGGCGGCCCCCAGTCCGCGCGCGGTGCGGCCCCGGTGCTGGTGATCGGGTCGCCGTTCCTGTGGTGGATGCGGGTCGCGGAGCTGCGGGCGGTCCTGGCTCCGGTCGTCGCCGGTACGGGTCCTTCCGCGCACCCGGACATAGCGGACGCGCGGGGCTTCGTGCGGGGCCTGGACGCGGCCGTGGACGTGGGCAGCCGCCGCGGGCTCGGCTGGATCGCCGCCCCGGCCCGGCTGCTGCTGAGGCTGTGCCGGACGGACGCCGCCGAGATGGAGCGCGGGGTGGCCGCCGCCGCGTCGGACCGTGCACAGGGTGTGGACTACGGGCTGCGCATCGTCGCGCAGGAGCAGGTCGGCCTCGCCTACGCGGGCTGGGACCGGCTGCTGACCCGGGTGGCCCTGCCCGCCTGGCGGATGGGCCGCTGGCCCGCGCACCTCGATGCCGGGGTGGTCTCGGCGCTGACCGAGCTGTCGCGGCGCGACCGGCTGGCGGAGGGATTCACCTCGCGGCTCGGCGAGCGGCCCGCCTGCGACCTGCTGGAGCAGCCCGGCGTGATCGACGAGGCGACCTCGCTGCTGGCGGCGCGGCTCTTCCACGGCGGACCCGCCGAGGCCGGGCCCGATTGGTCCCCGGTGGAGTGGGCGGAGTATCCGGACGAGGTCGTGGACCGCAAGTGGCGTACGGAGGCGGCCCGTCTGCACACCGCGCTGGACGCGCTCGCCGGTCCGGCGGGCCTGTCCGGGGCGGCGGGCCTGTCCGGGGCGGCCGGTCCGGCCAGGCCCGCCGGATCCTCCGGTGCCGTCGGCTCCGCGAGCCCGGCCGGTGCCGGGTCCGCCGCTCCTGCGGCCTCGGTGGCGCCCGCCGCCGGCGCCTCCGGCTCACCCGCCCCGTCCGGTCCGTCCGGTGCGGCGGGACCCGCCACGATCGAGGCCTCGGGCGCGGTGCCCCCCACCGTGGACGGCTTCGCCGGGCCCACCCTGGAGCGGGTGCTCGGCTGCCTCGCCGGCGCCTCGGGAGAGGGGGCGCTCGGGGAGGCCCTGGCCGGCCGGCTCAGCGCCGACCTGGCCCGTGAGGAGCGGGCCGCGGGCACCGCCGCCGGGGCCGGGAAGGCGCACGGCGCGGACGCCGTACCGCTGTTCCCGCTCCAGCCGCCGCGCAGCGGCCGGGACCTGCTGGCCGACCATGTGACGGCGATGGTGTGCTGCGCGGCCGTGGACTCGGCCGGGGCCGCCCCCGGCCTGGACTGGCTCGACGGGCCGGTCCTGCTGATCGGCGGCGACCGCCGGGCGGATCTGGCGCCCCGCGTGCTCTGCCTGGTCGAGGACGGCGACCCGGCGCCCCTGCGGGAGTGGCTGTCGGCCCTGGGCGTCCGTACGGAGAAGCCGGTCCGCCTGGTCTGAGGAGGGCCCCGCCACCTCCCCTGGTGGGGCGACGGACCGCACGCACCAGCGCATGCCAGTGTTCCGGTCTCGCCAATTCGCGACGAACGGTGACGGACCGCGTGCGTAATGTGATGTGCTGGGACCGGTCGCGGCGGGACGGAGCGAGGGAGGGGAGCGGTCATGGGTACCGACCAGATCCGGCGGTGGGAGTCGGGTGCGCTCGCGCACGCGGTGAACGACCCCTTCGGACAGGGGCCCCTGCCCTGGTTCCGGGGCAGCGAGCTCTACTTCGACGACACCGGCCAGGTCGTCCCCTGGTACGTGGACCCGGCCGCGGCGGCCGCCGGAACCGGCCAGATCCCCCGGGCCCGCGGCAACGGCGGCCCCCGCACGGCCGACGACGTGCACCGCCAGATCAAGGGCTTCGCCTCCACCGGCGCCGTCGCCCCGGGCGAGGCCATCGACTTCCACATCACCGTCGACCCGCCCCAGCAGTTCTCCGTCGACGTCTACCGGATCGGCCACTACGGCGGCGACGGCGCCTCGAAGATCACCACCAGCCCCCGCCTGTCCGGCATCGTCCAGCCGGCCCCCCTCGCCGCGGACCGCACCGTCTCCTGCCACCACTGGTGGCTCTCCTGGCGTCTGCAGGTCCCGTCGTACTGGAGCGTCGGCGCGTACGTGGCCGTCCTCACCACCGCCGACGGCTACCGCTCCCACATCCCCTTCACGGTCCGCGACGACCACCCCGCCGACCTCCTGCTCCTGCTCCCCGACATCACCTGGCAGGCCTACAACCTCTACCCGGAGGACGGCCGGACCGGCGCCAGCCTCTACCACGCCTGGGACGAGGCCGGCCGGCTCCTCGGCGAGCAGGACGCGGCCGTCACCGTCTCCTTCGACCGGCCCTACGCGGGCGCGGGCCTGCCCCTCCACGTCGGCCACGCCTACGACTTCATCCGCTGGGCCGAGCGCTATGGCTACGACATCGCCTACGCCGACACCCGGGACCTGCACGCCGGCCGCGTCGACCCCACCCGCTACCGGGGCCTGGTCTTCCCCGGCCACGACGAGTACTGGTCGGCCCCGATGCGCCGCGCCGTCGAGCGGGCCCGCAGCCACGGGACGTCGCTCGTCTTCCTCTCCGCGAACACCATGTACTGGCAGGTCGAGCTGGCCCCGTCACCCTCCGGGGTCGCCGACCGGCTGCTCACCTGCCGCAAACGCCGCGGACCGGGCCGCCCGAGCCTCTGGCGCGAGGTCGACCGCCCCGAGCAGCAACTGCTCGGCATCCAGTACGCGGGCCGCGTCCCCGAGCCCGCGCCGATGATCGTGCGCAACGCCACGCACTGGCTGTGGGACTCCACCGGCGCGGGCGAGAACGACGAGCTGCCCGGCCTGGTCGCGGGCGAGGCCGACCGGTACTTCCCGCGCATCCAGCTCCCCGAGCACCAGGACCGGATCCTGCTCGCGCACTCCCCGTACCTCGACAGCGAGGGCCAGCGCCGCCACCAGGAGACCTCCCTCTACCGGGCGCCCAGCGGTTCCCTGGTCTTCGCCTCCGGCACGTTCGCCTGGTCCCCGGCCCTCGACCGCCCCGGCCACGTCGACGAGCGTGTGCAGCGGGCCACGGCCAATCTCCTCGACCGGATCTGCAAGCACGACTGACACGGCGGCGGGCGGCCGGCGCACCCCTGTCCCCGGGAGGGGACCCGGGTGCGCGAGAATCGGGGGTGCGCGTCATACAGAACCACAGGGAGACCCCGTGTCCGGATTCGTAGAAAAGCCCGAGCCGGTTCAGGTTCCGGGCCTCGTCCACCTCCACACCGGAAAGGTGCGCGACCTCTACCGGGACGAGGACGGCCGCCTCGTCATGGTCGCCAGCGACCGCATCTCCGCCTTCGACTGGGTGCTGCCCACCGAGATTCCGGACAAGGGCCGTGTCCTGACCCAGCTCTCCCTGTGGTGGTTCGACCAGCTCGCGGACCTCGTCCCGAACCACGTGATCTCCACCGAGCTGCCCGCCGGCGCCCCCGCCGACTGGGCCGGCCGCACGCTGGTCTGCAAGGACCTCGACATGGTCCCGGTCGAGTGCGTGGCCCGCGGCTACCTCACCGGCTCCGGCCTCGCCGAGTACAACCAGACCCGCACGGTCTGCGGACTCGGCCTGCCCGAGGGCCTCGTGGACGGCTCCGAGCTGCCCGGTCCGATCTTCACCCCGGCCGCCAAGGCCGAGGTCGGCGAGCACGACGAGAACGTCTCCTACGAGGAGGTGGCGCGCACCACCGGGGCCGAGACGGCCGCGCTGCTGCGCCAGACCACCCTCGCCGTCTACAGCCGCGCCCGGGATATCGCCCGTGAGCGCGGGATCATCCTGGCCGACACGAAGTTCGAGTTCGGCTTCGACCCGAAGGACCGCACCCTGATTGCCGCGGACGAGGTGCTGACCCCGGACTCCTCCCGTTTCTGGCCCGCCGACGCGTGGGAGCCGGGCCGCGCGCAGCTCTCCTTCGACAAGCAGTACGTCCGCGACTGGCTGGCCTCCGCGGCCTCCGGCTGGGACCCGAAGGGCGAACTCCCGCCGCCGGCCCTCCCGACGCAGGTTGTCGCGCAGACCCGCGCGAAGTACATCGAGGCGTACGAGCGCCTGACCGGTCTGGACTGGTCGTAGGGAAACGAAGAAGCCCCGGTCCGAGGACCGGGGCTTCTTCCTTACAGAGCGGACAACGCGACTCGAACGCGCGACATCCACCTTGGCAAGGTGGTGCTCTACCAACTGAGCTATGTCCGCAAGCGCCGTAAGGCGAGACCTACTATACCCAACCTCGCTCCCTCGCGAGACGCACTGCCGCATGACGGTTCTCGGCACCCAGCTTCGTGGCTGCCGAGGACAGGTAGTTGCGCACCGTCCCCTGCGACAGCGAGGCCCGCTCCGCGATCTCCGCGATCGGTGCCCCGTCGCCCGCCAGTTCCAGCACCTCGGCCTCCCGGGCGGTCAGTGGGGAGTCCCCGGCACTGATCGCGTCGGCCGCCAACTCCGGGTCCACGTAACGGCCTCCGGCGTGCACGGTCCGGATCAGCTCGGCCAGCCGCTGCGCCGAGACCGTCTTCGGGGCGAAGGCCCGCACCCCTGCGGCCAGGGCCCTCTTCAGGTGTCCCGGACGGCCGTGACTGGTCACGATCATCGTCCTGCAGTCGGGGAGTTCGGCGCGCAGGGATGTGGCGACACTCACACCGTCGGCCCCCGGCATCTGCAGGTCCAGCACGGCCACGTCCGGGCGGTGCGCCCGCGCCATCGCCAGCGCCTCGGGGCCGGACGCCGCCTCCGCGACGACCAGCAGGTCGTCCTCCAGCGCGAGGAGCGCGGCCAGTGCCCCGCGGATCAGGTGCTCGTCGTCGGCGAGCAGTACGCGTACGGGGCTCACGCCCGCACCTCCAGTCCATCGAGCCGTGGGCCCGGTATCTCGGCCCGCAGCCGGAACCGGCCGTCGCCGACCAGTCCCGCCTCCAGCGTCCCTTCCAGTACGGCGAGCCGTTCCCGCAGCCCGGCGATTCCCGAGCCGGGAGGCCCGGCAGGGGCCTCCGGCGCGCCGTCGTTCTCCACCACGAGCGTCACGGGGCCGCTCTCCGGAGCCGCCAGCCGGATCCGGCAGCGCTGCGCGTCCCCGTGCCGCAGCACGTTCGTCGTGGCCTCGCGGACCACCCAGCCCAGCGCGGACTGGACCTCGGAGGGCAGGTCCCGGTCGGGCCGGAAGTCGACCCGGCAGTCCATTCCGGCCGCGGTCAGCACGCCGCGCGCGCCCTCCAGCTCCACCGCCAGGTCCGCCTCCCGGTAGCCGCGCACCACGTCCCGTACCTCCCGCTGGGACTCCCTGGCGATCCGCTGGACCTCGATCATCTGATCCACCGCCTCCGGTCGTTCGCGCCGCGCCAGTTGGACCGCCAGCTCGCTCTTGAGGGCGATGACGGCCAGGTTGCGGCCCATCACGTCGTGCAGGTCGCGGCCGAAGCGCAGCCGCTCCTCGGCCACCGCCAGCCGCGCCTGGACCTCGCGGGAGCGGTCCAGTTCGTAGACGGTCCTCAGCAGCCAGCCCGAGAACCCGCAGGTGGCGCCGAAGAACAGGCCTCCCAGCAGCACGCCGACGGCGTACCCGAGGGCCTTCGCCGCCGGCATTCCGAGGCCCAGGGCGGCCAGTCCGGTGGCGACGGCCGCCGCCGCCGAGACGTACCACATGCGCCGTACCGACTTCAGGCACAGGACGAGCGCCCCGGAGGTGAACCAGGCGAGCCCCGCCACCATGGTCGGTGCCACGGTCGCCTGGGACTCTCCGGTGGTCCGCAACGCGAGGACGGCCAGGACGCACCCCGCCGACACCAGGGCGGTGGCCACCGCGAGCCGGGTGGGGCGTTCGCGCCGCCCCACCACCCAGTGCAGCGCCCGGGAGCTGAGCACCCCGCACAGGGCCGCGTGCGCGCACATCATGAGGAAGAGCGCGAGGGGCACGACGTAGGAGGTGCGTTCGGCGGCCGCGGCGACCAGCGGGGTCAGCCCGAAGGACAGGACTTCCAGGACCACGAAGAGGTAGAACGACCCGCGGGTGTACAGCTCGACCTTCCCCGCGGTACTCCGGTTCTTCCACCATCCGGTCAGCTTCGACACGGCCTTGTCCCCCGACTCGTCCTAGCGGCGCGGTTCCCAGCGGAACCACCGCTGGACAGCAAACACGCTGATCACGATCCAGGCCAACGTGTTCAGCCCGGCGCCCAGCAGGTCCCCGCCCCCGGCGCTGCCGCTCCAGCCGGCCCGTACGAGCGTCATCACCCCGCTGAGCGGCAGCAGTTCGCACAGTGAGGCCGCGAGGTCGGGCAGCGTGTCCGTGGGGGCGAACAGCCCCGAGCCGAGCACGGTCGCCAGGAACAGCGGCAGCGTGGTGAGGCCGGCGGTCTCCACGGTGCGGGTGAAGGAACTGGTCACCGCGGACAGCGCGGCGAGCATCAGGACGCCGGCGAGGACGGCCGCCACGAGCAGCAGCGGGTTCTGCGGCATGCGCACGTCCAGGGCGGCCGCCCCGGCGACCGCGAGGACGGCGATCTGTGCGAGTGCGAGGGCGGCGGCGGGCAGCGCGGTCCCGGCCAGGATCTCCAGGTCGCTCGCCTCGCCGGTCCGCAGTCGTTTCAGGACGAGCTCCTCGCGGCGGGCGACGTAGGAGGAGACCAGGTTCATGTGGACGACCAGGAGTAGCACCATGCCGATCCCGCCGGTCAGGGTGGCCTCGCCGACGGCCCGGGCGCCCTCGGTGTCGCCGAGGGAGGAGCGCAGGACGAACACCATCAGCAGCGGCATCAGCAGGGCCAGGGTCAGTGTGGCCCGGTTGCGCACCAGCAGGGTGAGCTCGGAGCGGCCGAGTGCGGTGATCCGGCCGGCGTTCAGGGTGGGCGTGTTCATCGGGTCCCCGCCATCGTGTCCTCGGTACGGTCGCCGGCGCCGCGGTGGCTCCGGGCGATCTCCAGGAAGGCCTCCTCCAGCGAGGCCGACCGGGCGTCGAGCCCGGACAGCCGTACGCCGTCCTGCCGGGCCCAGCCGAGCAGCTCGGTCAGGTCCTCCTGGAGCCGTTCGGTACGGATCTCCACGCGCTGCCCGAAGGCCGCCGCCCGCAGGGCCAGCGGGAGCCGGGCCGCGGGCACCCCGTCGGGCAGGGTGAACCGGATCCGGGCGGGCCGGGTGGCGGTCACCTCGGCGGGGGTGCCCGACAGGACGAGCTCGCCCTCGTGGAGGATGGCGAGGCGGTCGGCGAGTTCCTCGGCCTCCTCCAGGTAGTGGGTGGTCAGCAGCACCGTGGTGCCCTGCTCGCGCAGTTCGCGCACCAGGGCCCAGGTGTCCCGGCGCCCTTCGGGGTCCATGCCGGTGGTGGGCTCGTCCAGGAAGAGCACCTCGGGCCGGCCGAGCAGGGCCAGCGCCAGGTCGAGGCGCCGCCGTTCGCCGCCGGACAGCTGCTTGACGCGTACGGAGGACCGTGCGGCCAGGCCGACCAGTTCCAGCACCTCGGCCGCCGGGCGGGCGCCGGTGGTGACACCGCCCCACATCCGCACGGTCTCGGCGACCGACAGGTCGGAGGGGAAGCCGCCCTCCTGGAGCATGACCCCGGTGCGCGGCCGGACCTCGGCCCGCCGGGTGAGCGGGTCGAGGCCGAAGACGCGGACCTGTCCGCCGCTCGGCGCGGCGAGTCCCTCCAGCAGTTCGACGGTGGAGGTCTTGCCCGCGCCGTTGGTTCCCAGCAGGGCGAAGACCTCACCGCGCGCCACGGAGAAGGAGACGCCCCGTACGGCCTCGAATCCTCCGGTGTAGCCGCGGCGCAGGTCCCGGGCTTCGATCACGGTGTCAGTCATGATCCAAGCGTCCCGGCGCCCGGAACGGGTCGGCAGTGCGCGCTGTCATGACCGGCGATGACATTTGTCAGAAGGCCCGGTGCCGGATGCGGCGGAATACGCCGAAGGCCCCGATCGTGATGATCGGGGCCTTCGGCTTACAGAGCGGACGACGCGACTCGAACGCGCGACATCCACCTTGGCAAGGTGGTGCTCTACCAACTGAGCTACGTCCGCAGGCAGTGCACTGCCGAAGCAGCACGTGCATCACTCTACCCGATCCACCGGAGTGGTCGGAAAGTCATGCAGAGCGGGTGACAGGAATCGCACACTGCGCCTTCCCTCTGGAAGAGGGATGTTCTGCTACTGAACTACACCCGCACGACCTCGGAGGCTCTGACCTGCGGCCTCGCCCCTCGGCGTGATCCACACATTAGCCGAAGGGAGGGGGTGGATGGCAAATCGGCCCTCAGTGGGCCGCGTTGTAGGCCTCGTAGATCTTCTTCGGGATGCGGCCCCGGGGCGGCACGTCGTGCTGGTTGGACCGGGCCCAGGCGCGGACGACCGCCGGGTCGGGCGCGACCGAGGTGTGCTTGAAGGTCTTCCCCGAGCGTGACCGGCGGCGGCCGGCGGCCACGAAGGGCGCGAGGCTCTTCCGCAGTTTCTTTGCGTTGGCGGCATTGAGGTCGATCTCGTAGGACTTACCGTCCAGGGCGAACATGACCGTTTCCGCCGCTTCTCCGCCGTCGATGTCGTCGGAGAGCGTGACTACTACGCGCTGCGCCACGGATATCGGTCCCTTCGTGCGACGCCGCCAGCTGCTGACGTGCGGCGATGTCGCCTGTTCGGATGTTTTGGGGCAATGGGGCTTTCGGCCGGAATCCCGGTTGATTCCTTTGTACCGCGATTCCCATTGCATTGCGAAGCTCAGTTAATTCTCTCCGCGTGTCCCGCCGCAATGTCGGGTAGGTGGTTTTCCTGGGGATTTTGCGAAGCGTTGGTGAAGCCGAAACAGCCCGGTGATCAAGGCCCTCGGATATCTACCCGCGTAGAAATTTCGGGCGGGTACGCTGAAGGAACCGCCTTGCACCAACCACCTCATCGGGAGTGCCAGTGGCACGCGTCGTAGTCGACGTCATGCTCAAGCCGGAGATCCTCGACCCCCAGGGCCAGGCGGTGCAGCGTGCACTGCCGCGCCTGGGCTTCGAGGGCATCGCCGACGTCCGTCAGGGGAAGCGCTTCGAACTGGAAGTGGAGGGTCCGGTCGACCAGGCCGCCCTCGACCGCATCCACAAGATGGCCGAAACGTTCCTCGCCAACACCGTCATCGAAGACTTCACCGTGAAGGTCGAGGCCTGACGGTGACCACTCGCATCGGTGTCGTCACGTTCCCCGGAACGCTCGACGACCGTGACTCGCTGCGTGCCGTCCGCCTCGCCGGGGCCGAGCCCGTCTCGCTGTGGCACCGCGACAAGGACCTGCACCAGGTCGACGCGGTCGTCCTCGCGGGCGGCTTCTCCTACGGGGACTACCTGCGCGCCGGGGCCATCTCCCGCTTCTCGCCGGTGATGGAGACCATCATCGAGCAGGCCAGGGCCGGCATGCCGGTCCTCGGCATCTGCAACGGCTTCCAGGTCCTCACCGAGGCCCACCTGCTGCCGGGGGCGATGCTCCGCAACAACCACCTGCACTTCATCTGCCGCGACCAGAAGCTGCGGGTGGAGAACGCGGAGACCGCGTGGACCGGCGACTACACCGCCGGCCAGGAGATCTCCGTACCGCTCAAGAACATGGACGGCCGGTACGTCGCCGACGAGCGCACGCTCGACGAACTGGAGGCCGAGGGCCGCGTGGCCTTCCGGTACCTCGACATGAACCCCAACGGCTCGCTCCGCGACATCGCCGGCATCACCAACGCCGAGGGCAACGTCGTCGGCCTGATGCCGCACCCCGAGCACGCGGTCGAGCCGCTGATCGGGACCGGCCGCACCGACGGCCTCCCGTTCTTCACGTCGGTCCTGAAGAAGCTGGTCAGCGCATGAGC
Source organism: Streptomyces sp. NPDC090021 (assembly GCF_044748225.1). Taxonomy (NCBI): domain Bacteria; kingdom Bacillati; phylum Actinomycetota; class Actinomycetes; order Kitasatosporales; family Streptomycetaceae; genus Streptomyces; species Streptomyces sp. NPDC090021. The sequence continues at coordinate 56,851 of NZ_JBIVFO010000036.1, read as the reverse complement.
CTCGACACCGTCAAGAACGCCACCAAAACCCCGGACGCCTCCCAGCCCTGGAAGGAGCTCGGCCTCAAGGAGGACGAGTACGCCCGGATCCGGGAGATCCTCGGCCGCCGCCCGACCGGCGCCGAGCTCGCCATGTACTCGGTCATGTGGTCCGAGCACTGCTCGTACAAGAGCAGCAAGGTCCACCTGAAGCAGTTCGGTGAGAAGGTCCCCCAGAACGACGCGATGCTCGTCGGCATCGGCGAGAACGCCGGCGTCGTCGACGTCGGCCAGGGATACGCGGTCACCTTCAAGGTCGAGTCGCACAACCACCCCAGCTACATCGAGCCCTACCAGGGCGCGGCCACCGGCATCGGCGGCATCGTCCGCGACATCCTCGCCATGGGCGCCCGCCCGATCGCCGTCGTCGACCCGCTGCGCTTCGGCGCGGCGGACCACCCCGACACCAAGCGCGTCCTGCCGGGCGTCGTCGCGGGCATCGGCGGCTACGGCAACTGCCTGGGCCTGCCCAACATCGGCGGCGAGGTGGTCTTCGACGCCTGCTACCAGGGCAACCCGCTGGTCAACGCCGGCTGCATCGGTGTCATGAAGCACGAGGACATCCACCTCGCCCAGGCCTCCGGCCCCGGCAACAAGGTCATCCTCTACGGCGCCCGCACCGGCGGCGACGGCATCGGCGGCGTCTCGGTCCTCGCGTCCGAGACCTTCGACGACACGAAGCCGACCAAGCGCCCCGCCGTCCAGGTCGGCGACCCCTTCCAGGAGAAGCTCCTCATCGAGTGCACCCTGGAGATCTTCAAGGAGAAGCTGGTCGCGGGCATCCAGGACCTCGGCGGCGCCGGCCTGTCCTGCGCCACCTCCGAGCTGGCCTCCGCCGGCTCCGGCGGCATGCGCGTCGAGCTCGACACCGTCCCGCTGCGCGACGCGACGCTCTCGCCCGAGGAGATCCTCATGAGCGAGTCGCAGGAGCGCATGTGCGCGATCGTCGAGCCGCAGCACGTCGACCGCTTCATGGAGATCTGCGAGAAGTGGGACGTCATCGCCACCGTCATCGGTGAGGTGACCGACGGCGAGCGCCTGGAGATCTTCTGGCACGGTGAGCAGATCGTGGACGTGCCCCCGGGCACCGTCGCCCACGAGGGCCCGGTCTACCAGCGCCCCTACGCCCGCCCCGAGTGGCAGGACGCCCTCCAGGCGGACGACGCGGGCAAGCTGCCCCGCCCGCAGACCTCCGAGGAGCTGCGCGCGCAGGTGCTGGCCCTGGTCTCCTCCCCGAACCAGGCGTCGAAGTCCTGGGTCACCGACCAGTACGACCGCTTCGTGCAGGGCAACACCGTGCTGTCGCAGCCCGAGGACGCGGGCATGGTCCGCATCGACGAGGAGTCCGACCTCGGCGTCGCCATGGCCACCGACGGCAACGGCCGCTACGCCAAGCTCGACCCGTACACGGGCGCGCAGCTGGCCCTGGCCGAGGCGTACCGCAACGTCGCCGCGACCGGCGCCAAGCCGCTGGCGATCTCCGACTGCCTGAACTTCGGCTCCCCCGAGGACCCGGGCGTCATGTGGCAGTTCGCCGAGGCCACCCGCGGTCTCGCGGACGGCTGCCTGGAACTGGGCACCCCGGTGACCGGCGGCAACGTCTCGCTCTACAACCAGACCGGCGACGTGGCGATCCACCCGACCCCGGTCGTGGCCGTGCTCGGAGTGATCGACGACGTCAACCGCCGTACGCCGATGGCGTTCGCGGAGGCCGGACAGCTGCTCTACCTGCTCGGCGACACCGCCGAGGAGTTCGGCGGCTCGGCCTGGTCCCAGGTCGTCCACGACCACCTCGGCGGCCTGCCACCGAAGGTGGACCTGGGCCGCGAGAAGCTGCTGGCCGAGATCCTGATCTCCGCCTCGCGCGACGGCATGATCGACGCCGCGCACGACCTGTCCGACGGCGGTGTCGTCCAGGCACTGGCCGAGTCCTGCCTCAAGGGCGGCAACGGCGCGCGCGTCGTGGTCCCCGAGGGCCTGGACGCCTTCACGTTCCTGTTCTCCGAGTCCGCGGGCCGCGCCATCGTGGCCGTCCCGCGCAGCGAGGAGCTCCGCTTCACCGACATGTGCGGCGCACGCGGCCTGCCGGTCGCCCGCATCGGCGTGGTGGACGGCGACGAGATCGAGATCCAGGGCGAGTTCAGCCTGCCCCTGGCCGAGCTCCGCGAGGCCCACGAGGCGACGATCCCGGCCCTGCTGGCCTGATCTACGGAGCGAACGGTGCCGGGCCCCGTACGGAATTCCCGTGCGGGGCCCGGCCACGTCACCGCTCCAGCGGCCGTTGCCGTTCCGTGGCACGACCGTCGTATCCGCACCCGTGAGGGCTCCGCATACTGACCGCGTGAGCAGCCGGCCCCGCCTGCGGTCGTGGCGGCCGGCCGGTACCTCCTACACCCTCAGGTGGCGGGCCGAGGAGGAGCAGCGCAAGCAGCGCGCGGCGCAGCGGCCCGGCGGCGCGGGCGGTTCCTGCGGCTCCTCAGGCGGCTGCGGATCCAGCAGTTGCTCCAGCAGTTGCTCCAGCAGCTGCGGTGGCGGCTGCGGTGGCGGCGACTGATCGGGCAGACTCCCGGCATGGCACCCAGGACCCGCAAGTACGACGACACCAGGATCAGAGCGGCCGTGATCGCACAGTTCGACCATGTCGGACGAGCCGTACGGGAGTTGGGCCCCGAGCAGCTGGAGCGCCCCAGCGGGCTCGGGCACTGGAGCGTCGCCGAACTCGCCGCGCACGTGGCCTGGATCGCGGACTCGCTGGCCGTCGGCCTGGCCCGGCCACCCGCCGCCGTCGCCGAGCTGACGGCCGTCGAATGGCCCTTCGCCACCGCCTCCCTCGCCGGGAAGATCTCCGAGGCGGCCCGGGAGACCCTGACCGGGGCCCCGCTGCCCGAGCTGTACGAGCGGGCCGCCGACGCCATGGCCGCGGCGCTCGCGGCGCACCCCGGCGGGCGCGTCCTCCAGCTGTGGGTCGGGGACATGACCCTGGCCGACTTCCTGGTCACCCGGATCGTGGAGCTGGTGGTCCACACCGACGACCTGAACCGGGCGGCCGGGCTGGACATCCCGATCGAGCGGCAGGCCCTGGCCGCCTGCACGCGGCTGCTCGCCGACTCCCTCGCCCTGAAGGCCCCGGGCGGTTCGGTCGAGGTGCGGATCCCGCCCTTCGCGGTGGTCCAGTGCATCGAGGGCCCGCGCCACACCCGCGGCACTCCGCCGAACGTCGTGGAGACCGACCCGCTGACCTGGATCCGGCTCGCGACCGGCCGTACGACCTGGTCCGAGGCGCTCGACGCGGCGCGGGTGCGGGCCGGCGGTGAGCGGGCCGATCTCTCGGCGCTGCTCCCGCTGATGAGCTGAGCGGGGGCGCTGCCGTGGTGGAACCGACCGGAGATCCCGTTCGTCCCAGGGGCATGCGTACCCTCCGGCACGTCTCCGTCCCCGGCCCCGCCGGGCCGGCCCTCGTCCTCGTCCTCGCGCTCGCCGCGACCGGCTGCGGCCGGGCCGAGCAGCACGGCGCGGGCGCGATGCTCCCCGACCCCGTCGGCCGCTGGGCCGTCGAATCCCTGACCACGGGCGGCCGCACCCTGCACGCCCCCGGAACGGCCCGACTCGACCTCGGCGAGAAGAAAGCCGAGGGCAACTACGGCTGCAACGGCTTCACCGCTGCCGTCTCCTTCGCCGGCACCTCCGCGGTGACCGTGACCCCCGGCGCCACGACCGCCATGGCCTGCCCGGACATGGAGTTCGAGACGGCCTTCGCCAAGCTGTTCACCGGGCGGCTGACCATCGACCGGGGGCCCGACCGGCTCACCCTGAAGACCGCCGACGGGAGCACGATCGCGATGACCTCGGAGCCGGTGGTCCCGGACGCGCCGCTCACCGCCGTCGAGTGGACCGTGCAGTCCCTGATCAGCGGCGGTTCGGTGTCCTCGCTGCCCGCCGGGGCCGCCGGTCCGGCGCGGTTCACCATCGCCGCCGACCTGTCCGTGAGCGGGACCCTCGGCTGCAACCGGTTCAGTGCCCAGGTCACCCGCGACGGCGACCGGCTCACCTTCGGGCCGCTCACCACCACGCGGATGGCGTGCGACGGCCCGGCGGGCGAGGTCGAGGCGAAGCTGACCGAGCTGTTCGAGAGCGGCCCGCTCCTCTCCCGGATCGAGGGCCGTCGGCTGACCCTCACCGCCGCGGACGGCAAGGGCCTGATCGCGGAGGCGCCCTCCGACGCCGAATAGCGCGGCCGGACCGGCCCGCGCACGAGGTTCGGCAGGCGCGACGGGCGGCGGCCCCGGGAGGCCCGGAACTCCCGCTCCGCGGGACCCGCCGACGGGGTCCCGGCAGCCTGTGCGGGCAGCTCCCGGCCCCGCGGCAGTGGCCGCCGCGGCGACACCGACGGCGCCCGTGAAGGCACCCTGGGGACAGCTCGTTCTCGTACGAAGACACAGGGGCTCCCGGGCGCGGTCCGCCGGCCGGCTGCGGACGGGGCGCGGGTCGGCGCGCGGCGCGGCGGAGCGGGCCGGAGCGGGCCGGGGCGGATGGGAAGAGGGAAAAGGAGAGGAAGAGTTGTGGCGACGCGCGGCAGCGGCAGTGGGCGCTCCCGACACGGACCGGGTCCACGGGCCGGCGCCCGACGAGGGTGACGGCGCGGTCACCGAGAGGCCGCATGGATCGAGAGCCTGTACGAATGTCTTCGTAGATGTCGACAAGGTGATCCGCATACCGAGACGGAGGCGTGCCGTCACCCTCTGTGCTGTGACATTTCCCGGCCGTCCCCAATTCGGACCAGTGGTCGATCTCGCCTACACTCGGGAGCGTGCCTCGTGGTGATGGACGACTCAACCACGACCTGCTCCCCGGCGAAAAGGGCCCCCAGGACGCTTGTGGCGTCTTCGGTGTCTGGGCTCCGGGTGAAGAGGTCGCCAAGCTCACCTACTTCGGACTGTATGCGCTGCAGCACCGTGGACAAGAGTCCGCGGGAATCGCTGTGAGCAACGGTTCCCAGATCCTCGTCTTCAAGGACATGGGCCTCGTATCCCAGGTCTTCGACGAAACCTCCCTCGGTTCGCTCCAAGGTCATATCGCGGTCGGTCACGCCCGCTATTCGACCACCGGCGCGTCCGTCTGGGAGAACGCGCAGCCCACTTTCCGCGCGACCGCCCACGGCTCCCTGGCCCTGGGACACAACGGCAACCTGGTGAACACCGCCGAGCTCGCCGAGATGGTCGCCGACCTCCCCCGTCAGGACGGCCGTGCCACCCAGGTGGCCGCCACCAATGACACCGACCTGGTCACGGCCCTGCTGGCCGGCCAGGTGGACGCGGACGGCAAGCCGCTGACCATCGAGGAGTCCGCCCGCGTGGTGCTCCCGAAGGTCAAGGGCGCCTTCTCGCTGGTGTTCATGGACGAGGGGACCCTCTACACCGCCCGTGACCCGCAGGGCATCCGCCCGCTGGTCCTCGGCCGCCTGGAGCGCGGCTGGGTGGTGGCGAGCGAGACCGCCGCCCTCGACATCTGCGGCGCCAGCTTCGTCCGCGAGGTCGAGCCGGGTGAACTCGTCGCCATCGACGAGAACGGTCTGCGCACCTCCCGATTCGCGGAAGCGAAGCCCAAGGGCTGTGTCTTCGAGTACGTCTACCTGGCGCGCCCGGACACCGACATCGCCGGCCGGAACGTCTACCTCTCGCGTGTCGAGATGGGTCGGCGCCTGGCCAAGGAAGCCCCGGTCGAGGCCGACCTGGTGATAGCGACGCCGGAATCCGGCACGCCCGCCGCGGTCGGATATGCCGAGGCCAGCGGGATTCCGTACGGATCGGGCCTGGTCAAGAACGCCTACGTCGGCCGGACCTTCATCCAGCCCTCGCAGACGATCCGCCAGCTCGGCATCCGTCTGAAGCTCAACCCCCTCAAGGAAGTCATCCGGGGCAAGCGCCTGGTGGTCGTCGACGACTCGATCGTCCGCGGCAACACCCAGCGCGCCCTGGTCAAGATGCTCCGCGAGGCCGGCGCGGCCGAGGTCCACATCCGGATCTCCTCGCCGCCGGTGAAGTGGCCGTGCTTCTTCGGCATCGACTTCGCCACCCGGGCCGAGCTGATCGCCAACGGCATGACGGTCGACGAGATCGCCACCTCGCTGGGCGCTGACTCCCTCTCCTACATCTCGCTCGACTCGATGATCGAGGCGACGACGATCCAGAAGCCGAACCTCTGCCGTGCCTGCTTCGACGGCGAGTACCCGATGGAGCTCCCCGACCCGCAGCTCCTCGGCAAGCAGCTCCTGGAGACCGAGCTGGCCGGCGGCGCGGACGCCGCCGACGCGCTCCGTCGCCCGTAGAGTCCCCGGCTCGACCTGCGCGGGGCCCTGTCTTTCAGGCTTTTCCCAGGGCCCCGCACCAACCGCAGTAACGACACGAAAGCTCTCTCCTGTCATGACAGAGAAGACCACCGGTGCCAGCTACGCAGCCGCGGGCGTCGACATCGAAGCGGGAGACCGCGCCGTCGAGCTGATGAAGGAGTGGGTGAAGAAGACGCAGCGCCCCGAGGTCCTCGGCGGCCTCGGCGGTTTCGCCGGCCTCTTCGACGCCTCCGCCCTCAAGCGGTACGAGCGTCCCCTGCTCGCCTCGGCCACCGACGGGGTCGGCACCAAGGTGGACATCGCCCGCCAGATGGGCGTGTACGACACCATCGGCCACGACCTGGTCGCGATGGTCATGGACGACATCGTCGTCTGCGGCGCCGAGCCGCTCTTCATGACCGACTACATCTGCGTCGGCAAGGTGCACCCCGAGCGTGTCGCCGCCATCGTCAAGGGCATCGCCGAGGGCTGTGTCCTCGCCGGCTGCGCCCTGGTGGGCGGCGAGACCGCCGAGCACCCCGGCCTGCTGGGCCCGGACGACTTCGACGTGGCGGGCGCCGGCACCGGCGTCGTCGAGTACGACCGTCTGCTCGGCGCGGATCGCATCCGTACGGGGGACGCCGTCATCGCGATGGCTTCGTCCGGCCTTCACTCGAACGGGTACTCGCTGGTCCGGCACGTCCTCTTCGACCGCGCCGGGATGTCCCTCGACGCTCACGTGGCGGAACTCGGCCGGACCCTCGGCGAGGAACTGCTCGAACCCACCAAGATCTACTCGCTCGACTGCATGGCCCTCACCCGGACGGCCGAGGTGCACGCGTACTCGCACATCACCGGCGGCGGCCTCGCGGCCAACCTGGCCCGGGTGATCCCGGACCACCTGCACGCCACCGTCGACCGTGCGACCTGGACGCCCGGCGCGATCTTCGACCTGGTCGGCAAGGCCGGGCAGGTGGAGCAGCTGGAGCTGGAGAAGACCCTGAACATGGGCGTCGGCATGATGGCCGTGGTGCCGCAGGAGTCGGTGGACGTGGCGCTGACCGCGCTGGCCGACCGGGGCGTGGACGCCTGGGTCGCGGGCGAGATCCTGGACCGCGGCGACCGCACCGAGGGCGCGACCCTCACCGGTTCCTACGCGAGCTGAGCAGCACTGAAACCCGGCCCGGGGCTACGCCCTGGACCGGGTTTCAGTCTTTTGTGTGTCGTGCAGACGCCTCAGGGCGTCAAGCGCCGCGACGCTGTGCCGACGGACCGGACTCGTCGTCCTCGTCGTCGTCATCGCTGTTGTAGAGGTCCGCGTACCGAGCGTACGGGTCGTCCTCGTCCAGCTCGTCGTCGTCCACCTCGACCGGCTCGCTGACAGACAGCGGTTCTGCGGTCGATGCGCCCAGCTCGTTGGCCAGACGCGACAAGTCAGTCCCGCCGCTGCTGTACTTCAGCTGGCGGGCGACCTTGGTCTGCTTGGCCTTTGCCCGGCCGCGCCCCATGGCTCGACCCCCTCGGTGACGGGGCTCGACGGCCCCAGAGTCTGACACGCGTTCATGGTTCGGAGCGGGCTCTCCGTGGAGAGACCGTCCGTAGGGGTTTAACGGTACCTGCTTCCGCGGCCATACGGTACGCCGCCCGCATGACGCGCCCCGGTGCAGAACCAACAAGGCGCCCCGTCCTCGCTGGTCAGCTGCGATTTTAACCCTTTCCTGGCGGGCGACCCGCCGAAGTGCAGTGAGTTCCGTCTCGCCGCACCCCGGCGGGCCTCGCGAAGGGCTCCTCAGGAGGCCGTCACCGGGAGGGTGCGGCGGCCGTCGGCCATCCGCTGCTCGGCGATCCGGTCGGCGGCGGCGGCCGGCGGGATGCCGTCCGACTTCGCACGAGCGAAGATTTCGAGCGTGGTGTCGAAGATCTTCGTGGCCTGCACCTTGCACCGGTCGAAGTCGAAGCCGTGCAGCTCGTCGGCGACCTGGATGACACCGCCCGCGTTGACCACGTAGTCCGGGGCGTAGAGGATGCCGCGGTCCGCGAGGTCCTTCTCGATGCCCTGGTGGGCGAGCTGGTTGTTGGCCGCGCCGCACACGATCGTGGCGGTGAGGGCCGGGACCGTCTCGTCGTTCAGGGCGCCGCCGAGTGCGCACGGGGCGTAGATGTCGAGGCCCTCGACGCGGATCAGCGCGTCCGTGTCGGCGACCGCGGTGACCTTGCCCGGGTGCTTGTCGAGGATCCGCTGCACCGACTCCTGGCGGACGTCGGTGATCACGACCTCGGCGCCGTCCTCCAGCAGGTGCTCCACCAGGTAGTGGCCGACCTTGCCGACGCCCGCGACGCCGACCTTGCGGCCGCGCAGGGTCGGGTCGCCCCACAGGTGCTGCGCGCTGGCGCGCATGCCCTGGAAGACGCCGTAGGCGGTGAGCACCGAGGAGTCGCCGGCGCCGCCGTTCTCGGGGGAGCGGCCGGTGGCCCAGCGGGTCTCTCGTGCGACGACGTCCATGTCGGCGACGAAGGTGCCGACGTCGCAGGCGGTGACGTAACGGCCGCCGAGGGACTCCACGAAACGGCCGTAGGCCTCAAGGAGTTCCTCGGTCTTGATGACGTCGGGGTCACCGATGATCACGGCCTTGCCGCCGCCGAGGCCGAGACCGGCCATGGCGTTCTTGTAGGACATGCCGCGCGAGAGGTTGAGCGCGTCGCGCACGGCCTCCTCGTCCGAGGCGTAGGCGTGGAAACGCGTACCACCGAGGGCGGGGCCCAGGGCGGTGGAGTGGATTGCGATGACGGCTTTCAGGCCGGTGGCTCGGTCCTGGCACAGCACGACTTGCTCGTGGCCGCCCTGCTCCGTGCGGAACAGGGTGTGCAGGACGCCGTCGGTCATTTCGGTCACGGTGGTGACTCCCATGGAAGAGATGCGGCGGGAAGACGCCCCCCTGCGGGTGGGGGAGGACGTGCTGGGAGCAGAGTAAGACCTGTGGGCCGGATGGGGGCCATCTGTCCGGGGATCGAAACACTCCCGGAGTACGGGAGGCGGTCCGCGCCCTTCCGCCCGCGGGCCGGAGGTGAACCGGGCCCCTGAAGAGGGGAGTACGAGAGGGTGACCGAATACCCCGAACCCCTGCTGCCCTCCGCACGCTCGGCGCCGACCGTGCCGTACGCCTCCTACCTGCGCGTTTACGAGCCCCTGGCGGCTTTCGCGGAGCCGGAGCGCACGCACTGGGCCGCGTACGCCCGGCGCGGGACGGCCCCGACGGCTCAGGACGAACTGCGCCGGTCGCTGGCGGAACTGGTGCGGGTCCCCCTGGTGGGGGTGCCGGCCCACGAGAGCGCCGACGCGTTCACCGCGGAGGTCGACGGGGTGCTGCTGGTCTGTCCCTGGCGCACCCGCCTGCGCGGCTGGCTGGCACTGGAGGAGCTGGTCGAGCAGTTCCCCCTGCCCGTGCTGGACGCGGCGCTGCCGCCGGGGGCGCGCCGTCGGGCCGCCGCGGAGTACGAGCGCTGGCGCGAGCGGAACCCGGACGCGCGCCCCTGGATCCGTACGGGGGTGTGGCAGATCCCGCTGCGCTGGTTCGTGCTGGTGGCGGACGATGAGCGGGAGTACGTGCAGGGGGAGCGGCTGCGCTACCGGACGCCGATGGTGCAGGCGCGCCGGCGCCTCGCCCGGGCCCTGCGGACGCTGCGCGCCGCGGAGGGGTACGGGATGCTCGCCGAAGGGCTGGTCGAGGTGGGGAGCTGGCTGGAGGAGTTCCATCCGCGGTCGATGGTCGAGCTGGACTACGGCGGGCTGGTGCACGCCCTGCCGGCGGACCGGCTGGCGGCCGACCGCTCGGCGGCGGATCTCGCGGCGGGTGTCGAGGCCCTGCGGGCGGGTGACGCCGAGGGTGCGGCGGAGGCGTACGGGGGCCTCGCGGAGCGGTGGCGGGCCGTCCGCGAGCGGCTTTTTGCGAATTAGGCCGAAAACCGCCGCTGTGGCCGGTTTCACCTTTCGGAGGTCCGTACGTACCGTCGCGTATCGGTCGTTCGGTCAAAACTGGCTGATCAGAGGCCTGACTGTGGCATTTGGGACGTAGTGCCAGGACCTACGTCCCGATACGGGCCATTGGCCCAAGGGTGACGGACCGCACTAACCACACCCTTGCGCCCTTCCCCTACCCTCGTGCCAAAATAGGACAAGGAGTCCGGGGAGGGTTCCTTCCGCCCAACTAAGGGCGGAATGCTCGGCATTGCACTCTACGGGGGGTCTGACGACTCCTGATCGCTCTGTGACTGATCGTCACAGTGGGGTGACTGTCCGTTATGGGACGGTCCATCGGGCTTCCGCCGCTGATGAACACCTCGGAGGGCAATTCCGTCGGTTTGGCCGTCGCGGCTGGACGGATGGTGTAGTTGTAGTGCCGAGGACAAGCCGTTCGTCCTATAACCGACTCGGCCCGCGTATGTCCATTTCGGGCAACGCGGGCCAAGGTGCAGAATTTAGAGGAAAGAACCGAGATGGTTCGGTTCTCCCGAGGAGGCCGCTCATGACCGCTCGCACCCCTGATGCCGAGCCGCTGCTGACCCCGGCTGAGGTTGCCACGATGTTCCGCGTGGACCCGAAGACGGTCACCCGCTGGGCCAAGGCTGGCAAGCTCACGTCCATCCGCACCCTGGGTGGACACCGCCGGTACCGCGAGGCCGAGGTCCGCGCACTGCTGGCGGGAATTCCGCAGCAGCGCAGCGAGGCCTGAGGTCGCGTAAACACCCCGCTTTCAACGGGCCTCCATCGGGTCCCCCAATCCGATGAGAACCCGCATTGCTTCATACGACCCGGCCTGCCCCAACAGGTTCTCGGGTCGTTCGATCGCGCTGGACTCCGCCGGGTCCAGCGCGATCTTTTTATGCCCAGGTCAGGGGGGTTCCGGAGGCTCGCCGCTCTGCCTGACGGGGTAGGTACCATTGCACATATTAAATCGAGCGGGCGTATGGATGCGATAAAAGTGTGGGTCCGAAAAACTCATGCGGTGACACCCGTCACAGATGATCACTCTTGTATATCCGGCAATGCACCCCGTATTGGGGAAGTCCGTCGCGGTGAGCATCATGCGAACGGGGGATTCCGGCCGGAAGGACGATCCGCGGGCGCGTGCGGGCGCGTGCGGGTGCGTAGGGGATCGCGAGGAGTGCCCCGGGTGAACCCCGGACCGGCCGACGCGGGACCCGCGCGGCCGCGGGAAGCGGGCCGGGGCCGCCGCGGGAGCGGACACGGGGCCGACAGTGGGGCCGGGAGTGGAAGCGGCAGTGGGGCCCGGGAGCGGAAGCGGGGCCGGACACAGGCCCGCGGCCGGGCCGCCCGACCCGTGCCCCGTCGGCCTGCCTCCCCAACGCGACCCGGGCGGCGGCGCCCGCCAACGCGTCAGGGCCCGCATCCCCTGGGGGGATACGGGCCCTGACGTTGTTGCGATCCTGACGGGACTTGAACCCGCGACCTCCACCTTGACAGGGTGGCGAGCTAACCAACTGCTCCACAGGACCTTGATTCGCGGCTGCCCGTAGGCGGCTGCGAAACAGACTGTACAGCAGCTCAGGGGGTGCGGTCGAACCGATCAGGGGGCCGCAGCGTCCACCGCCTTCACGATGCGCTTGTCGGAGATCGGGTACGCCGTGCCGAGGGCGTGCGCGAAGTAGCTGACGCGCAGCTCCTCGATCATCCAGCGGATGTCCGTCACCGCGGACGGGACCGGCCGTCCCTTCGGCAACTGCTCCAGCAGCCAGGCGTACTCGTCCTGCATCTCGTGGACCTTCTCCATGCGCGTCGTGTCGCGCTGGACGCCCGTGGGCATCTGCTGGAGCCGCCGGTCCGCCGCCACCAGGTAGCGCATCAGGTCCGGCAGCCTGCGCAGCCCGGTGAGCGTCACGAAGCCGGCCGGCATCAGGGCCGCCAGCTGCGTCCTGACGTCCTGGATGTTCGCGACCAGGGCGAGGCTGGAAGTGCCCTTCAGGCGCCGCTCACAGGCCTGCCAGGCGGCCAGCACCTGCTGGGTCTGGTTCACCGCCCGCACGGTCGTGTCCACCAGGTCGGCGCGGACGGCCTCGTAGAGCTTCCGGAAGCCCGCCTCGTCCCACGCGGGGCCGCCGTGGTCGGCGATGAGCCGGTCGGCCGCCGCGGTCGCGCAGTCGTCGAACAGCGCCTGGACGGAGCCGTGCGGGTTCCTGGAGAGCGCGAGCTTCTGCTGGTTGGAGAGGTGGTCCGAGGCGAACTTCGCCGGGTTCACCGGGATGTTCAGCAGGATGAGCCGGCGGGTGCCCAGCCACATCGCCTGCTGCTGCTCCGCCTCGGTGTCGAAGAGCCGTACGGAGACGCTCGTACCCTCGTCCACCAGCGCCGGGTACGCCTTCACGGGCTGGCCGGCGCGACGGGTCTCGAACACCTTGGTCAGCGTGCCGATCGTCCAGTCGGTCAGCCCGGTCCGCTCCACGGACTCCCCGCCCGCCCGCTCGGCGGTGGCCGCGGCGGCCTTGGAGAGGGCCTGGCGGGCCTTGGGCTTCAGCCTCAGCCGCAGGGCTTCCAGGTCCTTGTCCTCGGCGATCTTGCGGCGTCGCTCGTCGACGATCCGGAAAGTGATCTTCAGGTGGTCCGGAACGCGGGTGAGGTCGAAGTCCTCGGCCGACACCGGCACGCCGACCATGCGCTGGAGCTCCCGCGCCAGCGTCACCGGCAGCGGCTCCTGCAGCGGCACGGCCGTGTCCAGGAACCGGCCCGCGTAGTTCGGCGCGGGCACGTAGTGACGTCGGATCGGCTTGGGCAGTGAGCGGATCAGCTCGGTGACGACCTCCTCGCGCAGCCCCGGGATCTGCCAGTCGAAGCCCTCGTCGGTGACCTGGTTGAGCACCTGGAGCGGGATGTGGACGGTCACGCCGTCCGCGTCCGCGCCCGGCTCGAACTGGTAGGTCACCCGGAACTTCAGCTGCCCCTGGCGCCAGGAGTCCGGATAGTCGGCCTTGGTGACCCCGGCCGCCTTCTCCGTGAGCAGCATCTCCCGCTCGAAGTCGAGCAGTTCGGGCTCGTCGCGCTTCTTGTGCTTCCACCAGGAGTCGAAGTGCGCGCCGGAGACGACGTGCTCGGGGATCCGCTGGTCGTAGAAGTCGAAGAGGGTCTCGTCGTCCACCACGATGTCGCGGCGCCGGGCCCGGTTCTCCAGCTCCTCCACCTCGGTGAGGAGCTTGCGGTTGTCGGCGTAGAACTTGTGGTGGGTGCGCCAGTCGCCCTCGACCAGGGCGTTGCGGATGAACAGCTCGCGCGAGACCTCGGGGTCGATCCGGCCGTAGTTGATCTCCCGCTGGGCGACGATCGGGACGCCGTACAGCGTCACCTTCTCGTACGCCATCACCGCGGCCTGGTCCTTCTCCCAGTGCGGCTCACTGTAGGTCCGCTTGATCAGGTGCTGGGCCAGCGGCTCCACCCACTCGGGCTCGACCTTGGCGTTCACCCGGGCCCACAGCCGCGAGGTCTCCACCAGCTCGGCCGACATCACGAACTTCGGCTGCTTCTTGAACAGCGACGAGCCCGGGAAGATCGCGAACTTGGCCGACCGGGCGCCCAGGTACTCGTTCTTGTCGGTGTCCTTGAGCCCGATGTGCGAGAGCAGACCGGCCAGCAGCGAGACGTGGACGACCTGCTCGGGGGCGTCGGCCTCGTTGACGTGGATGCCCATGCTCTTGGCCACCGTGCGCAGCTGCGAGTAGATGTCCTGCCACTCGCGGATCCGCAGGAAGTTCAGGTACTCCTGCTTGCACATCCGGCGGAAGGAGGAGGAGCCGCGCTCCTTCTGCTGCTCGCGGACGTAGCGCCACATGTTCAGGAACGACAGGAAGTCGCTGGTCTCGTCCTTGAAGCGGGCGTGGTTCTGGTCGGCCTGGGTCTGCTTGTCCGAGGGGCGCTCACGCGGGTCCTGGATGGACAGGGCCGCCGCGATGACCATGACCTCGCGGACGCAGTTGTTCTTGTCGGCCTCGATGACCATGCGGGCCAGCCGCGGGTCGACGGGCAGCTGGGACAGCTTGCGGCCCATCTGCGTCAGGCGCTGTCCCTTCTTCCCCTCCGCGGAGGACTTCTCGCCCGTCTCCAGCGCCCCGAGTTCCTGCAGCAGCTGGACGCCGTCGCGGATGTTGCGGTGGTCCGGCGGGTCGATGAAGGGGAACTTCTCGATCTCGCCGAGGCCGGCCGCGGTCATCTGGAGGATGACGGAGGCCAGGTTCGTGCGCAGGATCTCGGCATCGGTGAACTCGGGGCGGGCGTCGAAGTCGGCCTCGGAGTACAGCCGGATGCAGATGCCGTCGCTGGTACGGCCGCAGCGGCCCTTGCGCTGGTTGGCGCTGGCCTGGGAGATCCGCTCGATCGGCAGGCGCTGCACCTTGGTGCGGTGGCTGTAGCGGGAGATCCGGGCGTTGCCCGGGTCGATCACGTACTTGATGCCGGGGACGGTCAGGGAGGTCTCGGCGACGTTGGTCGCGAGCACGATCCGGCGCCCGGTGTGCGGCTGGAAGACCCGGTGCTGCTCGGCGTGCGAGAGACGGGCGTAGAGCGGCAGGACCTCGGTGAACCGGAGCTTCTTCTTGATCAGCGCGTCCGCGGTGTCGCGGATCTCGCGCTCGCCGGAGAGGAAGACCAGGATGTCGCCGGAGCCCTCGGCCTGGAGCTCGTCCACGGCGTCGCAGATCGCGGTGATCTGGTCGCGGTCGGAGTCCTCGGAGTCCTCTTCGAGGAGCGGCCGGTAGCGGACCTCCACCGGGTACGTCCGCCCGCTGACCTCGACGATCGGGGCGTCGCCGAAGTGGCGGGAGAAGCGTTCCGGGTCGATCGTGGCAGAGGTGATGACGACCTTCAGGTCGGGCCGCTTGGGCAGCAGCGTCGCCAGGTAGCCGAGCAGGAAGTCGATGTTCAGCGAGCGCTCGTGGGCCTCGTCGATGATGATCGTGTCGTAGGCGCGCAGCTCGCGGTCCGTCTGGATCTCGGCGAGCAGGATGCCGTCCGTCATCAGCTTCACGAAGGTCGCGTCCTGGTCCACTTGGTCGGTGAACCGGACCTTCCAGCCGACGGTCTGCCCGATCTCGGACCTCAGCTCCTCGGCGATGCGTTCCGCCACCGTGCGCGCGGCGATCCGGCGGGGCTGGGTGTGCCCGATCATGCCCCGGACGCCCCGGCCCAGCTCCATGCAGATCTTGGGGATCTGCGTGGTCTTGCCGGAGCCGGTCTCACCGGCGACGATCACGACCTGGTGGTCGCGTATCGCCTCGGCGATCTCGTCCTTCTTCTGGCTGACGGGCAGGTTCTCGGGATACGTGACCTCCGGCATCCGCGAGGCACGGCCGGCCAGTCGCTCGGCGGCCTTCGCGGCCTCCGCGGCGATCTCGTCGAGCACGGCCTGCTTGGCCTCGGGCTTGCGGATGCGGCGGGCGCCTTCGAGGCGGCGGCCGAGGCGGTGCGCGTCACGGAGGGAGATCTCACCGAGAAGCGTCTGCAGGGCGGCGAAGGAAGTAGACATACCTGATCGAGGATCTCACCTGGGCCCTCCGGGTGGCGAACGCATTTGTCGGGTGGACCCGTACCATTTCGGGACGAGTCCCTCGGCCGCACGAGTGAGAGGCAGCCCACCTTGTCCCGCCCCCGCCCTTTCGGACGCACCGTGCTCGCGGTGCCGGTGCCGGTGGCGGTCCTGGCGGTCCTGGCGGTGCTGCTGGGCGGGACGGTCCTGCCGGATGCCGGCCCGGCCGGCCGGGCCGCGGCCCCCGCGGCCCCCGCGGGCTCCGGTACGCCCGGAGCGCTCCTGGCCGCGGGCGGGCACCCCGGGTACCTCGGACACCCCGGGTACCTCGGGCACCCCGGGACCGTAGCGTTCGGCACTCCCGGCACAGAGGCCGCCCCGGCTCCCGGTGTCGCCCCGGCTCCCGGTGTCGCCCCGGCTCCCGGTGTCGCCCCGGCTCCCGGTGTCGCCCCGGCTCCCGGTGTCGTCCCGGCTTCCGGCGTCGCCGTCCGGAGCGGCGGGCCCTCCTGCGCCCCCGCGGCCCCCGACCACGGCGGGACGCCCGCCGTCCCGGCCCGGGCCGGGGGCGACCATGCCCAGGTCCCGCCGGGCCGCCCGGTCCCGCTGGCCGCCCGGCCACACGCGGGCCTGCCCGTACGGGTGCCCGTCCGCGGCCCGGACCGGCCCGCCCCCGGCCCGGTGGAGCTGTCGGTGATGCGGGTCTAGAGGCCCCGCCCGAGCGGTCCTTCCCCGGCCCGCGGGACCCCGCGTCCCCGCCCGCCGCCCAGGAGGCCGCCCGGCCCGGCCCCTACCGACCTCACCCGCAGAACCGGAGCACCCGCATGTCCTCTTCCAAGACCAATTCCAAGACCAGAACCCGCACGTCCACGGCCAAGCCCCTGCTGATCTCCGCGGGGGTCGCCCTCGCCGCCGTCACCCTCGGCCTCGTCTCCTGGCAGGCCACCGCCCCCGCCGACAAGACGCCCGTCGACAAGGCCTCCGCAGGCTCCGCGCCCGCGGCCGCGCCCCGCTCCGACACCTCCGCCGCGCTCATGGCCCTGGCCCGCCGGGAGCCCGGGGACAAGCTCGCCGTCGGCCGCCCGGACGCGCCCGTCGTGCTCATCGAGTACTCCGACTTCAAGTGTGGCTACTGCGGCAAGTTCGCCCGGGACACCGAGCCCGAACTGGTGAAGAAGTACGTCGACAACGGCACCCTGCGCATCGAGTGGCGCAACTTCCCGATCTTCGGGGCCGAATCGGAGGCCGCCGCCAGGGCCGCCTGGGCCGCCGGGCAGCAGGACCGGTTCGCCGCCTTCCACGCGGCCGCGTACGCCGACGGCTCCAAGGAGAAGGGCTTCGCCGAGCCGAGGCTCCTGGAGCTGGCCCGCGAGGCCGGGGTCCCCGACATCGAGCGCTTCAAGGCCGACATGGCCGGTGAGGAGGCCGCCGCGGCCCTGAAGAAGGACCAGGAGGAGGGCTACCGCATCGGCGTCACCTCCACGCCGTCCTTCCTGGTCAACGGCCGTCCGATCGCGGGCGCCCAGCCGCTCGGCGCCTTCACCGCCGCGATCGAGCAGGCCGGGGCGGCGGCGAAGCGGTGACCGACATCGGATACCTGGCCGCCCTGCTGGGCGGCCTCCTCGCGCTGCTCAGCCCCTGCAGCGCACTGCTCCTGCCGGCCTTCTTCGCGTACTCGATCGACTCGACCTCGCGCCTGCTGGCACGGACCGGCATCTTCTACGCGGGCCTCGCGAGCACCCTCGTACCGCTGGGGGCGGCCGGCTCGTACGCCGGCCGGTTCTTCCACGGCAACCGCGACCAGCTGGTCCTGGCCGGCGGCTGGCTGATCATCGCGCTCGGAGCCGCGCAGATCCTGGGCCTGGGCTTCGCCCCGAAGCGGATCTCGGAGCTGTCCGGCAGGATCCGGCCGACCACCGCCCTGTCCGTGTACGCGCTCGGCGCGGTCTACGGGCTGGCCGGCTTCTGCGCCGGCCCGATCCTGGGCAGTGTCCTGACGGTCGCGGCGGTCAGCGGCAGCCCGGTCTACGGCGGTCTGCTGCTCGCCGTCTACGCGCTGGGGATGGCCGTCCCGCTCTTCGTGATGGCCCTGCTGTGGGAGCGGTTCGAGCTGGGCCGGCGGCGCTGGCTGCGCGGCCGGGCCCTGCGCGCGGGCCGCTTCGAGGTGCACAGCACGTCGCTGTTGTCCGGGCTGTTCTTCATCACCCTGGGCGTGCTGTTCCTCGTCTACGACGGGGCGAGCGCACTGCCGGGCCTGCTGGACGTGGACGACTCCTTCGCGGTGGAGCAGCGGGTGCGGGCGCTGGCCGGGGCCGTCCCGGACGGGGCGCTGCTCGGGCTGGTCGCCGTGGGGGCGGCCGTCTTCGGCCTGGTGCAGTGGCGTCGCCGGGCGCGGACGGAGGAGGCGCCGGAGTAACCACAGAAGGCCCCGTCCGATGGACGGGGCCTTCCTGGTGGTGGCTGGGGCCGGGGTCGAACCGGCGACCTATCGCTTTTCAGGCGATCGCTCGTACCAACTGAGCTACCCAGCCACGAGACCGTTTCCGGCCTCAGCGATCCTGACGGGACTTGAACCCGCGACCTCCACCTTGACAGGGTGGCGAGCTAACCAACTGCTCCACAGGACCTTGCAGTGTGCGAGACGAAGTCTTGCACACGGTAATGCGTACCCCCAACGGGATTCGAACCCGTGCTACCGCCTTGAAAGGGCGGCGTCCTGGGCCACTAGACGATGAGGGCTAAAGGCCCGCCTGGGCGCTTTCCAGCGCGTCGGGGACGTGAGAAGCATATGGGATCCGGGGAGCTATCGCCAAAACGGTTTCCCCCGGAGGGACAATGGCCCGGTGCTGGAGATGACGCGCGAGGAGTTCGAGGAGCTCGTCGCAGAGGCCCTGGACCGGATCCCGCCGGAGCTGACGCGGCTGATGGACAACGTGGCGGTGTTCGTCGAGGACGAGCCGCCCGCCGACGATCCGGAGCTGCTGGGGCTCTACGAGGGGACCCCGCTCACGGACCGCGGCGAGTGGTACGCCGGGGTCCTGCCGGACCGGATCACCATCTACCGCAATCCCACGTTGCGGATGTGCGAGGACCGGGAGAGCGTGGTCGCGGAGACGGAGGTCACCGTGGTGCACGGTATCCCGTCGTACACCTCTTCGGGTGAGGTTTCCCCTGTTCAGGTGACTGTCGCGGCCTGAGCTGGCCGTTCTGGATCAGCCCCAGCCGAGTTCGTGAAGGCGCTCGTCGTCGATGCCGAAGTGGTGGGCGATCTCATGGACCACGGTCACGGCGACCTCGTGAACCACGTCTTCGGGGCTCTCGCACATCCGGAGCGTCGGCCCCATGTAGATCGAGATGCGGTCCGGGAGGACCCCGGCGTACCACTCGCCCCGCTCCGTGAGCGGAGTCCCCTCGTAGAGCCCCAGAAGCTCGGGGTCGTCGGCCGGCGGCTCGTCCTCCACGAAGACCGCCACGTTGTCCATGACCCGCGTCAGCTCAGGCGGGATCGAGTCCAGGGCTTCGGCCACCAGCTCTTCGAAGGCGTCTCGCGTCATCTCCAGCACACGGCCATTCTCCGTGACGACCGTCACTCCCGAGTGGGGCGGGCGCAGAGAACCCCACTCGGCTGCTCCGCTTCGCGCCGCTGGAGGGGCGCCAGAGTGGCTCACATCACGCATGTTCGTCGCGGCACGAGAACGGGCGATCTCCCGCACTCACCGCAAGCCACATGAAGAAGCCCCCACCGGCGCACCGGACAGGCACGCGAGTGGGGGCTCTGCTGTTACCGCGAGTACACGATCACTCCGGTGCCCGGGCGTACTGCTCCAGGGTCGCCTTGCTGGTGGACCGGTCGACCAGCCGAAGCTCCCACGGCCCGGTGTTCACGTCGAAGTCCTTGCCGAACCCGACCCACTTCCCGGCCATGCGTCGGCCCGTCGGCTCGATCAGCATTTGCACGGCTCCGTGGTACCGGGCGCCGTTGTAGTAGCCGTCCGAGGCGGTCTGCTCCACCCACGATCCGGTGACCACGTTGCGGTCCACGGTCAGGTCCAGCGAGAGAGGGCTCTCGGGGTTGCTGCTCGCGCCCGGCAGGCTCTGGGCGGTGAGCCGGTTCCCGTGCTGCACGATCACCACGTAGTGCTTGCACTCGTAGGTGGTGTCCCGGCTCGACGAGTAGAACTCGTACCGGCTGAGCCACACACCCGAGAACGTCTCTTCGGTCGCGTGCGCTGCCAGCGGGCTCCCGGTGGCCACGGCGATCCCTTCCGTCCCGGCGTCCATGTCATGTCCTCCCATCCCGTCCGCGTGCACCCGTGCCGTCGGTACCGGCAGGGAGAACCCGAGAGCTTCCACGGGACGCCCCGTGACCCGCTCCAGCGCCCTCGCGTACACGCCACGGGGCGTCTTGCTCGTACCTGATTCCCAGCGCTGCACCAGTCGCTTGGACGCCTCGTTGGGCTCGCCCAGCTCCTCGCCCGCTCGGCGAAGGGCCTTGGCGAAGTCGTCCTGGCTTAATCGCAGGCCGATTCGAACGGCCCGCAGCACATCATTCGGCACCACGGCGGTTGTCGTCATGACGTCAAAGCTAGAACGAACAGCCTCCGAATGACACCGGTTTGACGCCCCCGCAGACGTCATTGACGCCCCGTCGAGTGACGCCCCGACGACGCCCGATATGCCGTCGTTCTGTCCTTCCGTCGGCGGGAACATCGGTGCACCGACACGGCAACCGGACGAGAGGGCGTGAGTGGATGGCCAGCTACAAGCAGGGGCTCCCTGGGGGCAGCGTCGGCAGGGCCGTGACCCTGTCCATGCCGGAACTGCACCCGACCCCGGTGGAGGGCTGCGAGATCTGCGGGGAGCAGGCCGTACTGCGCAGTGCCGCCTTCAAGCGGGGTGACCACTCCGCAGTCTCGGACGCGAACGTGAGGATCCGCAGCCACCAGCACCACAGGAACACCCGGTGAGCCTGACCATCCGGGTCTCCCGCGATTCTGGGCGGACCTGGGGAGCCGAAGTCAGCTACCCCAGCGCCATTACAGAGAAGCCCCTGTCACCGGCAGCCTCCGCACGCTGGCCACCGTGTGACTGCTCCCGCTGCGCCCCCTCTCCTGCACCGTCGCCTGCTCAGCCGATCTCCTGACAAGGAAGGCACAGACGTGACGATCACCCGACTGAACCCCTCCGAGGTTCTCAACCTCATCAGCCCCGATCTCCGGGCCCGCCTCATCCAGGACGTGCGCAAGACCTGGCCCGACCTGTCCGACGACATGGGCACCCGCGGCGTGACACAGATGGCGGCTTTTCTGGCCGCCTCCGTCCAGACGGACGCGGCGCTGACTCCGTCACTTCGAGTTGACCTGTTCTGGCATGCGTTCGTGCAGCGGAGCGTGCCGTACGTCGCCTTCTCCCGAGCCCTTGGCGCCGACTACATCCACCACGTCCCGGAGGACGAAGCGACCGGGGCGGACCCCGAAGCGGGGCGGGCTGCGATGGCGGCGACCACCGCCGCGATCCGCGCGTCCGGGTTCGACATCGACGCCGAGTTCTGGCCCCACGAGGGCGCCGCCGACTGCTCACAGTGCCACGCCGGCTGCACCGACAGCCCGAACGGCGGCAAGAAGTAACAACCCCGCGGACAGCCACATGAACGCCTCAGCCGCCCGGTACCGTGCCGGGCGGCTGCTGCCGTGAACGAGATCGGACACGCAATGACTGACGCCCGTAGTGCTGCCTGGGACACGTACTCGCAGAGCAAGCCCCAGAGGAGGCATACCAACGCCAGGGGTGACACCACGTGGTTCAACTGGACCCAGTACGCGGACCATGGCCCCGGAGCCGAAGTCCTCTCGGTCAAGCCCGGGGAATCGGTACTCGACCTGGGCTGCGGGTCCGGCGGTAACCTCGCGCATCTTGCCACCCTGGGGATGAGGGCCGTAGGTATCGATCTGTCCCCCGGACAGCTCACCAAGGCTCATGAGCGCTGGCCGGACGTGGACGGCATGGAGCTGAACCGAGGCGATGCCATCGCCTACCTCAGCACGACGTACACGGTCTTCGACGCGGTCTACAGCGTGTTCGGAGCGGCCTGGTTCACCGATCCCAGCTCACTGATCCCGCAGGTTCACGCCGGGCTGAAGCCGGGGGGCGTATTCGCCCTCTCTCAGCGCCCCCCGGTGGAAGGCTGCTACGGATGCCAGGCCTCGTACATCCCGCGAGGGGACGACCAGGACCCCGCCATCGTGAAGCGCTGGGACTACGAACCCGACATCTGGTGCGCGCTCCTCAAGGAGTACGGGTTCGTGGAAACGACGGCGACCGTGATCCCCGCCCCGTCCCATGAGAAGCGCACCATTGGCACGCTCCTCGTCCGGGCGGTACGCGGGGACGATCCGCGATCCTAGGGCGAGAACGCAAAGAAGCCCCCGCACCCGCCGCCCTGTGAAGGGAGACGAGCACGGGGGCTCTGTGGGTCGATCAGCCGTTCAGCACGTTGGTCAGACGGGCGGCTGCCTTCCCTCCGAACAGCGCGAGGCCGCAGTAGAAGTCGATGCGGGTCCGGTAGACGGGCTTGTCGTGGGACTCGCCGAGGTCGGTGGCCTGCACGCCACCGTTGGTCAGTCCGGTGACTCCTGCATCCGCTTCGGTGGACCCGAAGCGGACCGCGTAGATGTCGCCGGTCTGCTTGCCTCCGGTCCCAGTCGTCAGGGGCAGGACATCCGTACCGTCGAGCTTCTGGCCCGCGTCGAGCATCGGGATCCCGTTCCACATCACGGCACGCTTACCCGCGATCTCCGAAGTCAGCAGTTCGGAACCGCCGAGCCGGCGGAACCCTGACGCGATCTTGGCCCGGATGTCGGCGTTCATGTAGAGCGCGCCGTTGGCACCGTTGATGCCGCGGACACGCGCGGTCAGAGTGTCCAGCGCATCGAAGAACTCGTAGCCGTTCGCAACCGGTCCGAGCCCCTTGGCGTCGACCACCTGAGTGCCGAAGAGCCGCTTACGCAGACCATCGAACCCCTTGGGGTCCACCAGCACGTCACCGTTGAAGAACTGATCCGAGAAATGAACGGATGCCGCCTTGACCTTCATCATGATCTGAACTGCCCGCTGATCGTTGAGGTTGCCGCGGGTCTGCGCGACGAACTTGTCCACGTCCGCGTCACCACCCAGGATGGCGAGCGTCTCGATCTTCTGGTTGAGCGTGCCGGTGCTCTCCGGGTACGCCTCGTTGACCGCACGGAAGGAGACGCCGGGAAGGGTGGACTCCTCGTTGTATCGGTAGGCATTGCCAGCGATCTTCAGTAGCGGAAGACGGTCCAGGATCGGCGATTCCTGTACGAACGTCTCGATGACACCGCGCTGCAACTGGTCCTGCGACAGCTTGGCGGATTCGGCCAGAGTGAGCGTCATTGAATTCTCCAATAGAGATAGCGGATACAGAAAAGGAGCGAAACCGTGAACTCGGTATCGCTCCACAAGAAGGCTCTAATGAGCCATGCAAGTTTTTTGCCTCCCCCACGTGCGGTCGCGGGAGGGGCAGGGGTCACCCCCCTGGGTCAGAACGGCGGACGCTCCAGCGATTCACGCCGTGACCGCGCTTCCGCAGCGAATCCCCCCGGCTGGTGCCTCGCGGTCTCTCTGCTGTGGCACGGCAGGCACAGCGGACGCAGACGAGAGGCAACGTCCGGATCGGCAACACCCCGAGCCACCAGCGACCGGCGCGAGTCAGGGAAGTGGTCCGCCACCGTGGCGGGCTTCCCGCACAGCACACACCACGGGTTCCGATACAGGTACGTGCGGCGGATGTAAGGCCAGCGAGGCCCGTACGCGCTCGTCCCCGGTGTGACCCGCTGCGCAGTCGCCTCGCGCTCATGAGCGGCGCAGCGGCCACCGCGGGCGGTCAACTCGGGGCACCCGGGTACAGAGCACGGGGGGCGGGGTCTACGCGGCATGGGGGGTGCCTTCCGCAGACAAGGGACATGCAGGTTTGACGTGCCCCAGGGGATGCGGTGTCCTACCCCCATGTCTGAACTGGTCAGTGCCGATGATGCGGAGCCCACCCCGGCGAGCACGACGTTCGAATTGAACGCCGGGAAGGACGGCCTGCACGTACGGGGCGCGAACGTGTCCGAGCGAGTGCAACTGTCGATCATCCGCACGGCGGGAGCCTGCGTCCTCGGGGTGCTGGCTGTCTGTGCGCTGTCGAATTGGCGAGCTTCCCAGAACGGCGAGCAAGGCGACCCCGGCGACCACTAGGACGCGCCCCCGAACTCGGTCCCCGTCTTGAGTTGGTGGCAGCCGTGACACAAGACCTGCACGTTGCCGTCTCTGTCCTCGCCACGGAGGGGCAACGGGCGCACGTGGTTCACGTCTCCAGCGGCCACCACGGGCGGCCAGTTCCGGACACCCGGGTACTGAGCCAGGGGGGCGGGGTCGTCGGGGCATGGGGGCACCTCTCGGACGCGAGAATTCTCGGAAGTGAGAGTTCTCAGAAACGAGAATTCACTTCATTTAGTTAAATCTAGCTATTCTATGCCGCCGAAAGGGGTGGTAGTAATCGGAGGCCGGACCTGGGCAGGATGAACATGCCTCGCCAAACTGCGGAGGCAGACCATTCCTGAAAGGATCTCTAGCCATGTCGCAGCACGAGCCCTTGAAGCCTGATGAGAAGCCGCTGCTCACGCTCCACTTCCGCGACGGCTCCGGCATCCGCGTTCAGCGCGTTCCGGCATGGCTCGTGACTCTCGTGTCCACAGGATGCGGAGCTGCACTCACGTGGTGGGCGCAGCGCTAGAGCCCCCCACCCCACCGAACTCGGTTGCTGTCTTGAGCTGGTGGCAGCCGTGACACAGCACCTGCACGTTGCCGTCCGTGTCCTCGCCACCGAGGGACGGCGGGCGCACGTGATCCACATCCACCCCGTCCGCGGGGAAGTCGGCTAGGCACCAGTCGCACCAGGCCGAGCCCCGCCCGTCCACCCTCCGGCGGAGTCGGGCCGCAGCGTCGTACCGGGCCGCTCGTCGCCGGCTACGTGCTCGGCGGGAACGGACACTCGCTCGTCCCTCGTACGCGGCGTGATGAGCCGTACAGCGTCCCCGATGGGTCGCGGGCTCGGTGCAGTCGATACAGCGCATGTGCGGCCCCCTGGTGCTCGCCGTGGTCCTGGTGCTCGATGTCCTCGCCGGCTCGGGTCCGGTCCGGACGCAACGGGGACCGCACGCGCTTACAACCCCTTTCGGCACCCCGGAGGGTGGTTACTCATGGGCGGTGGCCCCGCTCGGAGTGAGGTTGGACGCTCTTGCTCCGGTCTACGTGGAGAGCAGCCCTTGCCTGCCCTCGCAGTTCGCGGGGCCGTGCCGGTTGCTCTTTCCGTAGTGGTGGAGAGCAAGCCTTGCCCGCACTGCGCGCTGGGGATCCGGTTGATTCTTGGGTTTGCCATAGTGGAAGCCGGAGGTTTCCCGGACCCTGCCAGGCAGTATCGGTGTTCTCCTCCGTCCCTCTGTGTGTTGAGGAGAGCAAGGGGCGCCCGACGGACTGCCAGTGGCGCAGTGCTGTTCGAGACGCCGTTCTCTCTTCTTTCTTATTTTTTCTATGTGTTCCAAAAAATCGGTTGTAACCGTCACTCCAACACCGATCGCCCCGCTGGTCAGGCAGCCCTACCCCGCGGCTCGCTGGCGAACAGCCACGGAACGCCCGTACGCCTGCCTGCGGGCACAAGACAGCCCCGGTGGTCCGCGGGGACCATCCGGGGCTGTACGCATGACTGGGGGTCTCTGAGCGGCTAGGCGGGCGCCGGCTTGGCGTTGGCCTCAGCGAGCGTTGTGGGGAACGTCAGACCTTCGGGGCGTTCCTCCCCGACCCACCAGAAGCGTAGGCGGTCGAAGGACGGGCGGACACCGGTCTTGCGGGCCTTGAAGACCCAGGCGCGTTCCAGCACGAGACCGACGGTCTCGCGGCGCTCGGCCAGCGGCCAGTTCGCCCACGCTTCCTTGAAGAGCTCCGTGTCCCGCAGGAACGTGATGTCGAGTGCCTGTCCTTCTGGGAGCTCCCTCAGCTCCTTCTCGTACCCGTCCAGCCGCCCGTTGCTCACGTCGTAGCGGCGCTTGAAGCGGGCTTCGCCGCGCGTGCCCTGGAAGAGGCCGTTCAGTTTCTCGTCCTCCAAGCGGTCGAGGAACTGTTCCTCTTCCCGGATCAGGGCCTCAAGCTGGGATCGGCGGGCCTTGCGGTCCGGGTGCTTCATGTCGGCCCAGCGCTGAGCGATGGCCAGGATCGCCGGGTCGTCGTCATCGAGGGCGCCGAGGCGGTTGATCATCGCTTCGGTCACCAGGGCATCGGCATGGGTGCCGCTGATCAGTACGCCGGGGCATCGTCCGCTGAAGTGTCGGCGGATGCAGCGGTAGCGGGGCCAGACTTCACCCTTCCGTACGAACGCTGTGTCGTAGGACATACGGGACCCGCACTCGCCGCAGTAGAGGTAATCCGACATGAGACCGGTGACCGCCCGGCCCGTCTCCTTGGACTTGCTGCCGGGCGTGGCCTCCCGGGTCCAGTGGACGGGGACCCGGCTGCCGAACATCGACCGCAGGCGTGTGTGATCCGCGAAACTGATGATCTCCTCGCTGACCCGGACCATCTCGCCGGTCACGGTGTGACGGTGGACTTCACCCTTGTGAGGCAGGTACCCGGCCAGGGTGGGCGAGATCACAAGCTGTCGGACGACGGGCCACGACCATGAGTTCGGGGTCTTGATCGGCTTCTCGCGGAGCTTCTGCGCCTTGAGAGGTTCGCCCTTGGCTTCGAGCTGGGCGATGCGTTGCTTCCGGCTCGCCCAGCGCGGGGAGTCGTAGCCCTGGTCGTTCATCCACTTCGCGACGGAGCGCAGGGACTGGCCGTCCAGGAGCTTCGCGACCACGGCGCGGATGATCTCCGACTCCTCCGGGTGAGGGGTGAGCTTCCGTTCCGGCGTGACGACGAAGCCGTACGGGCGGCTGCCCATCCAGCGGCCCTCGTCCCGCTCGTCCGCCCGCAGGTCCGTGACCCGGATGGACGTGTTCTTGGATTCCTTGTGGGCCTGGTGCGCGGCCAATGTGAGCTGGATCTCCCAGCCCTCGTTGTTCGAGTCGATCCCGTCCGCGATGGAGATGAAGCGGCACCCGGTCTCGTAGACGATCCGGATGATCTCCGATGCCTGCGGGATGCCCTGGCGCGTCGCGCGGTCCACCTTGAAGACGATCAACACGTCCGCCAGGCGCTCGCGGAGCATGGTGAGGGCGGCTTCCCAGTCGGGCCGGTTCACGTAGGTGTGGAACCCGGACTTGTCCTCGTCCTTGAAGACCTTGGTCACTTCCGCGCCCAGGTCCTCGGCCCGGCCCCGGCCCGCCTTCTCCTGGCGGGGAATGGACGTGGACGTGTCCGTGAGATCCGAGATCCGCAGGTACAGGATCGCGCGCAGGATGGCGGCGGCGCGCGAGAATGGCTCTCGTGGTGACATACAAACCTCCCCTTACCCCGCTGACCAGCCTAAATCCGTGGTCGGACAAGGTGTCTGGCGGGTGTTCCTGCGTGCACGAGATCGCCCACCACTTCGGGATCGACGACGAACGGCTGCACGCGCTGGGGTACGGGTGAGCCGGAGGGGCTCCCGGCCCGTCCCCGGCGTCGCCGAGGCGATCGACCCGGACGTCGACCTGCACGTGCCCGCGCAGCGGGCCGAGCCGCAGGGCCGGGTGCTCGCGGCGGTGGCCGTCGGCGGCGGCGTGGGGGCCTCGGCCCGGTACGGGATCTCCCTGCTGTGGCCGGCCGCGCCCGGCGCCTTCCCGTGGGCGACCCTGTGGATCAACGCCTCCGGGTGTGCGCTGATCGGCGTCCTGATGGTGCTGATCAGCGAGGGCGGGCGGACGGCGCCGCACCCGCTGCTGCGGCCCTTCGCCGGGGTCGGCGTGCTCGGCGGCTTCACCACCTTCTCCACCTACGCGACGGACTTCTCGCGACTGCTGGACGAGGGGGAGGCGCGGACCGCGCTGGCCTACGCGGGGCTCACGGTGGTGGCCGCGCTGGGCGCGGTGTGGGCGGCGGCCTCGGTGACCCGGTTCGCCGTGCGTGGCCGCGGGGCGGGCCGGGGAACGGCTCCGGAGCTCCGGTGAACTGGCTGTTCGTGGTGGCGGGCGCGGTCGTGGGTGCCCCGCTGCGCTACCTGACGGACCGCGCGGTGCAGCAGCGGCACGACTCCGTCTTCCCGTGGGGGACCTTCGTCGTGAACGCGGCCGGCTGCCTGGTGCTGGGGGTGCTGACCGGCGCGGCGCTCGCCGGGGCCGCTTCCTCGTGGGTGGTGCTGCTGCTGGGGCCCGGGCTGTGCGGGGCGCTGAGCACGTACTCGACCTTCTCGTACGAGACGCTGCGGCTGGCCGAGCGCGGATGGGGTTTCCTGGCGGCGGCGAACGTCGCGATGTCGGTGCTGGTCGGGCTGGGCGCGGTGCACCTCGGCTCGCAAGTGGCGCGACAACTGTTCGCCTGAGGGCGTGTCCCTTACGGGGCAAAGGGAGTTGGGCACGACGACCCGCTCCTGCGGGCCTCCCGTCCCCAGGCTCCCCAGGCTCCGGAGGTGCCCCCGTGCGCCAGTTGTCCGCTTCCCTCAGACTGGCCGTCACCGCGCTCGCGGTCGCGGCGACGGCCGGCTGCATGAGCATCGGCGAGGACGCGGCGAAGCCCGGGCCCTCCGCAGAAGCGGAGCAGCGCGCGGGCTCCGAGGCGGGCACCGGGGACACCCCCGGGCGGGGCTCCGGGATCCGGGGCAACGGGCACGGAGCGAAGGACGGTACGCAGAGCGAGGGCGGCGAGCACAAGGAGGACGGCAAGGCCTCCGGCGCGACCGGGGCCACCCCCGGCCCGGCTACGCCGAGCGGGGCGCCGGGCGCGGCCGCACCGTCGGCGGGACCGGGCGGCGGGGCCGGCGGCCAGGGTCCCCAGCAGCCGCCGACGGGTGGTTCCGGCGGTTCGAGTCCCGGTGGCCCGGGCGGGCCGGGCGGCTCGGGCGGCTCGGGCGGCGGCCAGCAGTCGGCGAGCCCGACCCCGCAGCCGCCGCTTCCGACGCCCCCTGTGACGGAACCCACGCCGAGTCCGTCGAGCCCGCAGCCGGAGCCCAGCACCCA
Organism: Streptomyces sp. NPDC090021; assembly: GCF_044748225.1. Classification (NCBI taxonomy): domain Bacteria; kingdom Bacillati; phylum Actinomycetota; class Actinomycetes; order Kitasatosporales; family Streptomycetaceae; genus Streptomyces; species Streptomyces sp. NPDC090021. The sequence continues at coordinate 27,815 of NZ_JBIVFO010000036.1, read as the reverse complement.
GCCCGAACCCCACGTCTAGGGGCGTCCTCGGCCGGTGACGGCTTCCGGAGGCGTGGCGGCACCCTCCCGATCCGAGGTGTTTGTGCAGGTCAGCAGTGAATCCACCGGGCCGACTTGCCAGACCCCGGGGAGGGTGCGTATGGTTATAGATCGTTTGATCCCATTGCCCGGCGCCGAATCCGAAGAGCGCCGCGTGGCGCGTACTCTCCCTAGCCGTGGCTGACCGCATTGAGGCGGTCGATTTGCGATTCACGGAGTTTGGGCGCGTGCCGAGACTCCGGAAGGTTTCGCATTTCGCATGTCCATTTCCAGTTCTGACCGTTCCGTCATGCCCGAGAACGACTCCAACGAGATCATCGACACCGAAGCCCTTGTGGTCACCGAGGCCATCGAGGCCGCAGAGGCCGAGGGAATCATCGAGGCTCTCGAGGCGGACGTGAGCGGCGGGTCCTTCGAGGACTCCTCCGACTTCGACGCCGATGCCGACGCCGAGCCCACGATCACCTTCGGTGACCTGGGTCTGCCCGAGGGCATCGTGCGCAAGCTCGCTCAGAACGGCGTCACCACCCCCTTCCCGATCCAGGCCGCGACCATCCCGGACGCCCTGGCCGGCAAGGACATCCTCGGCCGCGGCCGCACCGGCTCCGGCAAGACCCTCTCCTTCGGTCTGCCGACCCTGGCCACGCTGGCCGGCGGCCACACCGAGAAGAAGAAGCCCCGCGCGATCATCCTCACGCCGACCCGTGAGCTCGCGATGCAGGTCGCTGACGCGCTGCAGCCGTACGGCGACGTCCTCGGCCTGAAGATGAAGGTTGTCTGCGGCGGTACCTCCATGAGCAACCAGATCTACGCTCTGGAGCGCGGTGTCGACATCCTCGTCGCCACCCCGGGCCGACTGCGCGACATCATCAACCGCGGTGCCTGCTCCCTGGAGAACGTCCAGGTCGCGGTCCTCGACGAGGCCGATCAGATGGCCGACCTGGGCTTCCTGCCCGAGGTCACCGAGCTGCTCGACCAGATCCCCGAGGGCGGCCAGCGCATGCTCTTCTCCGCCACCATGGAGAACGAGATCGGTACCCTGGTCAAGCGCTACCTGTCCAGCCCCGTCACGCACGAGGTCGACAGCGCCCAGGGCAACGTCACGACCATGACGCACCACGTGCTCGTCGTGAAGCCGAAGGACAAGGCGCCGGTCACGGCCGCCATCGCCGCCCGCAAGGGCCGCACCATCATCTTCGTCCGCACCCAGCTGGGCGCCGACCGCATCGCCGAGCAGCTCGTCGAGGCCGGCGTGAAGGCCGACGCGCTGCACGGCGGTATGACGCAGGGCGCCCGTACCCGCGTCCTCGCGGACTTCAAGGACGGCTACGTCAACGCGCTCGTCGCCACCGACGTCGCCGCCCGAGGCATCCATGTCGACGGCATCGACCTGGTCCTGAACGTGGACCCGGCCGGTGACCACAAGGACTACCTGCACCGCTCGGGCCGTACCGCCCGTGCCGGCAAGTCCGGTGTCGTCGTCTCCCTCGCGCTGCCGCACCAGCGCCGCCAGATCTTCCGCCTGATGGAGGACGCGGGCGTCGACGCCTCGCGCCACATCGTGCAGGGCGCGGGCGCCTTCGAGCCGGAGGTCGCCGAGATCACCGGTGCCCGTTCGCTGACCGAGGTCCAGGCCGACTCCGCGAACAACGCCGCCAAGCAGGCCGAGCGCGAGGTCGCCGAGCTCACCAAGCAGCTGGAGCGCATGACGCGCCGCGCCGCCGAACTGCGCGAGGAGGCCGACCGCCTGGTCGCCCGTTCCGCGCGCGAGCGGGGCGAGGACCCGGAGGCCGCCGTCGCCGAGGTGGCCGAGGCCGCCGAGGCCGAGGTCGCGGCTGCCGCCGCTGCCGCCGCCGCCGAGATCGCCGCGCAGGAGCGCCGCGAGGAGAACCGCGCCCAGCGCGACGACCGCGGCAACTACGAGCGCCGGGACAACCGCGGTGGCGACCGCGGCGACCGCGGCGGCTTCCGCCGTGACGACCGTGACGACCGCCGCGGCGACCGCGGTGGTGACCGTGGTGGCTTCCGCCGTGATGACCGTCCGTCGGGTGGTTTCCGTCGCGATGACCGTCCGTCGGGTAGTTTCCGTCGCGATGACCGTCCGTCGGGTGGTTTCCGTCGTGATGACCGTCCGTCGGGTGGCTTCAACCGTGACGACCGCGGTGACCGCGGTGGCGACCGTGGCGGTTTCCGCCGTGATGACCGTCCGTCGGGTGGTTTCCGTCGCGATGACCGTCCGTCGGGTGGCTTCAACCGTGACGACCGCGGTGACCGCGGTGGCGACCGTGGCGG
>NZ_JBIVFO010000036.1:0-25385 GCF_044748225.1 Streptomyces sp. NPDC090021 | reverse complement strand
GTTTCCGCCGTGATGACCGTCCGTCGGGTGGTTTCCGTCGCGATGACCGTCCGTCGGGTGGCTTCAACCGTGACGACCGCGGTGACCGCGGTGGCGACCGTGGCGGCTTCCGCCGCGACGACCGTCCCTCCGGCGGCTTCGGCCGCCGCGACGACAAGCCGCGCTGGAAGCGCAACGGCTGACATCAGCTGAGCCGAACCCCTGACAGGGCCCCCGCGACCTCCGGTCGTGGGGGCCCTGTCGCATTGCGGGGAGACCTACCGGTGACATGACGTCAGTCATCCCGATCGCCCCGGCGTGGGATGGTTTCCGTCCCCCGTGTCCGGCCGCCGGACCGCCCCTGAACCGACGCCGACAGGCCGGTCGGCCGATACCCGATCGGCTGACCGGCGCTGTCCGGCTATGCTCTGGGGTGAGCACCTGGAGGGCCATTAGCTCAATTGGCAGAGCAGCGGACTTTTAATCCGTTGGTTGTCGGTTCGAGTCCGACATGGCCTACCGCTCGCGAGGCGGAGGAACTTTCCTCTGACCTGCGCCTCAGCGCCCCATCCGACTTCTTCGGGTGGGGCGCTTTGCCGTGCCCGGGGCGTCCGGTGGCCTGATGTGAGCCCGAGGCGAGCCCGGCGGTACGAACGGCCTGCCGCGTGCGGGGGACGGACGGGGGGACGACGGGTACGCCTCCTCGGTCGCGAGTCGTCCCGCTCCCACCCGAGCAGGGACGGCACCGCGTCCCCCGAGTCCCCTGGGATCGCGGGACCTGCCCGCGCCACGACCGGTCGCTGCGCCTCGCGCGCGGGAGCAGATCAGCGGAGGTCGAGCAGCATCACGTCGTGCGGGTCCGCGCGCGCCCATGGGCGCGCGCCCCCGATCTTGCGGTATCCCCATGCGACGACCGTCGGGGCGCCTGGTTCGGCGCCATGCACACCCGCATCTACCCGGAGATCGGCGTCCCGTTCGAGAACGTGACCGTCGAGTACTGGCTCGCGCTCGCCGCGGCCGAGTGGAAGCCGGAAGCGGTCGCGGCGTAACCGTCAACCCTCCGACCGCCTCGCCCCTCGCCGGACCTGCACCACCGGCGGGGGGTGAGGCACGAAGCCCCCGGAAAATCGCTGGCCCCGTGATGGGGCGGGCTGCCTATGATCACCGCAAGCGGGGTCGTAGCACAGAGGTAGTGCGCCTACACATCATGGAGGAGGACGCCGGTTCGAATCCGGCCGCCCCGCCCTTCACTCTTGAGCACCACGGTTCACCGGCCGGCCGTCGAGAAGGCCGGCCGAGCCGCATCCCGCCGCCGCAGTCGTGAGGCTGCCGGCAAGGCGCCGAGCGGCGTTCCTGTGGCCATGACCCCGTCGGCGACGAAGGCCCCTCGCGGTGAGCCAGCCAGCCGGCGCAGCGCCACGGCGGACACGGCGAACGTCGCGCCGTTCAGGGCGAAGAGCTGCACCTCGGAAACGAAGAGCAGCAGCAGGCCGATGCTGGCCGGGCCCACGATACGGGCGATGCCCCGCGCGTCGGGCGACCACAGGAACGGCACCGCGACCACGACCGCGACCGCCGCCCGCGGACGGGGCACTGTGCCGTGTCCGGCCGGGCCGTAAACCGGGTGAGCCGCGAGGGTGGTGGGCGGTAGCGTCGGCGCCGTGACTCCGGTTCTGCGTACCGAACGCCTGCTGCTCGACCCGTACACCCCCGAGGACGAGGAAGCCTTCGTGGCCCTCTTCCAGGACGTCCGGGTCTCCCGGTGGATGGGGGACGGCCCGACCACCGAGGCCGAGGACCGCGCCCTGTTCGGGCGGGTCTTCACCAAGGTCTACGCCGAGGGCCTCTTCGACGTCTGGGCCGTGCGCAGGGACGGACTGCTGGTCGGGCACGCCGAGATCAAGCGGACCGACGAGGTCGACGGCCACGAGATCATCTACGCCCTCGCCCCCGGCGCCTGGGGATCCGGCCTCGGCACCGAGATCGCGGAGGCGGTCGTCGCGTACGGCTTCGACGCGCTCGGCCTGACCGAGGTGCACGCCACGGTGGCCGCGCCCAACACGGCCTCCCTGGCCCTGCTGACCCGCATCGGCTTCGCGCACGTCCGGGACGTGCGGGAGGACGACGGCTCCACCACCCGCGTCCTGACCCGCCACCGCGCACCCGCGGACGTCTGACCGCGTCCCCGCACACGTGAAGCGCCCCGCCCGAGGGATCGGGCGGGGCGCTTCGGGGTGTTACGGGGTGTTCCGGGGTGTGGGGAAGTGCGATCAGATGTTGGTGCGGCGGCGACGGCCGAGCCAGGCGGCGGCCGCGCCGAGTGCGACCAGGGCCGCGGCGAGGCCGGCGTACAGACCGGTGGACGAGCCGGCGCCGGTGCTGGCCAGCGAGCCCGTGGAGGAGCCCGTGGTCGTCACGTCGGAGTTGCCGGTGGTGGTGGCGACGGCCTGGCGGACCGCCGTGCCGGCGGAGGGAGTGGCGGTCGGGGACGGGGTGGTGGTCGGGGTGGTCGGGTTCGTGGTCGGCTCGGTGGGTGCCGGCTCCGTGATCGGGACCAGCGGGAACTGCACCTGGGCGCTCTTGATGGGCCAGGTGTTGCCCTCGGCCTGGCGGACCTCGGCCTCCATCGTGATCGTGGTGCGCTGCGTCAGCTTGGTGTTCTTGCCCAGGCTGAGGCGCAGGGGCTGGGTGTGGACGCCGGAGGCGGCGCCGAAGCCCTTGGCGATGCGCGGCAGCTCGTAGCGGCTGTCCTCGGCCTTCAGGTCCTGCCAGCGGCCGTCGATCAGGGCCTGCAGGCGGAAGTCGGCGTCCTGCTCGCCCGGGTGGGAGAGGGTCAGGCTGGTGGCGAGGGCGGTGCCGAAGGTGCCGTCACCGGTGGCCTGGTGGTTCAGGTCCAGGTAGGCGCGCTGCTCCTGGCCGTCCTTGCCCGAACTGACCTGCTTGAACCAGGTCTTCAGCTCGCCCGTCTTGATCTGCGGGTCGACCTTGAAGAGGCGGGAGTCCCGTCCGCCGGGGGCGACGGAGTAGTTGGAGCTGGCGGCGGTGAGATGGAAGTCGCCGTTGTTGGTGGGGTAGTTCGCGCCGAGACCGATGGTGACCTTCCAGGTCATCTTGCCGTTCGCGGGGATGTCGAAGCCGGCGCCGGGCCCTTCGGCGGAGGGGGAGAACTGGCCCTGCCACCCGCCGTCCTGCTGGCCGATGTGGGACTCGGTCGCCGGGGCGTCCACCGCCTCGACCTTGAAGACGATGTCGTTCTCGTCGAGCCGGCTCGGGCCCGTGGGGTCGAGCAGCATCCACGGCTTGTACTCGACGGCCTTGCCGGTCGGGTTCTTCACCGTCAGGTCGAAGGTCTCGGTGGCGCCGCCGCGGGTCAGCGGGCCGCCGGGGACGGGAGCGCCCATCTCCGTACGCAGCACGGCGTGGTCGTCGGCGGCGGGCGCGGCGGACGCGGCGGTGGCCGAGAGCGGCAGCAGAGTGGTGACAACGCCGGCGACGACTGCGATGGCGGCAGCGGTGCGAACGGACATGGTGGACTCCCCCCGGGAATCACAAGGGCATCGGCAGAGCGCCGAGCCGGTCGGTGTGGTCGGTGTCGTCCGGCCGGTTCGTGTTCCCCCTGGCCCTGGCGACAGATGAATCTTCACCCGGAACTGATCGCGGAACCATCCCTGCAGTGTCACCGCCGTGCAACAGAGATGATCTTCGTTTCGGAGGTGCCGGTTCGGTCCTGTTTTAGGGCCTTGACCTGCGGTGATGCTCCTCGTGGGGCGGGCCGGCGAGGAATTGGCGGAGGGCCGCTCCCGGATGGCGTACAGTTGTGTTCACCGACGCGGGGTGGAGCAGCTCGGTAGCTCGCTGGGCTCATAACCCAGAGGTCGCAGGTTCAAATCCTGTCCCCGCTACTGAAGGCGAAGGCCCGGTTCCCTTGGGAGCCGGGCCTTCGTCGTGCTCCCGGCCCGCGGCGCGGCCGGCCTCCGCCCGGGGATCGCCGGGGCCGCGCAGGCCGACGCCTTCGTCGGCAGGGCCCCGTACGCGGCGCAGGAGGCCCCGGGCGGGGTGCGCCCGGCGGTGGGCGACGTACGGGGCTCGCGGCGCCCGCCCCGGCGGAGCCGGCCACGCCGCTCCGCACAGGAAGATGTGACGGTGCGTGAGGGGGTGGGCGCTCTGCGCAAGCTGATTGAGGGTCAATCATTTTGCGTCCATGGCTGGAGAGGTGGTCGAGTCGCCTGATTTTTGTCCTAGTTGGCACCTCTATCAGGCGAAAAGGAATGGCCAAAGCAAGCCAGGGCGTGGCTGATTGGTGGGAATGATCAAGCGCAACAGCTTGGAATCACTCCCTCACTTCTATTACCTTTCGATAACGCAGCGCGGTCGTCCCGGCCGTCGCAAGAGACGGCACCGTGCGCGTGCGTGTCAATGAGGAGTGTGCCCCCGTGGCCTCCAACTCGCCTGCTCCTGAAGGCATCGCATTCCAGGAGCCGCCCACCGCGGGTGCCTGGGGCGAGTGGAACCCCACCGAGGACTCGGTCCGTCCGGTCCGGGGCAAGCACCGGGTGGCCAAGCAGCGCGGGGGACTTGCCCGCAGCTCCACCGTTCTCGGCGTCGGTGTGATCGCGGCGGTCGGAGCCAGCGGCATCGCCACCGCGCAGGACCGGCCGCAGGTCGCGATATCCATCCCCTCCCTCCCCGGCCTGATGCCCGGGGACAGTGAGCGCCAGGACAACGGGGGTTCCGGCAGGCAGGCCGAAGCAGCCGGCACGACCGGGATCATCGCCCAGCAGGCCGACCGGGGCGCCGACGCGGGCGAGGTCCTGCGCAACCGCATCCTGCAGCAGGCCGAATCGCAAGCGGAGGCCGCCGAGGCGAAGGCCCGTGCGGAGGCCGAGCGCGCCGCGCACGAGGCGGCGGCCCAGGAGGCCAAGGACAAGCTGGAAGCGGCCCGTCAGGCGGCCGAGGAGGCCAGGGCCGAGGCCGAGGCGAAGGCCGCGGAGGAGGCCGAGGCCGCCCGGAAGGCCGCCGAGGCCAAGGCGGCGCAGGAGCGCCCCGCCGCGTCGGCCGGCAGCTGGTCCCTGCCCACCTCCGCCTACACCCTCACCTCGCACTACGGGGTGGCCGGCTCCATGTGGTCCTCCGGTCACCACACCGGCCTCGACTTCGCGGCTCCGACCGGTACTCCCGCCAAGGCGGTCGGGGCGGGGAAGATCACCTCGGCCGGCTGGTCCGGGGCGTACGGCTACCGGATCGTGCTGGAGCTGGAGGACGGCACGGAGGTCTGGTACTGCCACCTCTCCTCGATGTCGGTGACCTCCGGTGCGGTCGGCGCCGGCGACACCATCGGCCGGGTCGGCGCCACCGGGAACGTCACCGGACCCCATCTCCACCTGGAAGTACGCAAGGGCGGATCGACGATGGACCCGCTGGCGTGGCTGGAGTCCAAGGGCCTGAACGTCTGAGGAACGGTTCCTCCCGGCGTACCTCCTCCCGTCGCGCTTCCTCCCGTCGCGGCCCTGGAACGGCCGCCGGGCCGGCCACCGTGACACCGTCCGTCGGCTGCGCTGCGTGGGACCAGGGCGGAAGGAGCTCCTCCAGCACCGCCGCCCTGGCCAGTGCGGGTGCCGCCGTCGCGCGGCGCTGCCACAGCCGGTGCAGCAACTCCCGCTCCCGGCGCGCGAAGTCCGCCTCCGGCGACGGTCTCCCGCGGCGGGCCCGGTTCCGCAGCAGGGCCAGGGCTGCCGCGTCCGCCTCGTAGCGGGCGACCGCGCGTCCGGCGGCCCGGCCCCCGCTGCGCCGCGCCAGGGCGCGGGCCAGCGACCGGGCCGGCATCGAGGCCAGGGCGGGCACCTCGGCGGGAGCCAGCCAGCCCGCGGCCGCGTACAGCGCGAGCTCGTCGGCGACGGCCCGCAGCCTGCGGTGCCGTATCCGCACCGCCAGCCACACCAGCAGCCCGAACGCCGGAACCATCACGCAGGCGTAGACGATGTGGAAACCGTGGTCCCCGAACTGCGAGGAGCCGTTCCACAGGGCGTGCATGCCCATGGCCGCCGCCAGGCCGAGCAGCGGCAGGCAGATCCGGTGCGAGCGGCGGGCTCGGGCCGCGGCGGCACCCACTCCGAGCCCGGTGAGCACCGTGAACAGCGGGTGCGCGAACGGCGACAGCACGACCCGTACGAAGAAGGTCGCCGCGGTGACCGAGTTCAGCACGCCGGTGGTGCCGTCGGCGAGGTCCTGAACGAAGGCGTTGCCGAGGTAGAGGATGTTCTCGGTGAAGGCGAAGCCGGTCGCGGTGAAGCCGGCCACCACGAATCCGTCGGCGGGGCCGGTGAGATGCCGTCTTCGGAACGCGAACACCAGCAGCAGGGCGGCTGCCTTGGCGCTCTCCTCCACCACCGGGGCGATGGCGACCGAGCCGAGCCGGTCCGCCCCCGAGGGGTCGGCGGTGGCCGCGGCTATCCACTCGGTGGCGAAGTTGTTGGCCAGTATGGCGATCAGGGCCGCGGTGCAGGCACCCCAGCCGAAGCAGAACAGCAGCTGGGACCAGGGCGCGGGCGCGGCCCGCCCCAGCCACCGGAAGGCCGCCATGAGGGGCGCCACCGGCAGCAGGGCCAGGCCGAGGCCGACGAAGAAGCCCGGGGTGCCGGTCTGCTCCCGTACGAGCTCCAGGATGGCGATGCCGGTGGCGGCGAGCAGGACGAGGAGCGCGCACGTGCGGACCGTGCCGGACGGACGCGTGAACACGGGGCGGAGCGCTCGGAACACATCATGACCCTAGCGATCCGCTCCGACACGGGCGGTGACGTTGTCAGTTCTCCGTGCGACGGAAGAGCAAGTCGTGTACGACGTGCCCCTTGTCGAGACCCTGTCCCTCGAAGCGGGTGAGCGGCCGGAAGTCGGGCCGCGGGGCATAGCCGCCGTCCGCCTGGGTGTTCTCGAAGTCGGGGTGCGCCGTGAGGACTTCGAGCATCTGCTCGGCGTACGGCTCCCAGTCGGTCGCGCAGTGCAGTACGCCCCCGGGCGCCAGCCGGGTGGCGGCCAGGGTGAGGAACTCGGGCTGGATCAGCCGGCGCTTGTGGTGGCGGGCCTTGGGCCACGGGTCCGGGAAGTACACGCGGATCCCGGCGAGCGAGTCGGGCGGCAGCATCTCGCGGAGCAGGATGATCGCGTCGCCGTTGGCGACGCGCACATTGCTCAGCCCGCCCCGCTCGGCGAGGGCGAGGAGGTTGCCCTGGCCGGGGGTGTGCACGTCGGCGGCGAGGATGCCGGTGGCCGGGTCCGCGGCGGCCATCTGCGCGGTGGCCTCGCCCATGCCGAAGCCGATCTCCAGGACGACCGGGAGGCCGTCGAAGAGGGCCTTGAGGTCGATGACCGAGTGGCCGTCGATGTCCAGGCCCCAGGTGCCCCAGAGCCGCTTGAGGGCCTCGCCCTGGCCGGTGGTGACCCGGCTGCGCCGGGGCTGGAAGCTCCGGATCCGCCGCTCGTGGTGCGAGCCGGCCGGGTCCGGCGCGGGGCCGTCGGGGAAGCGGGGCTCGGTGCGCCACTTCGGGGGCACGTACGAGTTCGCCTCCGGCACGGCGTCGGCGGAGTAGTCGGCGACGGGGGCGTCCGGGACGGCGGGCGGCGTGGGGTTCAGGGACTCAGACACAATGCGCTGATTCTACGACGGGGCGGTGGGCCCTGCCCGGTTCCTGCCGGGCGCTGCGGGGTGGGGGCGGTGCCGGGGACGGTGCCGTGGGGTGGAGTGGGGGCGGGGTGGGGGCGGCCGGGACCGCATGACGTACGGCGCCCTGGGGGAGCGGAGTCGTGAGCGGTGTGACGCGCCACAGATCACGTTCTGCGTCCCTGCCGCTGCCCCCCCCCCGCCCCCGGCGCGGCGCCTCCGTACACCCCCCTCGGGCCGCTCAGGAGGAGCCGAGGGTGCGCAGGACGCGGGTGGCGATTTCGCGGCCGATCGGGAGGGAGGCCGTCGCCGCGGGGGAGGGCGCGTTGAGGACGTGGACCGTGCGCGGGGCGTCGCGGATCAGGAAGTCGTCCACCAGCATGCCGTCGCGCAGGACGGCCTGCGCCCGGACCCCGGCCGCGGCGGGCCGCAGGTCCGCCGCGGTGACGGCCGGCAGGAGGCGGCGCACGGCCCGGGTGAAGGCCTGCTTCGACAGCGAGCGGTGGATCTCGCCCGTCCCGTACCGCCAGTGCCGGGAGGCCATCCGCCAGGCGCCCGGCCAGGCGAGCTCGTCCGCGATGTCCCGCGGGCGCACCGTCGACCAGTCGTACCCCTCGCGGGCCAGCGCGGGCACGGCGTTGGGGCCGACGTGGACACCGCCGCCGATGCCGCGGGTGAGGTGCACCCCGAGGAAGGGGAAGGCCGGGTCGGGCACCGGGTAGACCAGCCCCCGGACCAGGTCCGGGCGGGTCAGGTCGTAGTACTCGCCACGGAAGGGAATGATCCGCATGCCCGGGTCGTCTCCGGCCAGGCGGGCGATCCGGTCGCAGTGCAGGCCCGCGCAGTTCACCAGCATCCGGGCCCGGAAGACCAGCCCCGCCGTGGTGCGCACGGCCACCGCCGACGCGCGGCGCGAGATCAGGTCCACCTCGGCGCCGTAGACGGTCTCCGCGCCGGAGGACTCCGCGAGCTGGGCGCTCACCCGGCCGTAGTCCACGATGCCGGTGCTGCCGACGTGGATCGCGGCCAGTCCCCGCACCTGCGGTTCGTACTCCGTGATCTGGGCCGGGCCCAGCTCGCGCACCGGGATGCCGTTCTCCCGGCCGCGCTGGACCAGGGCGTGCAGCCGGGGCAGCTCCTCGCGCTCGGTGGCGACGATCAGCTTGCCCGTCACCTCGTGCGGGATCCCGTGCTCCGCGCAGAACTTCACCATCTCGGCGGCGCCGCGCACCGCGAAGCGCGCCTTCAGCGAGCCCGGGCGGTAGTAGATCCCGCTGTGGATCACCCCGCTGTTGCGGCCCGTCTGGTGCCGGGCCGGGCCCGACTCCTTCTCCAGGACGATCACCCTCGTACCCGGAGCCAGGCGCGACAAGGCGTGCGCCGTCGACAGGCCGACGATTCCGCCGCCGATCACCAGCACATCGCAGTCCACGCCACCGCCCACGCCGACACCTCCCACCCCTGCATACTGCACCCCCGCACCGACAACGAGGCCACTCGGGTCTACGCCGGAGCCACGAGGAGGGGCCGGGCCCGCTCGCGCAGCTCCGCGACGCGCGGTTCGTCCCCGTAGGGTTCCAGTCGGTGCAGCAGGTCCCGTACGTATTCGGTCGTGCGCGCCGAGGAGATCCGGCCCGCCACCTCCACCGCCCGGGTGCCCGCCGCGCACGCCGCGTCCAGATTGCCCGACTCCAGCTCCGCGACCGCGCTGACGACCAGCCGCAGCCCGTGGGACCGCACGTACTCCTCCGTGGGCCGTGACAGCGCCTGCTCGGTGAAGCGCCGCACCTGCCGGGGGAGTTTGAGGTCCCGGTAGCATTCCGCCGCATCCGCCGCGAACCGGTCGTACGAGTAGAAACCGAGCCAGGTCGGATCCGGATCGCCCTCGCGGGACCGCTCCAGCCACCCCTCGGCGGCCCGCAGCGCGGCACCGGCGGCGGCCGAATCGCCCGCCTTCGCGTGCGCCCGGGCCTCGACCAGCCGGAAGAAGCTCATCGTGCGCGCCGTGGCCAGCCCGCGGTTGCGCTCGACGGCCGCCTGCGCGAGGTCCACGCCCTCATCGGGGAAGTCCCGGTAGGTCGCCTGGAGGGACATCGAGGCCAGTACGTAGCCCCCGAGCGGGACGTCCGCGGCCGCGCGGGCCAGGCGCAGCGCCTGGATGTAGTAGCGCTGGGCGGCCTCCTGCTGGCCGGTGTCGAAGGCCATCCAACCGGCCAGCCTGGTCAGTTCGGCCGTCGCGCCGAAGAGGGCGCGGCCCACCTCGTCGGTGTACGAGCCGAGCAGCAGCGGAGCCGCGTCCACCCGCAGGCACTCGGGGACCATCGACGAACGCCAGTCGCCGCCGCCGTACTTGGAGTCCCAGCGGCGGGCGTCCTCGGCGGCCTCGCGCAGTTTGGTCACATCGCTGTGGCCCACGCGCTGCACGTGGTCGCGCGGCGTTTCGGGGCCCTGCTGCGCGGGCACAACGGTGGTCGGCGGGCCTGTCGGCGCGCCGGCCGGCGCCGACATCGGGCCCGTCGCCGGCCCGGTCGTACGGCCCTCGGGAGAGGCCCCGGAAGCCGCCGCGGGCGTGCCGTGCGCCGCCGGTGTCCCGGGCGAGGTCGACTGCTGTGACGGGAGGTCGCACGCCGGGGCGCCCGGAGCCCGAGCCCCGGCTCGGTCCTGCGCCCGGATGTCCTGAGCGGAGGAGGCCGCAGCCGTGGACCGTTGGTGCGCCGGACCCGCCGGACCCGCCGGTTCCCGCGCCACCGAACTGTCGGCGGGAGATATCAGCCACCGCGAGGCGGGCGTCGCGTACGCCGCCACGGAGAACGAGCCCGCGAGCGACTGCCAGATCCCGCCACCGCCCCGCCGGCCGGCGAGGTCCAGCCGGTAGAGGTCGGTGGCCGAGCGCACGGCCGCGCCGATGTCGCGCGGGAAGGCCAGCCCCACCTCGGGCGCGGGGTCCGCGTCCGCCAGGCCGATCTCGTGCAGCGGCACCGGCCGCCCCAGCTTCGCGCCGATGGCGGCGGCGATCAGGTGCGGGGCGGCGCCCTGCGGCACCATCCCCTTCGACACCCACCGGGCCACCGACGTCTTGTCGTACCGAAGCGTCAGGCCGCGTTGCGCGCCGAGGTCGTTGACCCGCCGGGCCAGCCCGGCGTTGCTGATGCCGGCGAGGGCGAGGACGGCGCCGAGCTTCTCGTTGGGCTCGCGGAGCTCCCTGGACATGCGCCACCCCTCGTCACACGCGGAACGCATACAACGCATACGCCGCCGGGGCATAGGCGCCCGGCATTTCGTAAACCCAGCGTAGTTCCCCGCCTCCCAAGCGTTAAGGCCCTTACTTCCGTATGGCGAGATTGTTGTCCGTTTGCGCGGTCCGGTCCGGCGCCGGTGCCGGGGGCGCACGTCCCGTAGCGTGCTCCGCCCGTGTGGCCGTGCGCCCGCCCGTGCGCTCTGGCCGGTCCGGGGGCCCGGCGATTCGATGTGCGGTGCGTGGGTCGGCCCGCTGCGTGGACCGGGTGGGCCAGGGGATGCCGCTGCCTCAATCCCCGCGGGTGGCGGAACGGTCCGGGGGGTGGAATCCGCCTCCCGGACCGCGCCCGCGCGCCGGGCGCCGACACCGCGCGACGGCTCTCCAGGCGGCCGAAGAATGGCCGAAAGCGACCTATGGGGCGGTGGGACCGGAACGTCAAATACCGTGTGGCCGGAGCGCGTTCGTTTGCGTGTGCGCCCCCCATAACCCCTCTCGCACGCCTGTCCCGTGGCAGCATGGACCCGAGCCACCGGGGTCCAGTCGGCCGCGCCCTCAGCGCCGTCCGTGCTGCCCGTGCCCCGGTCATGTGCCCACGGGCTGGGGAGGCGGCGGTGCGCTGGTTGGTGGGGTGGAGCAGTATCGCCGCGAGCTTCGGCACGGCGGGCCGCGTCTCCGGCCAGGGAGCCGGCCACGGACCGGGCGGGTACGGCGGGTACGGCGGCGACGGCACGCCCCTGCACGGCGGCATCGCGGACGCCGCCCACGCGGCCGACCCCGGCGCGGACGCGGAACGCACCGTCCACCCCGTCGGAGCCCAGCTGCTCTGGGGCGATCCCGACCCGCTCTGGGCCGTCGGCGACTGGCGCCCCGACGAGATCCGCACCGTCACCGCCGATCCCGCCGACCCCTTCACCCGGCTCGCCGTCCTCGGCTGCTGCGGCGCGACCGACGCCGAGCTGCGCCGGGCCCTCTTCGCGGCCCGCGGCGGCGCGCTGCGCCACCTCACCCAGTGGTCCGGCAGCTACACGGCCGTCGTCCAGGCCGGCCGCCGCATCACCGTCGTCGGCGACGTCGCGGGCGCCCGGCCCGTCTTCTACACCCCCTGGGCGAGCGGCACCGCGTACGCCACCGCCGCCCTCCCGCTCGCCGACCTCATCGAGGCGCAGCTCGACATCGGCCATCTCGCGGCCCTGCTGGCCTGCCCGGACAGCCCCGAGGCACTGGGCGACGGCACCCCGTACGCGGGAGTCCGCCGCATCCCGCCGGGGCACGCCCTCATCCTGCGCGAGGGCTCCCGCGAGATCACCGGCTACGAGCAGGTCGCCTCGCTCGCGGTGGCCGCGCCCGAGGCCGACGCCGACCGCGCGGTGGAGGGCGTACGCGAAGCGTTGGTCGACGCGGTGCGCGCCCGGCTCACGGCGCCGCGGCATGCTCCCGGCACCCTGCCACCGTACGATCCCGGCCCCGTGCCCGGCATGGGCCCGGCCGACCGGCGTGCCGCCCGCGGCGCCCCGGCCCCCGGGGTGGGCGCCGACCTGTCCGGCGGCAGCGCCTCCGCGACGCTCGCCCTGCTCGCGGCCGGACTGCCGGGAGCGCCCGGCAGCCTCACCAGCCCCGCCGGTGCCCGGCTGCTCGCCGTCACCTTCAACGACCTCGCCACCCCGCAGGGGCGCGAGGACGAACTGGAACGCGCCAGGGCCGTCGCCGCCGACCCGCGCCTGCACCACGTCGTGGTCGCCGCCGCGGCCGAGGCCCTCCCTTACACCGACCTGGACGGCCCGCTCACCGACGAACCGGGCCCCTCGCTGGTCTTCGCCGCCCGCGAGCGCCGCAGGCTCGCCGCAGGTGCCGCCGACCACTTCACCGGCCACGGCGCCCGGCAGGTCCTCGACGCCCACCCGGCCCGTATGGCGGACCTCCTGATGGACCGGCGCCGACGCCACCTGCTGCGCCCGGTGGCGGCGCTGGCCCGCTCCGCCTCCGCCTCGGGGGCGGCCGGGGAGTCCCTGCTGGTGCCGCTCACCGTGTACGCGGCCGCCCGCCGGCTCGCCCGTACGACGTACCGCGCGGGCATGGAGGCCGCCGCGGCCCGGCTCCGTGAGGGCGGGATCACCGCGAGCGCCTCCGGTCCGGTGGACGCCTCACTCGCCGCCCTGACCTGGTCCCGGCCGGGTCCGGCCGCGGGCTGGCTCACCGGGGAGGCACTGGCGGAAGTATCGATCCGGCTCACGGCCGCGGCCGGGCGGCCCCCGCTGTCGCTGCGGCCCGGTGAGGCGCGGGCGCGTTCCGTGCTGGCCCGGCAGGCCGCCGACCACCGGGTCTTCGAACAGGCGGTGGAGGTCCGCAGCCAGCGCCTGCACGCCCCCTTCCTCGACAACCAGGTCGTACGGGCCGCGCGCGCCCTGCCCGAGTCCCTGCGTGTGCAGCCGGGCGCCCGGGCGGAGATCCTGCGCAGCGTCCTGTACTCGGCCGGGGTGCGCGAGCTCCCGCCCGGCTGGGGCGCCACCGCGCACACGCCGAACGAGACGGCGACCAGGCTGGGGCTGCGGGCCGCTCTGCGCGAGCTGCTCGACCTCTTCGCCGCCCCGCTGCTCGCGGACGCCGGCCTGATCGAGGCCCGGGTCGTGCGGCAGGCGCTGCTCGACGCGGCCGAAGGCCGCCCGGTCCCGCTGGACGGGCTCGCGGAGCTGGTCTCGATGGAGCTGTGGCTGCACCGGCTGCTGGCGCGGCGCGGCACCTGCTGGACGGGCACGTCCGCGGCCAGGCGCCGGGCCGTGCCCGAGGGCGTCCCCGTGCACCGCCCGGCACTGTCCTGACCGCGGCGGCGGCGGTGCGGGCGGTGATGCGGGTGGCGGTAAGGGCGGTGGCGGTACGGGCGGCGGTGCGGGTGGTGGTGGTCCGGGCGGTGGTGGCCGCGGCTCAGGAGCCGAGGACCAGAGCGGTCGCGATCGCGGGGCCGAAGGCGCCGCCCAGCTGGTAGCAGAGGGTGAACAGGCCGATGGCCGTGGGGCGCTGGGGGTCGGGCACGCTCGACGCGGCCTGCATCGACAGCACCGCGTTGGCGCCGGCCGCGCCGAACACGCCGCCGAAGGTGGCCGTCAGGAGCAGCGGGCCCCAGGTCGCGAACACCGCGAGCACCGCGGCCAGGGTGCCGGTCGCGACCAGCACCGTGCGCACGGCCGTCCGTCCCATGCGCGCCGAACCGGCCGCCAGCACCCAGGACAGCGCGGATCCGGTGAGCAGCGCCACGAGCTGACCGGTCCCGGCCGCGGTGACGTCCCAGCCCGCGCGGTCGCCGAGCAGCCGCGGTACGACGAACAGCAGCGTGAAGTACGAGGTCGACAGCGCGAGCGCCAGCAGCGCCGAGCCCAGGAAGAGCGGGCTGCGGACCAGGGCGGCCGGGACGAAGCCGTCGGGCCTGCGCCGTACGTGGAGCGCGAGGAGCGCGGCGGCGACGGCCGCGGAACCGAGGGCGACGGCCGGTGCGTGGGGGAGCAGGACCAGGGCGGTGGCCAGCACGGTCAGCAGCGCGGCGCCGCGTGCGTCGAACCGGCCCTGCGCAGCTGCGGCGGCCGGAGCCTTCGCGTACCTGCTCACCGCGGGCACGGCCAGCAGCGAGACGAGCGACACCGAGAGCGAGAGCCGCCACGACACGGTGTGGGAGAGCTGCGCGCCGAGCAGTGGTCCGGACGCGCCCAGCATGCCGAAGCCGGCGCTGATGACGCCCATGCGGCGGGCCGAGCCGGCCAGGCTCATCGCGGCCGCTGCCAGGCCGGCGCCGCCCGCGGCCTGCGCGGCCCGGCCGATGAGGGTCACCGGGAGCCAGGGGGACGCGGCGACGAGGAGCGTGCCGCCGAGGAGGAGGGCGGTGGCCAGCCGGAGGACCGGGGCGAGGCCCCGGCGGCGGAGCAGCCCGGCCAGCAGGGGGGTGGAGACGGCCATGGCCCAGGCGAAGGCGGCGACGAGCCAGGCGGCGGTCGAGGTGGCCACCCCGAGGGAGGCGGCCATGTCCGGGAGGATCAGCACGGGGGCGTTGGCGGTGGCGGCAAGGGGGGTGGCGAGCAGGGCCAGCCACAGCACGGGGACGGGGGTCTCGGCCCGGGTGGTGGCAGTGGTGGCGGCGGTGGCGGTCGTGGTGGCGGTCGTGGTCATGGTGGCGCCCGCTCCGATCCATCTCAAGGTTCAGAATCTCAACGTTGAGATAAAAACAGGGCCATCCTCTCAACGTCAAGTCTCTCAACGTTGAGATATCGTGGGTGGGAGGGCGCACACATCGGCGAAAGAGGGAACGGCGGCATGAGCGACGCGGTGGACGCGATCATCGACCAGTGGAGGCAGGAGCGCCCCGATCTGGTGCCGGGCCTGTGGCCCGTCGAACTCCTGGCCCGCATCCAGCGGATGAACCGGATCCTCGACAAGCGCCTCAAGGCCTTCGCGGCCGAACGCGACCTGGAGGTGGGCGAGGTCGACATCCTCTTCACCCTCCGCCGCAGCGGCCCCCCCTACGCGCTCACCGCCGGGGCCCTCATCCCGGCCGCCATGGTGACCTCCGGGGCGATCACCAACCGCATCGACCGCATGGAGGCCAAGGGGCTGGTCGAACGGGTGCGGGACGGCCAGGACCGCCGCACCGTCCGGATCCGGCTGACCGAGCGGAGCATCGCGCTCACCGAGTCGCTGGTGGAGGACCACCTGCGCCAGTACGCCGAACTGCTCGCCCCCCTGGACCCGGCCACCTGCGCCACGGTCGCCGAAGCCCTGCGCACCCTTCTGGAGGCCGGCGGGGACACCTCGATCACCTGAGGGCCGACGCCATCCGCCGTGCGGCCGGACAGCACTGACGGGTGCGGATACCTCATCCTCGGCGTCACCGAGGCACGCGACGAGACCGGCGCCCCCCTCCCGCTCGGCGGCGCCCGGCCGCGCGCGCTCCTCACCGCCCTCGGCCTGCGCGCCGGCCGCCCGGCCCCCGTCGCCGAACCCGTCGACGACGTCCGGGGCGACGCCCCGCCCCTGGACGCCCCCGCAGCCCTCCAGGCCCTCGTCGCACGCCTCCGCCGCGCCCTCGGCGGCCGGGACACCGGCCGCCACCGCCTCGCCGCCGACCGCGACGAGGTCGACCTCCACGGCTTCACCCGCCTGGTCACCCGGGGCGACCGGGAACTGGCCGAGGACCCCGCTGCCGCCGCCCGCACCCTGCGCACGGCCCTCGCCCTCCGGCGCGGCCCCGCCCTCGCCGACCTGGCGGATCGCTCTCCGGCAGCCGATCACCGGCAGCCGATCACCGCATCGGCCCAGCTGGCCAGCGTCGGCAGGCTGCCCGGACCGGCCTGCTCCACCACGAGCCGCAGCGACTTGCGCCCGACGACGGAGACCTGGACGGCCGCCGGCGGATCATCGTGCCCGAGGACACCGGACTGCCACAGCCGCTGCCCGTCGGCATGCACGGAGAACCGCACCGACCTGTCGGTGAACAGCGACAGGTCGTCCACCCCGGCCCACGCCGAGAAGGTGGTGCACTGCCGGTTCAGGGTGATCTCGACCGAGGAACGCGAGTGCACGGTGATCCCCTGCGAGAAGCGCCGGTCGCCCACCGACAGCCCCCAGCGCTGCCACACCCACCCGCTGCGCCAGGTCTGCAGCTCCGGGCCACTGTGGTCGCCCTGCGCCGAGTGCGGCAGAGCGGCCAGCCGGAACGACTGCGGCGGCTTCGGGACGGGCGACGGCGTCGTCGGCTCCGGCGAGGGCGCGCTCGGGGACGGCGTGGGCGCGGGCTTCTCACGCTCGGGGGAGGGCGACGGGGAGACCGAGGGCGTCGGCGCCGCCGGGGACGGAGAGGCCGAGGGCGAGGGCGTCGGCCTCGGCGACGGCGGTACGGAGGCGGGCGCGGGCGGCGGCTCCTCCCCGGCCGGGCTCGGCTCCGCTGCCGGAGAGGGCGTGGCGGGTGCCTTCGGCGCTGCCGGAGCGGCCACGCTCGGCGCGGGCTTCACCCGGGCCTGTGGCTCGGGATCGTCCCCGGCCAGCGCGAACACCACCCCGGCGGCCGCGGCCACCGCGATCCCGGCGGCGATACCGGCCTTGACCGGCAGCCCGATTCCCTCGGAGACCAGAACACCCCCGGCCGCGGATCCGGAACCACCGGCCCCGGCCCCTCCGGCGGCACCCCCGGCACCGGCGGCACCCCCAGCCGCCCCGACACCGGCCCCTCCGGCCACCCCGGCACCACCCCCGGCCGTCGACCCGCCCGTGGCGGCCGCCGCGGCACCGGCCCCGCCCGCGGCGAGCGCCCCGCCGGCCACCACCCCGGCGGCCTTGGCCGCGTACGAGGCGGCGAACCAGCCGATGACCGCCACCGGAAGCAGCGCGGGAATGCCCGCGTTGACGTCCTTGAGCTCCCCGGCGGCCAGCCGGCACTTGACGCACTCCTCCAGGTGCCCCCGAAGGCCCCGCTCCGCCCGCATCCGCAGGCCGCCACGCGCGTAGGCGCCCAGCCGGTCCGCGTACCGCGCGCAGTCGCCGCCCTCACTCAGCGCCGAACTCACATGAGCCTGCAGATAGGCCTGCTTCAGCCCCTCACGGGCCCGACTGGCCAGGACGGCGGTGGCGTTGGCGCTCAGCCCGAACAACGGCGCGATCGCACTCGGCGACTCGTCCTCGACGGTGGTGTGCCACAGCACGGCCTGCCACCGCTCGGGCAGGCTCCGGAAGGCCTGCATGGCCAGCGACTGCTCCGCCACCCGCATCGCCCGTACGTCCGCGCCGAGTTCGAGGGTGTCCTCCCCCGACAGCCCCGACATCCCGCCGCCGCTCTCGGAGCGCGTGGCCGCCTGCTCCGCGAAGACCGCGAAGTCCTCGACGAGATGCTCCCGCTTCGCCGTCGTGGCCCAGGCCGCCGCGACCCTGCGTACGGTGGTCAGCAGATAGGCCCGCACCGACTGGTCCGGTCCGGCACCGCCCCGTACCGCCTGCAGGGTCCGTGCGAACACCTCGGCGGTCAGGTCGTCGGCGGTGTGCCCGTCCCGGCAGCAGGACCGCGCGTAGCGTCGTACGGCGTCGGCGTGACGACGGAACAGCTCCGCGTACGCGCCGTCGTCGCCGCCCCGCATCAGGGCGATCAGGTCCCCGTCGGACGGCGGCAGCTCGCCCCCGGCGCCGACCGGGCCGGAGGAGCCCGACGAACGTGCGCGCCGCCCGGCCCGTTTGCGCTGCGCCGGCACCTGTCGGGTGGGCAGGCTGCCCACCTCGGCATCGCCCCCGGCGCCACCGGGTGACTCTTCACGCCCGTCAATGCTCATAGCGGAAACTCCCGCACGACACGCTCAACCGGTACACCGGGCAAGCGTGTCACATGGCGGACAGGCCTCGGACCCCACCGCGCGCCATCCACCCGTCCGGGCAGGTTGCGACGCATACCCGAACAGGCCCCGGGCGCGCGAGCGGAACACCGCCGCCCCGGCGTCGAAGCCGCCGCCTGCCGGCCCGACACCCGACCCGCTACCGACCCCTGACACCGGACCCCGCGTCGGCCCGACACCGGACCCGCCACCGGGCCGGCCCGGGGCCACCGGGATCACACCGTCCGCGAACGCAGCCCCTCCAGCAGGATGTCGAGCAGCCGGGTCGAAGCCGCCGCCTGCTGTGCCGGGTCGGGCAGTGCGGGCGCCGCCGTCGCTATCACCAGCAGCACATCCGCCACCGTGACATCGGCACGCAACTCGCCCGCCTCCCGCGCCCGGTGCACCAGCCGGCCGACGACCTCCAGCAGCTCACCCGCACCCGCGTCGTCCGAAGGCTCGTCATCGGCCGCGCCCCGCGCCCCGCCCACGACCCGCAGGCCGGGAGCCCCGGCGGTCTCGGCCGCCTGGCGCTGGTGCGGAACCCGTGCCTCCTCCGCCTCCTCGGCCGCCTCCTCAGCGGTCGAGCCGACGCGCAGCACCTGCGGCGGCAGCAGCCGACCCGCACCCGACGCCACGGAGGTGCGCAGGAAGCGCGACAGCGCCTGCCACGGCTCCTCCTCCTGCCCCAGTGCGGTCCTGGCCTGCTCGGTCAGCCGGGTGGTCTCCTCCTCGGCTATCCGCCGGACCAGGACGTCCTTGCTCGGGAAACGCCGGTACACGGTGCCGACACCGACCCGGGCGCGGCGTGCCACGTCCTCCATCGGGGCCCCGTAGCCAAGCTCGCCGAAGACCTCGCGGGCAGCACGCAGCACGTGCTCCAGGTTGCGCTGGGCGTCGACGCGCAGAGGCGTGGACCTGCCCACACCATGCGTGGTCGCGCCGGTCATGGCACGACCGTTGCTCTCGACCGAGAGCGCGGTCGCAGAACCATGGAAATCGGAAATGTTCATATGTATCCCCCGGTAATCATTTGTCTCCCCCCGGAGACACTCCCCGCCTTCACGCCGAGGGGGGCCACGGTCTCAGGCCCGGTCCTCGACGAGATACGAACATAGTTGAGCCAGAGTCAATTCAGAAGAGGCAGCCCCGGACGGACCACCGCCCGATCGGAGCATTCACTCCCACTTTTCCCTCCCACACCCTCGGAACCTCCCTCTCCGGCCGTCCTGACCTGCGAACTTCGGCCGTCCCTGACGGTCCTCCCCCGCCCCGTCCCAGGGCCACCACCGGTCACATGATTCGCCGGGCCTGTGGACAAACTCCCGGCCACGTTGCGTCATGGGACGGTGAAGGCTGCTAACCCCCGGGGCACGGCCCCCGGTACCCCGCCCCGCACGCGCATCCTGATCGTCGGCGGCGGCTACGTCGGCATGTACACGGCGCTCCGGCTCCAGCGAAAGCTGAGAGCGGGGGAAGCCGAGGTCACGGTGGTCACACCCGAGCCGTACATGACGTACCAGCCCTTCCTCCCGGAAGCGGCCGCGGGCGCCATCTCACCGCGCCACGTCGTGGTCCCCCTGCGCCGCGTCCTCGGCAAGTGCCGCATCGTCATCGGGCAGGCCACGAGCATCGACCACGCCAAGCGGACCGCGACCGTCAACACGCTCGCCACCGCCGACGAGGGCACCGGCCCCATCGAGATCGAGTACGACGAACTCGTCCTCGCCCCCGGCTCCGTCTCCCGCACCCTGCCCGTGCCCGGCCTCGCCGACTACGGCATCGGCTTCAAGACCGTCGAAGAGGCCATCGGCCTGCGCAACCACGTCATCGAGCAGATGGACATCGCCTCCTCCACCCGCGATCCCGCCCTCCGCGACGCCGCCCTCACCTTCGTCTTCGTGGGCGGCGGCTTCGCGGGCGTCGAAGCCCTCGGCGAGCTGGAGGACATGGCCCGCTACGCGGCGCGGTACTACCACAACATCAAGCCCGAGGACATGAAGTGGGTCCTCGTGGAGGCCAGCGACCGCATCCTCCCGGAGGTCGGCCTCGAAATGGGCGTCTACACGGTCCGCGAACTGCGCAGCCGCAACATCGACGTCCGTCTGGAGACCCGGCTCGAATCCTGCGAGGACCGCGTCGTCGTCCTCAGCGACGGCGCCCGCTTCCCCACCCGCACCATCGTCTGGACCGCCGGCGTCAAGCCCCACCCCGTGCTCGCCGCGACCGACCTGCCCAGGAACGAGCGCGGGCGCCTCGTCTGCACCTCGTTCCTCACCGTCGAGGGCGTCGAGCACGCCTGGGCCGCGGGCGACGCCGCCGCCGTACCCGACATCACCGCCCCGCCGGACGCCGAGGGGCCCCGTCGCGAGTGCGCCCCCAACGCCCAGCACGCCGTCCGTCAGGCGAAGGTCCTCGCCGACAACCTCCTCGCCGCCCTGCGGGGCGAGGTACTGACCGAGTACGCCCACAAATACGCCGGTTCGGTCGCCTCCCTCGGCCTCCACAAGGGTGTCGCCCACGTCTACGGGCGCAAGCTCAAGCGCTACCCGGCCTGGTTCATGCACCGCGCATACCACCTCAGCCGCGTCCCCAGTTTCAATCGGAAAATGCGCGTACTTGCCGAATGGACCCTCTCCGGCCTCTTCAAGCGTGAGATCGTCTCCCTTGGCTCACTCGAACACCCCAGGGCAGAATTCGAACTGGCCGCCGGTGGCGGCCCCAGGACACCTCCCCCGCCCCTCGCCCCCAACCCCCCGCAGAACGGCCAGGGCTGACGTTGTCAGTGCGGTCGGCCACACTGGACGTGTGACCATAGGTGTGCACACACCTGCACAGAGTGACATCGTCCCGTCAGCGACCGCCCACGAGCGACACAGCGACCACTCGCGACACCACGAGGCTTGAACGCAGTGAACTTCACGCGCTGGAGCGCCCGGTTTCCCGGAACGCAGCGCCGCGCCGCCGCCCGGACCGAACACGCCGCCGCCCAGGCCAAGCGGGGCGAAGGCGCGGTCCCGGCAGCCCGCGGCGGCCGCCCCGACCCCGGAGCGGAGCGGTCCACGCCCGCCGCCGACGGCCACCCCGCCGACCCCACGGTCTCCGGCACCGGCACCGGCACCGGACCAGGCACCGGACCGGGCTCCGAGCCAGGCACCGGCACGGCCCCCGCCCAGCGCACGGGCGTCCTCACCCCCGTGCCCTCCCTCGACGAACTCCCCGTGCGCGAGGTCCTCGGCCGGCTCCCCGCCCTGGTCGCCCTCGTCCACGGCCCCGAGCACCGCGTCGCCTACGTCAACGACGCCTACACCGCGGGCTTCGGCGCCCGCACCACCGGCGCCCCCGCCCACGAGGCCCTCCCCGAACTCGGCGCGCTCGGCCTCCTCCCGCTCCTCGACCAGGTCCAGCGCAGCGGCAAGCCCCGTACCGCCAAGAACCGCACCGCACCGGGCGGCGGCAACTCGTACACCGTCACCTGCACGCCCGTCGAGTTCCCCCGGCCCACCACCGCGCACGAGGCGGACGCCCACCACACCGGCGTCCTCATCCACCTCGCCGACGTCACCGACCACGCCGAAGCCGTCGAGCGCCTCCGCGCCAGCGAACGCCGCCAGCGCGAGGCCGCCGTCACCCTCCAGCGCTCCCTGCTCCCGCAGGAACTGGAACAGCCCGACGACCTGCGCATCGCCGCCACCTACCAGCCCGGCGGCACCGAGGCCGCCGTCGGCGGCGACTGGTACGACGTCATCACCCTCGGCGCCGGCCGCACCGCCCTCGTCATCGGCGACGTCATGGGCCGCGGCGTCCGCGCCGCCGCCGTCATGGGCCAGCTGCGCACCGCCGTCCGCGCCTACGCCCGCCTCGACCTGCCCCCGCACGAGGTGCTCCAACTGCTCGACGGCCTCGCCGCGGAGATCGACGCCAGCCAGATCGCCACCTGCGTCTACGCCGTCCACGACCCCAACGAGGGCCTGCTCGCGTACGCCTCCGCCGGCCACCTGCCGATCCTGGTCCGCGACGAGCACGGCACCGTACGCAGAGCCGCCGACCCCACCGGCCCGCCGCTCGGCACCGGCGGCTGGCTGCACACCTCCGGCACCATCGCGCTCGGTCCCGGCTCCACCGCCGTCCTCTACACCGACGGCCTGGTCGAACGCCGCGGTGAGGACATCGACGAGGGCGTCGCCGCGCTCGAACGCGCCCTCGCCGGTGCCCAGGGCACCCCCACCGTCATCTGCGACCGCCTCATGCGCGCCCTCGGGGTGGACGCAGACCACGACGACGACGTCGCGGTGATGGTGCTCCAGCAGCCGGCCCGCAACGGCGCCGACGCCGAGCTCTTCCACAACGCCGCCCTGGAACTCCTCGGCGGCATCGAGGCGGCCCCCCGCGCCCGGGCCTTCGCCCAGGGCGTCCTCGCCTCCTGGCGCTTCCCCGTCGAACTGTGCGACCTCGGGGTCCTCGCGGCGAGCGAGCTCGTGGCGAACTCCCTCCAGCACGGCACCCCGCCCATGCACCTCCGGCTGCGCCGTACCGATCGCCGACTGATCATCGAGGTCACCGACGGCGACGACCACCTGCCGCGCCGCCGCCGCGCCGAACCGGCCGACGAGACCGGCCGCGGGATCTCCATCGTCGCGACCATCGCCTCCTCCTGGGGCTCCCGCCGCACCCCGGGCGGCGGGAAGGCCGTCTGGTGCGAGTTCGCCCTGCCGGACAAGTAGCCGGAGCAGCCGGGTACGCGTAAGGCCCCGGTCCTCGTCTTGGACCGGGGCCTCACGCACCACCTGTACTACGCGTGCGCCGGCTCCTTCACCACGACGGCCGGACCGCCCTGCGCGACGATCCTGCTCGCCACCGCCGGGTTGTCCTGCATCGGTGTGAGGCCCCTGCCGAGCCGCAGCGCCAGACCCGCGATCCCGAGCGACACCAGCACGAAGACCGCGATGTACAGCATCGGCGCGCCCGCACCGAGCGGCACCCCGAGCGGCCCCAGCGCCAGCGCCATTTGCTTGACCAGCGCGAAGGCCGAGTTGTACTGGCCCACCGAGCCCTCGGGCGCCAGGTCGGCGACCAGCGGGGCCAGGGTCGGCGACAGCATGGCCTCGCCGATGCCGAAGAGCGCGTACGTGGTGATGAACGCGGCGGCCGCCATCATCGCGCTGCCGTGGCCCAGGCCCGAGAACCCGGCGATCAGCCAGGCACCGGTCCAGATCAGCCCGACGAGCGCGATCACACGCGACCGGCGGCGCTTCTCGACCAGCTTGAGCACGACGAACTGCGCGAGGACGATCGCGCCGGTGTTGGCGGCGAGGGCGAAACCGAGCGTGGAGGGGGAGATCCCGGCGGCCTCGGTACCGAAGGCGGCCAGACCCGACTCGAACTGCCCGTAGCAGGCGAAGAACACCACGAAGCCCAGCACGCACAGCTGCACCATGGCCTTGTGCTGCAGCAGCCGCTTCCAGCCGCCGGCACCGGCCTGCGCCGGGTCCTTCGGCATGGCGTCCTTGATGCTCGGCACGTGCGGCAGCCGCACGGTCGCGACGACACCCGCCAGCACCAGGAACATCACGGCCTCGATGCCGAACAGCAGGGTGAAGCTCCCCGGCCGGCTCTCGTCGACGATCTGACCGCCGAGGAGACCGCCGATGCCCAGACCGAGGTTCTGCATGAAGAACTGCAGGGCGAAGGCACGGGTCCGGGTGGACGGCGTGGAACACCACACGATCATCGTGGCCAGGGCCGGCTGCATCACGGCCTGACCGGCGCCCAGGGCCAGCGCGGACAGCAGGATGGGCACGACCCCCGTGGAGAGCCCGAGCGCGAGCGCGCCCGCCGAGGCGGCGACGGCCGCACCCATGACCACGGGCACCGGACCACGTCGGTCGATGACCCGACCGGTGAAGGGCAGCGCGACGAGAGCGCCCAGTGCGAAGGCCACGAACGCGCTCGTGGCGGCCATGGAGCCCAGATCTCGCACCTGCGCCACATAGATGTAGAGGAACGGAACCGTGAAGCCGATACCGAACGCCGTCAGCGCGTTCCCGGCCTGGATCCGCCGCATCGCAGCGCCCATCACCTTGGTCACTTCTCACCTGCCCTGATAACTGAAGACTGAAGACTTCATACCTAAAGTTCGATCCTTAACAGTACACACCGAAGGAGTTAGACGCCAACGCGCTCGTGCCATACTTCGGGGCATGGGTGACACCCCCGACGGCACCACGTCCGTCCCCGAGCCGAGCCTCGATGATCAGATCGCCGTCTACCAGCGCGAATTCCAGGACCTCGACCCCCAGGTCGAGAAGGTCGTGTCGGCACTGAGCCGCCTGAACCGCCGGATGAACGTCGCGTACGGACGCCAGACCGCGGCCCTGGGCATCAGCAACGCGGAGTGGGAGGTCCTCAAGGCCCTGGTCATCTCCGGAGCCCCCTACCGGATGGGCCCGAGCGAACTCGCGAAGCAGCTGGGCCTGACGCCGGCGGCGATGACCCACCGGATCGACCGCATGACGGCGGAGTGCCTGGTGACCCGCGAGCGGGACGAGTCCAACCGGGTCCGTGTGATCGTGGAGCTCACCGACGAGGGCCGCAGCAAGTGGCTGGACGCGATGCGGGCGGCGACGATCTTCGAGGAGGACCTCCTCCAGGACCTCTCGACGGCGGAGCGCGGGGTGCTCGGCGACATGCTCACGCGCCTGCTCGACCGGGTGGAAGACCTCCAGTCGCCCAGCTGACCGCCGGGGTTGACACGGCCTCCGCGGATCCGTAAGGTTCTTCGAGTTGCCCCGGAGCCGAAAGGTTTCTGAGACAACAAATCAGCCGCCTCGTTGCGGCACCCAACTCAGCACGATCTCCCACTGGGAACGATTTCGGCGTGCCCGAATTCATTTCCGAAGGCCGATTATGAATCGCCGGGGAAATCCACTAGAGTTTGGGGAGTCGGAAGGGCCCAACAGCCCGGAAGGCAAACCCCGCTGACTGGGGGTCAGGCCCGAAAGAGTCTGATAGAGTCGGAAACGCAAGACAGCAGAACGAAAGCCCGGAGGAAAGCCGCAGCCGAGAGGCTGAGGTGAGTACGAAGGAAGCGTCCGTTCCTTGAGAACTCAACAGCGTGCCAAAAATCAACGCCAGAAGTTGATACCCCGTCCACTTCGGTGGATGAGGTTCCTTTGAAAAA
>NZ_JBIVFO010000035.1:0-91416 GCF_044748225.1 Streptomyces sp. NPDC090021 | reverse complement strand
CAGGCTTTTTTTGTTGTGGTGTGCGGTGGGGGGGCCCCCCCCCCCCCCGCGCCCCCCCCCCGGGGGGGGGGGGGGGGGGGGGGGGGGGGGGGCCCCCCCCCCCCCCCCCTCCGCCAGGTAGCGCCGCACCCCGCCCCAGACCTCGTCGATGGTGTCGAAGGCTGCGATCAGGTATTCGGCGCGGGCGTCGAAGAGCGGCGCGAGCAGTTCCATGACCTCGGGCGAGCGGGCCTCGGCCGAGGCGGAGCTGCGACGCACCCGGTACCGGCGGTGCGGGGCGTTGGACTCCAGGTAGTCCGCCACGATCGCCTCCCGCTCGACGCCCAGCGCGAGCAGGGTGACGGCGACGGAGAGGCCGGCCCGGTCCTTGCCGGCGGCGCAGTGCATGAGGGCGGGCACGCTGTCCTCGGCGAGGGCGTGGACGACCCGGCTGTGCTCGGCGGTGCGGGTGCGGATGATCTCACGGTAGGAGTTCGCCATCCGGGCAGCCGCCCGGCCGTCGCCCAGGATCGAGCGGAGCTGGTCGAGGTCGCCGTCGCGGACCAGCCGCCAGAACTCCCGGCCGTCCGCCGGGTCGGACAGCGGGATGTTGACGTTCCGTACGCCGGGCAGCTCGACGTCCGGACCCTCCAGGGCGTGGTCGGCACCGTTGCGGAAGTCGAAGATGGTGTGGAGGCCGAGCGAGGCGAGGAACTCTGCATCGGTTTCGGTGGCATGTGCGAGATGTCCGCTTCGGAAGAGTCGTCCCGTCGCGACCCTTCGGCCGTCAGAAGTCGGCAATCCGCCCACATCGCGGAAATTGCGCACTCCGGTCAGCTCCGGCTCCTGTATCTGCTGGGTCACGGGAACTCCTCCGCATTCTCGTGGGGCGTCTGTCCGAATTGAGCTACTTGGCGCCAACTTGCCGTATCCGGAGGCGAGATCGGGCACGTCCCCGTGAGGCAGATCATACGGTGACCGTGAGTGCCTGATCGTCAAAGCCGAATGGCCCGGCCCGGGCGGCTGTTGGCGCAGTGGAATGGACGGAGGGTGACCGGAATTCCGGCGCACCCTCATACCTGTGAATCCGTCAGGGAATTCGCGGCTTGTTCGGTGTGGCTGCAAGGGATTACCTTCGCGATCGATCCGGGTGGATCGCCGAATCCTGCCGCCGCCCGGAAACCGCAACCGAACCATTTCGCGCGGCAGGAGCGGGGGAACCAGGTAAGCCGCTGCACCGGAGATCTTTTCTCCGGAACAGCTCGGGGTGAAGTCGTTCATGTCCCGTACATGTACGGCCGGACATCTCCAGTCCGAACCCGACAGCTCACCTCGCAGGCACCGGAGAGGAATGCGCCATGCCTGCAAAGGGTAAGCACCGCCGCCCCAAGTCCCTTTTCTCTTCCCGCGGATTCGCCGTCGCAGGCACCGGTGGAGCGGCCCTCGCCCTGCCTCTGACGGTCGCCGCCGGCGCGCAGGCGGCGCCCGCGGTCGCACCTGCCGTCGCCCCCGCCGTGGCCCAGCAGGTCCCCGCCGCGCTCCAGGCGGCCCCCGCGGCCCCCGCGGTCGCCGTGGCCGCCGTGCAGGCCGCTCCGGCCGTCTACACGGTCGTCCCCGGCGACTGCCTCTCGGTGATCGCTGCGGAGCACGACCTGGACGGCGGCTGGCAGCGGCTGTACGAGCAGAACCGCGAGGCGGTCGGCGGCAACCCGTCGCTGATCCACCCGGGGCTGAAGCTGACCCTCGGCGGTCGTGGCGAGGCCGCCCCGGTCGCCACCGTCCCCGCCCCGCGGACCGCCTCCGAGGCTGCCCCGAAGGCCGCCCCGAAGGCCGCCCCGAAGACCGCCCCCGAGATCGCCGCCAAGGCCGAGTCCGAGCCGGCCGGGCGGGCCACCGCCCCGCGGGCGCAGCGGAACGCCGCCCCCGAGGCCCCGGCCGAGGCTCCCGCCGACCGGCCGGCCGCCGCCTCCGGATTCGTCGCCCCGGTCAGCGGTGGCGTCTCCACCCAGTACAAGGTCGCCGGCGCCATGTGGTCCTCCGGCTACCACACGGGCGTCGACTTCATCGCCCCCATGGGCACCAGTGTCAAGGCCGTCGGCGCGGGCACCGTGGTCTCCGCGGGCTGGAGCGGCTCGTACGGCAACGAGGTCGTCATCCGGCACGCGGACGGCATGTACTCCCAGTACGCCCACCTGTCCCAGCTCTCCGTCTCCTCCGGCCAGAGCGTCACCGCCGGCCAGAGCATCGGCCTCTCCGGCTCCACCGGCAATTCGACCGGCCCGCACCTGCACTTCGAGATCCGTACGAGCCCGTCCTACGGATCGGACATGGACCCGATCGCCTACCTCCGCGCGAAGGGCGCCTCCCTCTGAGAGCACCCGCCGACGAAGCACCGACACACGTGGGGCCGGGACCCGAGAGGGGTCCCGGCCCCACGTGTACTTATTCCTTACATCCCGCGTGGTATAGATCACGGCCCGTCAACCCCTCATTACGTTGGCGTAGGTTGGTTACGGGAGTGAAGGATGGGTTCTCGTGGCAGCGACGACGACGAAACTCAAGACCATCGGCTCGTACGCGGCGATCGGGGACAGCTTCACCGAGGGCGTGGGGGACCCGGGGCCCGGAGATTCCTTTCTCGGCTGGGCGGACCGGCTCGCCGTGCTCCTGGCCGATCAGCGCGAAGAGCACGACTTCCGTTATGCGAATCTCGCGGTGCGCGGGAAGCTCCTCGACCAGATCGTGGCGGACCAGGTGCCGAGAGCCAAGGCCCTCGCCCCGGACCTGGTCACCTTCTGCGCGGGCGGCAACGACATCATCCGGCCCGGCAGCGACCCGGACGACGTGGCGGAACGCTTCGAGGCGGCCGTCGCCGACCTCACCGGAGCCGTCGGCCAGGTCATGATCACCACCGGGTTCGACACCCGGGGCGTGCCCGTCCTCAAGCACCTCCGGGGCAAGGTCGCGACGTACAGCGCCCACGTGCGCGCCATCGCCGACCGGTACGACTGCCCCGTGCTCGACCTCTGGTCGCTGAAGTCCGTACAGGACCGGCGCGCCTGGGACGCGGACCGGCTGCACCTCTCACCCGAGGGCCACACCCGCGTCGCACTGCGGGCCGCACAGGTCCTCGGACTGGACGTGCCCGCCGACCCCGACCAGCCGTGGCCGCGGCTGCGCCCGCGCGGCTCGGTGGACGTGACCCGCGACAACATCCAGTGGGCCCGCGAGTACCTGGTGCCCTGGATCGGCCGCCGCCTGCGCGGCGAATCCTCCGGCGACCATGTCGAGGCGAAGCGGCCGGACCTGCTGCCGCTGTAGCCGCCGGACGGCCGCGCGGGCGGAAGGGGCCGGGCGGAAGGGGCGGGCGGA
Organism: Streptomyces sp. NPDC090021; assembly: GCF_044748225.1. Lineage (NCBI taxonomy): Bacteria > Bacillati > Actinomycetota > Actinomycetes > Kitasatosporales > Streptomycetaceae > Streptomyces > Streptomyces sp. NPDC090021. The sequence goes on along the minus strand of NZ_JBIVFO010000035.1, from coordinate 88,065 downwards.
GGGGGCGGGCGGAATCCTTCGGGGCCGGTGTGCGTTGGGATGGTCGTAGCGACACGACCGCACCGACCCACCCTCCCTGGAGGCGCTTTGACCGGCTCCCGTCCCCTCCGCCCGCGGCTGCGCGCCCTGCGGCCCGAAGCCTTCGGCGCGGACCCGTCCGGCGCCAGGCTGGAGCGGATCCGCCGCTCGCCGAACTTCGCCGACGGCGTCTTCCAGAACCCGGTCGGAGCCCGGAACAGGCCCTCGGGGTCGATGACCGAGTTCGCGAAGATCTACTTCCACCGTGAGCAGCGGGCCCGGCGCAGTCCCGCCGCGGCGATCCCGGTGCATCCCACCACCCTCGCCGACCTGGCCAAGCCGCCCACCGGCGGTCTGCGCCTGACCTGGATGGGGCACTCCAGCGTGCTCGCGGAGATCGACGGGCACCGGGTGCTGTTCGACCCGGTGTGGGGCGAGCGGTGCTCCCCCTTCCCGTTCGCCGGCCCCAAGCGGCTGCACCCGGTGCCGGTCCCGCTGGCCGCGCTCGGCGAGGTCGATGTCGTGGTCATCTCGCACGACCACTACGACCACCTCGATCTGCCGACGATCAAGGCGCTGGCCGGTACGGACACGCTCTTCGCCGTCCCGCTCGGCGTCGGCGCGCACCTGGAGCGCTGGGGTGTGGCGGCCGACCGGCTGCGCGAGCTCGACTGGAACGAGACCACCCGGATCGGCGGCCTGTCGCTGACGGCGACCCCCGCCCGGCACTTCTGCGGCCGCGGCCTGCGCAACCAGCAGCACACCCTGTGGGCCTCCTGGGTGGTTGCGGGCGACGAGCACCGGATCTACCACAGCGGTGACACCGGCTACTTCCCCGGCTTCGCGGAGATCGGGGCCGCGCACGGGCCCTTCGACGCCACGATGATCCAGATCGGGGCCTACTCGGAGTACTGGCCCGACATCCACATGACCCCCGCGGAGGGCATGCGCGCCCACCTCGACCTCCAGGGCGGCATCGCGCACGGCACGATGCTGCCGATCCACTGGGGCACCTTCAACCTGGCCCTGCACCCGTGGGACGAGCCGGGCGAGGGCACCCTGGCCGCCGCCGAGGGGGCCGGAGCGGCCGTCGCGCTGCCGATCCCGGGCCAGCCGTTCGAGCCCGGGGCCGAGGGGGCGCCGGCCCAGCCGTGGTGGCGGCCGTTCGTGGCCGGGGCCACGGCGGGCGGCGGAGCCGTGGACGGGTCCGTGGCCGTGCCCCCGCACGAGGCCGGCGGGGCGGCGGCGACGGCGGCCCGCGTGGCGGCGACGGCAGTGAGCGGACAGGAGAAGCCGGAGGCCGTCGGGTCGTAGCGAACGGGCCGGACAGCGGCCTGACCGGCGGGGCGCCGCCGGGCGGCCGCAGCGGCCTGACCGGCGCATTCGGGCTGCTGTACGAGCGCTCCATCGGGAGCGGGAAGCACCCTGGCGAAGTTCACCGACTCGTGGTCCGGGGCGGGATTGCGGGGTCTAGCGTGGGTATTCGGTGATCAACACCGGGCCCCGGGAACGCCGGGGGCCGGGCCCCACGTACCGAGGACGCCGATGTCCGGACTCCGCGCCGCACGCCACGCCCCGTCGAGACACACCGTCACCGGTCCCGGCCGGCAGTTACGCCCCCAGTTGGTACGGGCCGCCCTCCTGCCCACGCTGGCCGCCGCGCTCAGCGGTGCGGCCGCGGTGATCTTCACCCTCCAGCTCGGCGGCGGCGCCGGCGACCGTGACGCCCGGCTGTGGCCGGTGCTCGCGGGCTGCGCCCTGCTCGCGGCCGGCGCCCTCGCCGCGGCGCTGCTCGGCGCGCAGCGTGCGGCCAAGGCCGTCCGGGACCGGTGCGAGGCGCTGCGCCGCTCCAGCGTGCGGGGGCGCCAGGAGCTGCGTACGGCCGCTGACCGGCTGGAGCGGGGCGAGACCCCGCAGCGGCCGGTCCGCGGCGGGCCGAACACGCCGCTCACCGGCGCCGACCCGGCGGGCGTGGACGAGTTCTGGCTGCTCTCCCAGGAACTGCGCGGCGCCCGGGAGCAGGCCCACACCACTCTCGTACGGCTGGCCGGGCCGGCCGCCCCGACCGACAGCGAGCGCAAGGTCGAGGTCTTCGTCAACCTCGCGCGCAGGCTCCAGTCCCTGGTCCACCGCGAGATCTCGCTGCTGGACGACCTGGAGGACACGGTCGAGGACCCGGACCTGCTCAGGGACCTCTTCCACGTCGACCACCTGGCCACCCGGATCCGCCGCCACGCCGAGAACCTCGCGGTGCTGGGCGGCGCGGCCTCCCGCCGCCAGTGGACCCGGCCGATCGACCTGAGCGAGGTGCTCCGCTCCTCGGTCGCGGAGGTCGAGCAGTACACGAGGGTCAAGGTCGTGCCGCCGGCGGGCGGCAGCGTACGCGGCCACGCCGTCGCCGACGTGGTGCACCTGCTGGCCGAACTCGTGGAGAACGCCACCGTGTTCTCCGCCCCCGACACCGATGTGGTGCTGCGCGCCGAGCGGGTCACCGCCGGGATCGCGGTCGAGGTGGAGGACCGGGGACTGGGCATGCCGGCGGAGGAGCAGCACCGGATGAACGCCCTGCTCGCGGACCCCGACCAGGTCAGTGTCCGGGCCCTGCTCGCGGACGGCCGGATCGGCCTGTACGTGGTCTCGGCGCTGGCCCGCCGGCACGGGATCGCCGTCGAGCTCAAGTCGAACATCTACGGCGGAGTCCTCGCGGTGCTGGTGCTTCCGCAGGAACTGCTGGGGGCGGCGGACGCGGGTGACGCGGCCGGGGGCTCGCGGGTGGCGCCGCCACTGGAACCGGCGCGCATGCCGCTGCCCCGCCAGGCGGACACCCCCACGATCCCCGCCCCCCGCCCCGAACCCCACCCCGCGCCGACCGCCTCGCCGGCGACCGCCCGGCCGGTGGCGGAGGACTGGCCCGCTCCCGGCGGGGAGCCGGTGGGGCAGGCGGGAGCGGCCGAGGACGGGGCCCGGGCGGATCCCGTCGGCGGGCCGCGGACGGGGGAGCAGACGGGGGAACGGCCGACGTTGCCCCGGCGCCGGGCGCAGCAGCACCTCGCGCCCCAGCTGCGCGACGCCCCCGCCCCGCGGCGTCCCGAGGACGCCGAGCAGCCCGTGCACGACCCCGGCCTCATGGCCGCCTTCCGGCGCGGCTTCGGCCAGGCGCAGTCGGAGAACCAGGTATGACCCCCAGCAACCTCGGCAAGGAGCGCACCACCATGGGCGGCGAAGTGGCGACGAAGACCGGCGGCCGGCTCTCGGATCTCGACTGGCTCCTCAGCGGCCTGGTCCAACGCGTCCCGTACACCCGCAGTGCCGTACTGCTCACCGCGGACGGGCTCGTAACCTGCGTGCACGGCCTGGATCCGGACAGCGCCGACCACATGGCGGCCCTCGCCTCCGGGCTCTACTCGCTCGGCCGCAGCGCCGGGGCCCGCTTCGGCGACGGGGCCGACGTACGGCAGGTCGTGGTGGAGCTCGACACCGCGCTCCTCTTCGTCTCGGCGGCCGGATCGGGCACCTGCCTGGCCGTCCTCGCCGACCGGGAGGCCGACGCCGGCGTCCTCGGCTACGAGATGGCCATGCTGGTCAAGAGCGTCCGCCCGTACCTCGCGGCCGCACCCCGGCGGCCCGCCGCGAACGTGGAGCGATGAGGGCCCACGGCAGGGGGGCGTACGGGAAGGGGCGGGACACACCGTGGGTCGACGACTCGGCGGGGCGGGTGATGCGCCCGTACACCGCCAGCGGCGGCCGGACCAGGCCGGGCATCGCGCTCGACCTGCTGTCGCGGATGACCGCGACCGGCGTACGCCCGCGCGTCCCGCTCGGTGCCGAGCACACCCTCGCCCTGCGGTTGTGCGCCGGTGCCGCGGCGCTGACCGTCGCCGAGCTGGCGGGCCAGCTGCGGCTCCCCGCCGCGGTGGTCAAGGTGCTGCTGTCCGACCTCATGGAATACGGGGCCGTCATGGCGCAGGCGCCCCGCTACCCGGGCGGCGGATCGTTCGCCGCCGACGACCAGTCCCTCCTCATGGCGGTGCTCGATGGCCTACGCAGACGGCTGTGACGCCCCCGCGACGCTGAAGGTCCTGGTCGCGGGGGGCTTCGGCGCGGGCAAGACCACCTTCGTGGGCGCGGTGAGCGAGATCGAACCACTGAGCACGGAGGAACTGCTCAGCGACCTCGGCGCGGGCGCCGACCCGCTGCACGGAGTCGAGGCCAAGACCACGACCACCGTCGCGCTCGACTTCGGCCGGATCACCCTGGACGACCGCCATGTGCTCTACCTCTTCGGAACACCCGGCCAGCACCGCTTCTGGTTCCTGTGGGAGGAACTGTGCGCGGGCGCGCTCGGGGCCGTGGTGCTCGCGGACACCCGACGCCTCGCGGACTGCTTCCCGGCCGTGGACTTCTTCGAGCGGCGCGGGATCGGCTTCATCGTCGCCGTCAACGAGTTCGACGGCGGCCACCGCTACACGGCGGACGAGGTCCGGGACGCGGTCGGCCTGGCGCCCGAGGTGCCCGTCGTACGGTGCGACGCGCGCCTGGCCGAATCGGGGACGGTGACGCTGGCCGCCCTGGTCCGTCACCTGCTGTGCACGTCCGCAGCCCGTACGTCGTCATCGACATCAACGCCATCGTCACCGGAGTCGGGGGAAACGTGATGCTGTACTACGAATCGACCGGACACCTGCTGCTCACGCCCGTGGACCGGGAGGCGCCCGCGCGGACCGTCCGGCTGCGCGAACTGGGGCTGGGGGAGCGGGTGGACGGCGAACTGGACGCCTTCGCGCGACGCGTGGCGGACGTCCTCGGCGCCCCGTACGCGGGGGTGAACTTCGTCGGCGAGGAACGCCAGTTCTTCGCGGGCCTGCACCACGTGCCGGGCGCCCCCGAGAGCGGCTACCCCGCCCGGGTCCTGGCCCGTGACCACGGCTACTGCCCGCACGTGGTGGTCCGCAGGCGCGCGTTGGTGCTGGAGGACGTACGGGACTTCGCCCGGTTCGCCGGCAACGCGGTGGTGGACGAGAGCGGGGTCCGGTCCTACCTCGGGGCGCCGCTGACCGACCGGCGCGGCATCGTCCTGGGCACGGTGTGCGCGGTGGACGGGGTGCCGCGGCGGTGGGGGACCGAGGGGCTCGCCACCGCGAAGGAGCTGGCCGCGGAGCTGGTGGCCCTGCTGCACGAGCGGGAGGACCGGCGCGCGTGAGCCCGCCTGCCGGTGGCGGGGGGGGTTCTGTCCGAGTACGTCCCGTGTACGGGCGCCCCTCCGCCCTGCGGCGCACGGCACCGGACACCGCCGGCCCTACCGCCGCTCCTTCGACGACAGGACCTAAGGGCTGTCCCGCAATCCCCGGCGGGCGCACGACGCCAGCTACGGCACCTCGCTGCGTTGTCGGAACGCCCGAATACGCCCAGTATGGGGACGCTCCTCCGCCTTGCGATGCACCGCATCTGACGCCGTGCGCTGATCCACCGGGGATTACGGGACAGCCCTTAGGGTGGTCGGACGAGCATCCACACGCGCCGACGTCCGCAGAGGAGTCCCGGGGATGGCCACCACCGCGCAGGACGTCCGCCTGATCGCACTGTCCCTCCCGGACAGCACCGAGAAACCGGCATGGGGCATGCCGACCTTCCGGGTCGGCGGGAAGATCTTCGCCGCGCTCGCCGACGACGACACCTCGATCGGGGTGAAATGCCCCAAGGAGGAACGGGCCGAGCTGATCGCGGCCGAACCGGAGAAGTTCTTCCTGCGAGCCGGCCACGACGACAACTACGCGTGGATCCGGGTCCGCCTGGCGGCCGTGCAGGACACGGCCGAGCTGCGCTCGATCCTCACGGACTCCTGGCGCCAGGCGGCGCCGAAGCGCCTGGCCGCGGCCCATCCGGAGCTGACCGGCCGGGCCGGCTGACCCGAACGCGAACCGGTGGCGGAAAGGCGCGCGCGACCACCCGTGGAAATGCGGTATCGTTCTCATGCGCGTTCGGCCAGGGGAAACCCCAGGTCAGCGGGCATCGGGACGTGGCGCAGCTTGGTAGCGCACTTGACTGGGGGTCAAGGGGTCGCAGGTTCAAATCCTGTCGTCCCGACTTTGCTTTATGCAGGTCGGAGGCCGTCTTCTCAGAAATGGGAAGGCGGCCTTTCGTGCGTCCGGAGCCATGGTGGTCGCAGCCACGCCACGTGGTTCGCTTGATGGCTGCCCTGCTCGGCTCCGGTGAGGGTGTGATCGATGGTGTCGACGGCTTCTCGGGCGGCCTGCTGGGTGAGGTGGCTGTAGAGGTTGGCGGTCGTCGACAGGGTGGAGTGCCGCAGCGTCTTGGAGACCACGGTGAGCGGCACACCGGCGGTGATGGTGATCGTGGCGGCCAGATGGCGCAGGTCGTGCACCGTGATCCTGGGGACACCAGCTTCGACGGAGAGACGGCGAAGTCGGTCGGGGACCTGGTGGGGGCCGAGCGGACGGCCGTCGGGTCGGCAGAACACCAGTCCGGCGAACGGATCGTCAGGATCGCCGCGCCTTCGAGGCACCGTTTGGGCGCGGTGCCGGAGGGCGGTGGCGACACGGGGTGAGATGGCGACCCAGCCTCGGCTGGAGCGGGTCTTCGATGTGGTGATGACGAGGTGGTTGTTGTCGACGGCGGAGAGGGCGCAGCGCACGTAGAAGACGCCCTGGTCGAGGTGGACATCGTCCCAGTGGAGGCCGAGGGCTTCGCCCTTGCGTAGGCCGGTGCCGATGAGGAACTCGAACAGGTCGGCCATCTCGGGGTCGGCGCGGTGGCAGTGGGCGAGGAAGCGGGCGGCCTCTTCTGTTGTCCAGATCCGTCGCTCCGGCGACGGAGGGCGGCGCAGGACTGGGGGACGGGCCGGGTTGTGGGGCAGGCGGTGCTGCCTGACGGCGTCGCCGAGGGCGCTGGAGAGGGTGGCCAGGCAGCGGTAGAGGGTGGTCCGGCTGCGGCCGGCGGCGAGCTGGCAGGTGACGTAGGCCGAGATGTGGCGGTGGGCGAGCTGGTCGAGCTTGAGGGTGCCGAACGCGGGGATGAGGTCGTTGCGGACGTAGTCGCGGTACCGGGCCATCGTCGTCGGCTTCAGCACGAGCGCTTTCGCCGTGAGCCAGGCGTTCAGGTAGGCGGTGACGGTCTCGTTCGGGTCCGCGCTGTATCCGCTGGCCTCGCCCTCAAGGAACCGCCGCAATGCTTCTTCGGCTGAGCCCTGGCTGACGAAACCACCCCGACGGACCGTCGTCCGGCGACGGTCCGGGGACATCGACGGCGAAGCTCCAGGTGCCGTGCTCGCTGTCGGTGACCAGGCGGGGGCAGTGTGCGCCGAGCTGTTAGTGATGGTTGTCCCTGCAGCCACAGCGGCGGTAGATACGGCCGCGGCCGACGCTGGTACGCATCAGGATCGCCTCCAAGAGGCGGAGGAATGGCCGACACCTCCAGTCTCGTGCGACCACATGCGACCACCACGGCGGTCACACCGACCGTGGCCAGGGAGTTTCCCTTGTCGGCGCGCCCTATGCTGCCGGGCCCCGGCGGGGTCGCGCTGGACGCGGGCAGTGAGGGTGGCATGTTGTTCCCGCCAGTCCGCGGTGTCGTGCCCGATGCGGTCGCTGTTGACCTGGAGGGGGAGCGATGAGTGGTGGGGAACCCGGCCTGGAGGCCCCGGCCCAGGCGCTGGCGGAGATCGCGAGCGGGATCAATCTGGCGCATTCCGAGCTGAAGGACCTTGGCATGATCGGCCAGGCGACGGCCGGCCGGGGTTTCTCCGGGCTGGCCCTGTCGGGGCTGGAGTTGGGGGATGCCGGGCTGACAGCGGAGTTCAAGACGTTCTGCGAGCGCTGGGAGTGGGGCGTACGGGCACTGACGCTCCGCGGGAACGGCTTCGCACGGGGCGTGGGCCTGTCGGCCGGTGCGTACGCGGAGCAGGAGCAGTACGTGAAGGACTCGTTCAAGATCGCGGTGAACTCGGTCAACGGGAACCCGCACCTGACCGAGGACGAGGTCAAGCGGATGAGCTGGGACAAAATCAGCAAGCAGACGATGTTCGACAATCCGGACTATAGCGCCGAATCGTTTACGCAGGCCCACCAGGAGGTCAAGCAGACCTGGAAGGACACCGGCTACGACGTCATGGACGCACAACTGGATTCCATGCAGCGCAGCGGCCTGATCGACCCGTCGGTGCGCGGCAGGGTGGATCAGGAGATGCTCGATGCGTTCGATCCCTCCCAAGGCGCCGTTGAGCAGGCCGAACAGCCGCGGTGGGGTGAGCGCTGATGGTGAGCTGGGACGACCTGGGCAAGGGCATCGACTTCGTCGACAAGGGCATCGACAAGGGCAAGGAGCTCGTCGGCCAGGGCATCGACAAGACCACCGACGCCGTCGGCTGGGGCCTGGAGAAGGTAGGCGCCGAGGACTGGGCCGACAGTGTCGAGGACTGGGGCGACGAAACCGCGTCCTCACTCGGCGCCGAGGTCGGCGAGCAGCAGCTCGGGCAGACCGAGGAGCCCAACGAACTCATCCACGGCAACCCGTCCAAGATCGCCGAGTCGGTCAAGAACCTCCGCGACTTCCAGAACGCGTTCGACCTGGTCGGCGCCGGCATGAAGAAGCTGGACTCCGCGCACTGGAAGGGCGAGGCCGCCAACAGCTTCCGCGAGAACTTCCAGACCCTGCCCACCGACTGGCTGCACGCCGCCGACGCCTTCGAGAACGCCGCCAAGGCCCTGGAGACGTACGCGAGCGCCGTCACCACTGCGCAGGGCAAGGCACGCGAGGCGATCGACCTCTACAAGGAGGCGCAAGCGGACTACAAGACCGCCGCCGACGCCCACAACAAGAAGGTCGACGCCTACAACGACGCCCGCAACAGCGACAACCCTCTGCCCCGGCCCGCCGAATTCACCGACCCGAGCCAGGAGAAGCGCCAGCGCGCCCAGGAGATCCTCAAAGCCGCCCGCCAGGCCCGCAAGGAGGCCGCCGACACCGCCAAGGCGGCAGTCACCGCAGCGATGGCGCACGCCCCCAAGGAGCCCACAGGCCGGGAGAAGGCCAAGCTCGAACTGGCCGACTACGCCTTCGGCCAGGGCGTGGAGATGATGCACTTCGGCGGCGGCATCGTCAAAGGCGCCGCCGGGCTGGTCAACTTCGTCCGCTCGGTGAACGCGCTGGACCCGTACAACATCACCCACCCGGCCGAGTACTACAAGAACCTCAACATGACCCTCGCCGGGCTCGTCTCCACCGCAGCCAACCCCGACCGCGCCCTGAAGAACGCCTGGGACGCCGCCAAGGGCGACCCCGCTGAGTTCCTCGGCCGCCTCGTCCCCGAACTCATCGGCACCAAGGGCGCCGGCGTGCTCCGCGGCGGCATCCGCGCCGGCATGCGCACCGGCATGGACGACCTCGCGAAGTCGGGTGCCCGCAAGTCGGTCGACGCGGACGCCGCCAAGACCTCCCGTCCTCCGAACGCCGTCGAGAGCGGGGCCACCGACCCCATCGACCTCGCGACAGGGGCGATGTTCCTGCCGCAGACGGACATCGTCCTGCCCGGCACGCTCCCGCTGGTCTTCCGACGCCGCGCCGCGTCGGACTACCGGGCCGGACGCTGGTTCGGCCCCTCCTGGGCCTCCACCGCGGACCAGCGCCTCGAGATCGACTCCGCGGGCGTCGTATTCGTCTGCGAGGACGGCATGCTCCTGTCCTACCCGCACCCCGCTCCCGGTCCTGCCGAGCCACGGCCCACGCTGGCCGCTCGATCGCGATGTGCAGGGCGATTACACCGTCACGGACACCGGCCAGGCCCGGCACTTCGCCACGCGCCCGGACGGGGACCTGGCCCTCCTCGCCCAGCTCGACGACCGCAACGGCAACTGGATCGCCTTCGAGTACGACGAGGCCGGCGCACCGGCGTCCATCGTGCACCACGGCGGCTACCACCTGAAGCTCACCACCGGCGGCGGCAGGATCACCGCCCTGCACCTGTCCGGCGCCGCCGAGGACGGCACGGACCAGGAGATCCTGCGGTACGGCTACGGCGACGGGAACCTCACCTCCGTCACCAACTCCTCCGGCCTGCCCCTGAGCTTCGCCTACGACGAGCTGACCCGCATCACGTCGTGGACCGATACCAACGGCAGCCGCTACGACTACGTCTACGACGCCTTGGACCGGTGCGTCGCCGAGGGCGGTGTCGAGGGGCACGTCGCACTGCGCATCGACTACGACGGACCCGCCCCCGGGCCCGGCCTGCGCGTCACCACCACGACCACCCGCGCCGGGGCCGTCCACCGCTACGTCGTCAACGACGCCCACCAGATCGTCGAGGAGACCGATCCCCTCGGCGCGGTCACCCGCTTCGAACGCGACCGGTACAACCGGCTGCTGAGCCGGACCGACGCTCTCGGCCGCACCCACCGCTACACGTACGACGCGATGGGGCGGCTCATCGCGACGGTGCGCGCCGACGGCCGCGAGGCGACGGCAGAGTACAACGCGCTCGGGCTCCCGATCCGGGTGGTCAATGCGGACCGGACGAGCATCCGCATGGAGTACGACGCGCGCGGCAACCGTACGAGCGTCACCGACCCCTCCGGGGCCACCACCCGATACACGTACGACGATGCTGGCCGGCTGACCGGCATTACCGACGCCCTCGGGAACACGACCCGCGTCGCCACCAACGCGGCCGGACTCCCCGTCTCGGTCACCGACCCGCTAGGGGCGACGATACGGACAACCCGGGACGCGTTCGGCCGCCCGACCGCCCTGACCGACGCCCTCGGCCATACGACCCGGGTCCGTTGGACGCCGGAGGGCCGGCCCGCCAGCCGCGTCCTGGCGGACGGCAGCGAGGAGTCGTGGACGTACGACGGCGAGGGCAACTGCCTCACCCACACGAACGCGATGGGCGCGGTCTCCCGCTTCGAGTACACCCATTTCGACCTCATGGCTGCCCGGACTGGGTACGACGGCGTGCGCCACGAGTTCACCTACGACCACGACCTCCGGCTCACCCGGGTGCGCAGCCCGCAGGGGGCGACCTGGGACTACGTGTATGACGGCGCCGGCCGCCTCGTCTCCGAGACGGACTTCGACGACCGGCTGCTCAGCTATGAGCGCGATGCCGTCGGCCGGATCACCTCCCGGACCGATGCCTTGGGCCGGACCCTGCGTTATGAGTGGGACGATCTCGACCGCCTGGTCTCCAAGGACGCCGACGGGGCCGTCAGCACGTTCGCGTACGACTTCTCCGACCAGCTCGCGGAGGCCGTGAACGGCGACGCCACGATCACGTTCGTACGGGACCGGCACGGCCGGCTGCTGTCCGAGAGCGTCGACGGTCGCACCGTGTCGTACGCGTACGACGAGCTCGGCCGGCGGGACGGCTGGCTGGAGACCCCCAACGGCCACGTCAACGCCGGTCAGCTGGTGGACGCCGTGACGAACAATCCACACTACAATGGCGGACCTCTCCGGCTCATGGTGTGCCACTCGGGCTCGGACGGTTCCTGGATCGCCCAGCGCATCGCGAACGAACTCGGAACCACGGTGCGCGCGCCGACGGACCGCGTCGGCACCAACCCGGCGCTCGGCCCCGGGCAAACACCACAGATCGACAAGGGCGGCTACTGGAGGGTGTTCCTCCCCATGCTGGAAGGATGAACCGGATGGATATGATCGGCTTCTACCGGGAAATGGACCCGGAGAACGGCGAAGTCTTCCGCGAGGCCATCGGCGACAAGGTGCGGGACCGGGCCCCCTATCCGAAGGCCGAGGTCAAGCAGTACCTCGATGACGGGCATCCCATCTTCGACATCATGGAGATGACGTCCGACGTGATCGGGGGTGCTTTCCGGGTGCCTGGCGGCTCGTCCCTGCTGACCGACGGGCGCTTCGTGTGGCGGGTGGACCTCTCCGCGTACGTCGAGCGCTACAACCTCGACCTTCCGGCGGAGTTCGTCGAATTCGCGGGCGCGCACGCGTTCGCCGTACCCTCCGTGGAGCGGGCGGCGCTGGTGGAGCTCTCCATCGCCGCATCGGGCGCCCTCGGCTTCCACGTGGCCGGCGGCGCGGGACCTGCTTCGTAGGACAGCGGACACGGCCGACGCGTGCGGGGTGTTCCATGGCGCACGCCCGAGCCCCGGCGAATGCACTGAGAGCACCAAGTTCCTCAGGTACGAGAGCCCCTCCACGGCGTGGAGGGGCTCTCGTACCGCTGTGCCCTGTTTACCGTCGGTGACCTCTTGTCAAAGAGCAAGGTGGGGCGACCACCCCGGCACGGGCCTACCGACCGGCTGTGACCTCAGATGCTGCCCGTGCCTCTACCATCAGCACCCTGACCTGCAGCAATTGGCCGGAACCTCTCCGGGCCAGTATTCATGTTCGGATCACCGAGTCAGCGGCTTCATCGATGATGCGCCGCCGCCGCTGTCCCTCGGACACCGCCGACGCCGAGTGGGCCCTGATCGAGCCCCTACTGCCCCGTCCTGGCCTGCGAAAACGGCCACCGGAGGCCGGCCCGAGAAACACCCCCGCCGCGAAGGGGGCCCTGCCAGCGCACCTCCCGCCATGGCGAACGGCCTGGGGCTTCATGGCCCGGTGGGCCGGCCCCTGACCGCGTTTGTGGGACAGGCGTCAGGTCGTGGCGGCGGATGACGGCCCGGGTGGCCCGGTCGAGAGACCACGCAGCGGGCCAGGGGCAGGCGTCCGGTCTTGGTCAGGGGTGCATTGCGGTGGGGCGCGAGGGCCCTTCCGGTCGCCGGTGCGGTTGTCGCAGTCCACACCGAACCGGAAGGCCCTCGCCCATTCCAAGACCCCTCAACCGAGACCTGCGTCGCCCGTCCACAACCTCCCGGGACGGAACACCTACGGCCGCCGGGCCATCACGGCGTGCGGGGGCCGGTCGGCCGGGCCCCCGGCGGACTCCCACTCGCGGCGGGGCCGGGCCGTGGGAGCCGGCAGCCTGGACAGGTTGGCGCTCACCATCGACGCCGTACGGACCACCGCCTCACCCAGCAGGGCGATCTGCCGGCCGTCCAGCGCGGTCGCCGCCACGGCCGCGACCACGTGCCCCGCCTCGGAGTACACCGGCGCCGCCACGCACGACAGCGCGCTCACGCACTGCCCGTACTGGAAGGCCATGCCCTGCTCCCCGGCCCGCGCCGCCTCCCGCGACCAGGCGGCCCGTGACCACCCCTGCGGCGGTCCCGCCCCGGGAGTGGACGCCGTGAGGATCAGCTCCGCCGCACTCCCGGGCGGCAGGACGACACCCGGATGCAGCGGGAAGACGTGGTCCACCTCGCTGCGCGAACTCCCGACCACGACGGCGTGTCCCGCCTCGGGCACCGACAGGCTCACGCTCAACCCGCCCCCTGCGGAGGCGAGTTCCCGCATGGGCCGCGCCGACGCGGCCCGCAGCGCCCGCGCCGGATGCCATGCCTGCCCCAGCCGGAACGTCCTCGGGCCCAGCCGGTAGCGGCCCGCGGAACTCTGTACGGCACCCAGCGCGACCAGTTGCCCGAGCAGCCGGTGCGCCGTCGCCTTCGGCAGCTCGGCGTCCGCCGCGAGCCTGGTCAGGCCCACCTCGTCGCCGTGCGCGAGCACCTCCATGAGGGCGAACGCGCCCTCCAGTACACCCCGCCCCTCAGTGCCGGATCTGGCCATGAGCGGTCCCCCTTCCGTAACGGACCCCATCGGTCGGATGGTGTCCGTAACTCCCCGTTCGTCCCGGCTCATCAGCGAGAACGGTGGTGACGCCCTCCGCTTCCGCCGGTCCGTTGAACGGACCCGATCATTGCCCGAGGCACCGCGATCGCGCCAGGGTGTTGTCACCCAGGGATGCGCGGACCGGCCCCTCACCGGGCACGGAACACGCGTCCACCAGGAGCGACACAAGGAGGATCCGATGAGCGCGATCAAGACCAGCGCCAAGCAGTTCAAGTACGTCATGGGCGCCATGACGGCCGTCTTCTTCGGTTCTTGCTCTGCCAGCTGACGCAGATCCGGAGGGTGGGGGCGGCGCGTCGCCCCCACCCCCCTTTTTTTCTTTCCGCCTGAGAGGAGGCACGCGTGCTGGAGACCGGTGTCCGGCAGGTCCGGGTGGCGATGGCCATGGTGTTCGGCCGGAAACTGAACGTACGGGCCGTGGAGCGGCTGGTCGCCGACGCCCTCGCCACGCTGGAGGAGTTCGGCTCGCTCGGCGACGACGTCGACGAACTGGCCGACGGACCGTTCGCCGACCCGGACGAGCGGCGCGACCTGCAGAACCGCGCGCTCCAGCGGACCGTGCGCAGACTCGCCCGGCGTTCGCCCTTCTACCGGGAGCGGCTCGCCGGCATCGACCTCGACGGGCTGACCACCGAGACGCTCACCCGGATCCCGGTGACCCGCAAGGCCGACCTGATCGAGCGCCCCGCCGACTTCCTGTGCAGCACCCCCTACCTCGCGACCCAGACGACCGGCACCACCGGCCGCCCCGTGCAGATGTGGCTCTCCCGCTACGAGATGGAACTCTGGCCCGCGCTGATCGCCCTGTCCGTGGTGCTCCGCGGCGACATCCGCCCCGGCGACCGGATGCAGATCAACCTCAGCTCCCGGGCGACGGCAGCCGTACAGGAGGACGTCGAGGTCTGCCGGCTCGTCAACGCCTCCTGCCACGTGGTCGGTCAGGTCCCGCCCGAGGAGTCGGTCGAGCACCTGCTCGGCAGCAACGGCACCCGCCCCACCCTGCTCACCGGCAACCCCAGCTACCTGGCCCGGATGCTCACCGCGGCCCGCCGGCGCGGATACGGACCGGGCGACTTCGGCCTCCGGTCGATCTACGCGGGCGGCGAGATCGTGTCCCCCGCCCTGGTACGGGCCCTGCGCGAGACCTTCGGCGCCGAGACCGTCGGCGACAACTTCGGCATGACCGAACTGCTGCCGGTCGGCGGCCGCACCTGCGGCAAACACCACCTCCACATCGACCCCAACATGGGCTACACCGAGGTGCTCGGCCTGGACACGGGCGAGCCCGTCGCCCCCGGACAGCTCGGGGAACTGACCGTCACGCCGTACTACCCCTACCGGGAGTGCATGCCGGTCCTGCGGTACAACACCGGCGATGTGGTCCGCACTCTGGACGGCGAACCGGACTGCGAACTGGCCGCCGTGCCCGCCGTCTCGCAGATCCTCGGCAAGGCGGGGACCCTGCTGCGCACCGCCGGTTCGGCCGTCACCCCGCGCGACATCGTGGAGGCCCTCGACGGCACCCCGGGCATGCCGTGGCCGCTGCGCCACCGGGCGCAGACCGGCCCCGAAGGCCGCCTCCACGTGGAGGTCGCCTCGCGGACCGCGACCACGGCCGAGGTGACCGGGCGGCTGCTGGCCCGGGGCATCGACGCGCACGTCACCGTCCTGCCGCTCGACGACGAGGAAGCCGCGCGCCGCTTCCCCCTCCGCTGCGACCTGCTGGAGCACACCTTCACCCGGAGCCACGCATGAGCGTCTTCTTCCAGCTCGCGGTCACCGCGGCCCTCGCGCTCGCGGTCGTCGCCGGCACCATCGTGTACTTCCGCACCGTCCGCACCGCCAGGCCGCCCGTCGGCGTCTTCAACGGCCGTGACATCTTCATGATGATGGGCTTCGTCCTCGCCCTGCCCTACGTCTACCTCGCGCTGCCGGGCGCCTTCCTGCCCGTCGTGCTCGCCCTGGTCTTCGCCGGTGGACTGTCCGTCGGCTACCAGCCCCTCGTCGCTCACGGCCGGCTGCGCTGGGCGCTGATCACCGCGCTGATCGCGAGCGTGCTGGTCACCCACCTGGCCTTCGGCGGGACCGCGCCGCCGTACTGGGTGGCGAACAGCTGCGTCGTCGGCCTGGTCGTCGTCTCCGCCACGAACCTCAACGTCCAGGGCGGCATGCGGCTGAAGAACGTGGCCTGGTTCCTGCTCGCGCTCGCCGCCTACGACGCCTTCTTCGCCTGGGTGGTCCCGCTGACCCAGCAACTCGCCGACGCGGTCCAGGGCTATCCGTACGCACCGGCCGCGGGCCTGCGCATCGGCGAGGACCTCGGCGCCGTTGTCGGCATGGGCGACCTGCTGGCCTACGCCCTCTTCACCACCACCGCCTACAAGGCCTACGGGAGGCCCGGGCTGCGGACCGGGATCGCGCTCGTGCTGCTCTTCGGGGCGGTGGCGCCCGTGGCCGCCCTGCACCTGATCGCGGCCGCCACCGGCGACGCCCCCGGCATCGTCCCCGCCCAGGTCTTCTTCGGCCCGGCGGCCTTCGTCGCCTACCAGGTCCTGCGCCGCCGCGGGCCGGAGCGGCGGATGGCCGAGATCGTCTTCCGCCGGGACCGGGCGCGGGCGCCGCGGCGGACCCCGGTAGGCGCCGAGGCCAGCCCGGTGGCCTGAGCGGACCGGCCCGCGGACCGGCCCGCGGACCGGCGCTACCCGCGCCAGATCCTCTCGTACGCCTCCTGGTAGCCCCGGGGGTCCCACGAGGTGGCCCCGCCGCTGTTGTCGGCGGTGACGACGTGCACGGGCGCGACGTAGCCGCTGGCGGGACGGCCGGCGAAGGCCCGGTTGAACTCGTCGGCGATCTGCCAGCCCTGCTGTGCGAGCGGTTCGGGGACGGTGGCGGCCTGGTACTGCCCGCTGTTGATGCGCTGGAAGGCGGACGGATCGCCGTCGCCGGCACCGATGTTGGAGGGCGGTCCGCCGCCGGGCTTCCCGGCGGCGCGCAGGGCCGGGGCGGCATCGGCGAAGTAGAGGTCGTTGATGGCGACCGAGTGGGTCCACTTCTTTCCGAAGCGGGACAGGAGGGAGGAGACCTCCTGCGGGGTGCGGCGGCTCGCGTCCGGGATCGGGATGTTCGCGGACGCCAGGAGCTCCACGCCGGGGCAGTCGGCGAGCCGCCGCTCGATCAGGTCGGCCTTCGTCCGGGCGAAGGGGATCGAGTCGTCGGTGAAGAGGACGACGCCGGCGCCGCCGTCGGACCGGGCGATGACCCAGTCCGCGCTGATCCTCGCCACGTCCTGCACCTTCGTGGTGATGTTGGTGAAGAGCGGCGGGTTCGTGCTCGGGCCGGGGGCGTCGACCGCGTGCCAGCCGATGAGCGGGATGCCGGCGGCCCGGGCCCGCGCCACCTGCTGCGAGGTCAGGCGGGGGTCGAACCCGCCGATGACGATGCCCGAGGGCTTGAGGGTGACGGCCTGGCTCAGGGCCGCCTGGATCCCGGCCGGGCTGCCCTGCCCGTCGATCACCCGGACCTCCCAGCCGATGGCCTTCGCGGCCCGCCGCAGCCCCTGTGCGACACCCGCGACGCCCGGATTGGTCATGGTCTGCGCGACGTAGACGATGCTCTTGCCGGGGACCGCGGCCGGGCCCGTCGTGGGGCCGGTCCACGCGCTGTCGGTGCTCTCGGCCTTCGTCACGTCCTCCCGCGCCTCCTGCAGGACGGCCGGGCAGCCGGCCGCCGACGGCCCGGTGGTGTCCGCCCGGCCGCCGCATCCGGCGACGGCGGCCGCGAGCAGGGCTGCGGCCGCGAGAAGGGTGATGCGGTGGGGGTACACGGCGCTCCTGACGGTCTGTGTGCTGCGAGGTGGTCTCACGGGGCGTCCTGCCGACCGTGCCGGGCCCGCTCGGCCCCTGCGGTCGCCAGGGCGCCGGTGCGCAGCCGGCGGCGTGCGGAGTAGCCGGCCAGGCCGACCGCGATGAGCAGGGTGGCCCCGTTGAACAGCGGGGTCGCCCAGAACTGCGCGCCGAGCTGGCCGATCCCGGCGAGCCCCACGGCGAGGACGGCCACGGCGACGAGCGTGCCCAGGGCGTTGGCGCGGCCCGGCTTGATCGCGGTGGAACCGAGCAGCGCGCCGACGAAGGCGGGCAGCAGGTACCCCAGGCCGACGCTCGGGTTGCCGATCTGCTGCTGCGCCGCGAGGAGGACCCCGGCGCAACCGACGATCAGGCCCGATGCGGCGAAGGCGAGGACGGAGCAGCGGTGTGTGGGGATACCGAGGATCGAGGCGGCCCGCGGGTTGGAGCCGATGACGTACAGGTACCGGCCGAGCGGCAGCCGTTCCAGCAGCACCCACAGGGCGGCGACGAGGGCCAGTACGTAGTAGGCGGGGAGCGGCAGCCCGAACAGCGTGGAGTCGTACAGGCCGGTGAAAGCGGCCGGCAGGCCCTCGGGGCCCGGCACGATCCGCGCCCCGTCGGTGATCCAGCCGGTGGCGGCGTACATCATGCTGCCGGTGCCGAGCGTGGCGATGAGGGAGTCGATCCGCGCGAACTCGACGACGATTCCGTTCGCGACGCCGGCCAGCCCCCCTCCGACGACGACCGTGAGGCAGGCGAGCTGCCAGGGCCAGTGCTCGTCGACGATCAGGTGCAGCACCATGACGTGGGCCAGCCCCAGGCCGTAGCCGATGGACAGGTCGAACCGGCCGGCCGCGACGGGGACCGTCACGCCGAGGGCGAGGAGGGCGGGGATCGACTGGTTGGACAGGATCGAGGAGACGTTGTCCCTCGTCGGGAAGGTGTCCGGCAGGACGAGGGAGAAGGTCAGGAAGAGCAGGACGGTCAGGGTCAGCAGACCGTAGGTGCCGACGAAGTGGGCGCGTCGGCGGATCACCGACCCGTACCGTTTCCGGTGATCGCGGGGAGGGCCGAGGCGGTGCGCGTGAGCTCGGTGACGTTCAGCGTCGCGCCCGCCAGCTCGGCCGTCACGGTCCCGCGGCCGAAGACCAGCGCTCGGTGGCAGAGGTCGGCGACCTCCTCGAAGTCGGTGGAGATCAGGAGGACCGCGAGGCCCGCCCCGGCCGCTTCGTCGAGGATGCGGTGGATCGCCGCCTTGGCCCCTACGTCCACGCTGGCGGTCGGTTCCTCCAGGATCAGCAGGCGCAGGTTCCCCCGCAGCCACCGGCCGACGACGACCTTCTGCTGGTTGCCGCCGGACAGGGTGGCGATGGGCAGCTCGCTGTCGCGGGGGCGGACGGAGAACCGCTCGATCAGGGCGCGGGCCTCGGCGCGTTCGCGCCGCGGACCGGTCCAGTGCCACCAGGGCACGCCGGCCGCGCGCGGGTTGGCCAGGAAGTTCTCCCGGACGGTCAGATCGGCGGCGCAGCCCTCCTCCTGGCGGTTTCCGGCCACGAAGCCGACGCCGGAGCGGAGGGCCTCGGCGACCGTGTGCGGCCGGTACGGGCGGCCGTCGAGCAGTGCCCGGCCGCCGAGGAGCGGCAGCGCGCCGGCGAGGGCCCGGCCCAGGTGCGTGTGGCCGGCGCCGGTCAGTCCCACCATGCCGAGGATCTCGCCCGCGCGCAGGTCGAGGGCGACGGGCCCGGTGCGGGCGGTCGACACGCCGTCGAGGCGCAGGACGGCCGGGCGGCCTTCCCCGGACCGGGTCGCGGTGGGGGACCCGGACGCCGTCGCGGCCGTGGCCGTGGAACCCTCCGCGGGCAGGGGCGGGCGGCGGGCCGGTTCGTGCCCCACGATGTCGCGCACCAGGCGGGCGGGGGAGTACGAGGCCAGCGGCCCGTGGCTGACGAGGCGGCCGTCGCGCAGGACGGCGAAGGTGTCGGCGACCTCGTAGACCTCGTCGAGCCGGTGGCTGACGTAGAGGATGCCGTGCCCGCGGTCGCGCAGGGCGTGCAGCACGTCGAAGAGCCGGGCGCAGTCGGCGGCGGGGAGGGTGGCGGTCGGCTCGTCGAGGACGAACAGCCGGGCCTGTTTCGCCAGGGCGCGGGCGATGGCGACGAGGGACCGTTCGGCGGGGGCGAGGTCGGCGATCCGGGCGTCGGCGTCCAGGTGCCCGGCGACGGTCCGCAGGGCCTCGTCGCACCGCTCCCGGGTCCGCCGCCACGAGATCAGGCCGCGGCGCAGGGGATAGCCGGTGCCCAGGGCGATGTTCTCGGCCACCGTCATCCACTCGACGAGACCGAGGTCCTGGTGGATGAAGGACATGTGACGGGAGGCGGCTTCGGAGGGGACCGGGTACCCGGCCACCGTCACCTCGCCCGCGTCGGGGTGGTGGACCCCCGCGAGCACTTTGATCAGGGTGGACTTGCCGGCCCCGTTGGGTCCGAGGAGGGCGAGGACGCTGCCGCCGTGGATGTCGAGGTGGACCGAGTCGAGCGCGACGGTGCCGCCGAACCGCTTGCCGAGACCTCGTACCCGGACGAGGGGTTCCCCGCCGGAGGGCGGGGGCGGGCTCAGCGAGGTGACGGGAGTGTCGTGCACGGACTTCTCCGGGGCAGCCTGGGGGAGGTCTTGCTGCGATGCAGAACATTCAGGATGCTACTTGGAGTTATCGGTAGATGTATGACATTGCCGGTCATGCCGCGTCCAGGGCGCACTCGGCCCAGATGACCTTGCCGTGGGGGGTGTACCGGGCGCCCCAGGCCTGGGACAGCTGCGCGACCAGGAACAGGCCGCGTCCGCCCTCGTCCGTCGTGGCGGCCCGCCGCAGGTGCGGAGCGGTGCTGCTGCCGTCGGAGACCTCGCAGATCAGGGACCGGTCGTGGATCAGACGTACCTGGATGGGCTCGCTGCCGTAGCGGACCGCGTTCGTGACCAGCTCGCTGAGCATCAGCTCGGCGGCGAAGGAGAGTTCGTCCAGTCCCCACTCGGCGAGCCGGCGGGTGGCGGCGCCCCGGATGTCGGCGACGAGGGACGGGTCCGGGGGCAGGTCCCAGGTGGCGATCCGGTCCGGGGGCACGGTACGGGTGCGGGCGACGAGCAGCGCGATGTCGTCACCGGGGTGTTCGGGCGCCACGGCCTCGATGACGGCCCGGCAGGTGTCCTCCGGTCCGCGGCCCGGGTGGGCGAGCGCCTCGCGCAGCTGGTCGAGCGCCACGTCGATGTCGCGGCCGCGGCCGTCGACGAGACCGTCGGTGTAGAGGACCAGTGTGCTGTGCTCCGGGAGCCGGATCTCGGCGGTCTCGAAGGGCAGGCCGCCCAGGCCCAGGGGCGGTCCGGGCGGCAGGTCGGGGAAGGTCACCCGGCCTTCGGGGTCGACCAGTGCGGGCGGGGGGTGTCCGGCGCGGGCCATCGTGCACACCTGCGACGTGGGGTCGTAGACGGCGTACAGGCAGGTGGCTCCGACGATGCCGTTGCTGCCGGTGGCGCTCGCGTCCTCCTCCTCCCGGTCCAGACGCACCAGGAGGTTGTCGAGGTGGGTGAGCAGCTCGTCCGGGGCCAGCTCCAGCTCGGCGAAGTTGCGGGCGGCGATGCGCAGCCGGCCCATCGTGGCGGCGGCGTGCAGCCCGTGTCCGACGACGTCTCCCACCAGCAGGGCGACGCGGGTGCCGGAGAGGGGGATGACGTCGAACCAGTCGCCGCCCACCCCGGACTCCGCGGGCAGGTAGTGGTGGGCGACCTCCACGGCGCCCTGCTCGGGCAGACCGCGCGGCAGCAGGCTGCGCTGCAGGGCCAGGGCGAGGGTGTGCTCGCGGGTGTAGCGGCGGGCGTTGTCGATGCAGAGGGCGGCGCGGGCCGCGAGTTCCCGGGCCAGCCGGGTGTCGTCGTCCCCGAAGGGGGCGGGTTCCTGCGAACGGTAGAAGGTGGCGATGCCGAGCAGCACGCCGCGGGCCAGCAGGGGGACGCAGATCATGGAGTGCACGTCGTGCGCCAGGATCCCGCGGGCGTGGTCGAGACCCGGGATCATCCAGGCCGGAGTGGTGGCCTGGAGGTTGGTCTCCAGTACGGCGGGCTCGCCCTCCAGGCAGCGCATGTGCGGGGTGCCGGGGTCCAGCCGCACCTGGTGGCCGACCGGGTAGAAGGGGCAGTCGTCGCGGATGCCGTGGACCACCGTGCGACGCAGGTCGGCCTGCGGGTCGGCGGACTCCTCACCGCGCAGCACGGCCCCGGGCAGGTCGACCGTGACGTAGTCGGCCAGGCGCGGCACGGCCGTCTCGGCGAGTTCCCGGGCGGTGCGGCTGACGTCCAGGGTGGTGCCGATCCGGGTGCTGGCCTCGGCCAGCAGCTCCAGGCGGCGGCGCGCGGCGACGGCGTACTTGCCCACCTCGGGCTCGCCGACCAGCACCAGGCCCCGGACCGCGCCGGGGATGTCGGACGGGGCGTCGGCCGGGGTGCCCGGGGCGTCGGACGCGGCCGAGCGGGCGGCGGCCGCACGGTCCGCGGCGGCGTCGGCGAGGTGCCAGGGCAGCGAATCGGCGTGTTCGGTCGCGGCGAGCGACAGCGCGCCGAGGGCGGAGGCGGTGTGCTTCGAGGCGGCGAGGTGGTGCGCCGGCGGGGACTCCCCGGTGAGCACCGCCTCGACGACGACGCCCTCCACCCCCGAGAGGCTGGTGACCGGGCTGCTCAGGAGGGTGACCCCCCGCCCGTGGGAGAGGGACACCTCCACCGCGGCCCGCTGCGGGGAGCAGATGAGTTCGGTGGCCCTGGCCTTGAGGATCATCTGGTCCTGCCGGTCCAGCCCGCCGTCGGTGAGCTCGGCCAGTCCGATCAGCTGCCCGTCGTCGCCGGTCTCCCCGCCCCGGGCGCGCAGCCGGGCGTCGAGATACGTCCGCAGCAGGGCGCGCTCGCGCGCCGAACTCTGCTCCATGATCCGCCGCTCGATGGACTCCGCGGCCCGGCGGACGAGGACGGGCAGGGACGGGTTCTCGTAGCCGCGCGGATACCCGAAGCAGAGGACGCCGACGATGTGGCCGCTGAACTGGTCGCGGATCGGGATCGCGGAGCAGGCGTTCCCCTGTGACCGCTCGGCGAAGTGCTCGGCGCCGTAGACCTGGCACAGCCGCCGCTCGGCAAGGGCGAGCCCGATGCCGTTCGTGCCCGCGTAGCGCTCGGCGAAGACGAACCCGGGGACGCTCTGGATGGGCGGCAGCCGGCCGGCCAGGGCGGGTTCCCCGAACCGGCGCTGCAGCACGGTGCCGTTCCCGTCGGCGAGCGAGATGTTCATGTCGCTGCCCGAGAACCGGGTCTGGAGCTGGTCGAGGACCGGGGCGGCCGCCCGGACGAGCCGGCTGTCGGCGTCGAAGTCGTCCGTGTAGGGGAGATCCGTCTGCTCCGGTGAGAGCCCGAGCATCCTGCTGCGCATCCACGAGTTCAGGATGGATCCGCGGACGCTGCCCACGACCGATTCGCCCAGCAGGAAACGCTCACGGGAGCGTACGGGGCTGATCTGGCCTCCCGTGACCCCCATCTGCACCACTTCCCCATGCCGTGCTGCCTGCGAGCGCCTTCCGAGTATATTCCTCCACTTTTAAATCAATATGACCGAAAGGAGTCGCTCTTGCAGTGTTGCCCGTGCATCACAGGACCGCGACCGGATTGACCGGCGAGCCCGTCCCGCCGGGCACCCTGAGCGGCGATACGACGACCATGAACTCGTACCGCCGTGCCTCGGCGCA
Organism: Streptomyces sp. NPDC090021; assembly: GCF_044748225.1. Taxonomy (NCBI): domain Bacteria; kingdom Bacillati; phylum Actinomycetota; class Actinomycetes; order Kitasatosporales; family Streptomycetaceae; genus Streptomyces; species Streptomyces sp. NPDC090021. The sequence goes on along the minus strand of NZ_JBIVFO010000035.1, from coordinate 64,706 downwards.
GGCGGCGGACAGCGCCTCCAGGTCCAGGTTGTCCAGCAGCGGCACCCCCATCGCGGCGACGGCCAGCGCGTGGACGGGCGAGTGCACGCCCTCGACCGGCGAGGGGCGCACGTCGCTGTCCCCGTCCCCGCCGAGCAGGGCGATCGCGCGCTCGGCGAGCAGCGGTACGGCGTCCACATGGAGGCCCGCCCCGGCCGCGCCGGCGTCCCAGGGGCCGAGCTCCCGCCGCCGCCGGAACCGGCCGGAGCGCAGCAGCACCGCGCAGCCCTCGTCGATCGTCACCCCGAGGGCCCGTTCCGCGGCGGCGACGTCCGTTGCGCGGACCGCGTGGCCGGGCTCCAGCCAGTCGGTTCCGAGGACGGCCGGCAGGTCGAGGAGCACGCCCTTGGTGACCAGGGGGCCGAGGGCCTCCACCGAACCGAAGCGGGCGCCCCCGGCGTCGACGGACTCCCGGGCGGGGCGGCCGTCGTAGAGCCGGCCGCGGTAGGCCACGTGGGACAGCGCGTCGAGGTGGCTCACGGCCTTGCCGTGGTAGTCGGCGGCGATGAAGTCCTTGTGCGTGGCGGGCTCGGGGGCCTCCACGTCACCGAGGTCGGACATGTAGTGCAGGGCCGGCCTGCTGTTGTCCGGGCCCGCACGGGTGTTCCACGGCAGGCCGAGCTGGACCGTCGTGCCGGACCGCACCAGGGCGGCGGCCCGGCGTACGTGGTCCGCGGTGACCCGGTTCCAGGCGCCGCGGTCGGCCGGGGACCAACGCCCCCAGGTGCTGACCGAGGCGAAGAGGGAGTCGAACTCGGCACGCGACACCGCGGGCCCGCTCCCGGCCGTCTCCGGCGGAGTGCCGGGCCCGGCACCCACGCCGTCCGCGGGGCCGCCGCTCATCCGGTGCTCACCTGTCGCTCCTCCACGGCTCGTGCGGCTGCGGCGCTCCCCGGCCCGGGACACGGCCCCGGTGTGCGCACGCAAGCACATGCCCGCAGCCCCCCGGCCCTACGCCGGGAACGCCGCAAGGTCGGCCGTACGGAGGTGCGGCCGCCCGGCCGCCCGGTCGGTCGGTCGCGCAGCGGCGCCCGAGCACCCCGAGCGCCCCGGGGGCGGCGAGTGGCGGCGACCAGCCCTGACGGCGCAGGCTGTAAGCATGCGGGCGCCCAGCCGCCCCTCTTCCCGACCGGGAGGCAGCGGCCACCACCACCAGGTCCTCTTCGTCCTCGCGGAGTGTGTGCCCTTCGCGATCGCGCTCCTGGTGCTGGCCATCGAGTTCACGCCCGCGCACGTCCTGTACACCGGGCCCTTCCTGGTGGCCACGCCGGCGCTGGCCGCGGTGACCATGGGTCCCAAGGGCACCATCGCGGCGGCGGGCCTGGCCGTCGCGGTGAGCGTGGCCACCGCCACGTACAACCAGGCGTGGGGCAACCAGCAGGTCTACAGCAACTTCCTCGCCCTCTTCCTTGTGTCGGTGGCCAGCGTGACGACCAGCCGCATGGCCCGTGCGCGCAGCGCGAGCGAGCTGAACCAGGTCCGCCGGATCGCCTCGGCGGCGCAGAAGGTCCTGCTGCGGCCCGTTCCCGAACAGCTGGGCCCGCTCCGCGCGGCCAGCCTGTACCTGGCGGCCGAGAAGGGCGCCCAGATCGGAGGGGACCTCTACGAGGCCATGGAGACCCGGTACGGGATCCGGATGATCGTGGGGGACGTCCGCGGCAAGGGACTGCCCGCCGTCCGCACGGCCGCCGCGGTGCTGGGGGCCTTCCGGGAGGCCGTCTACTACGAGGAGGACCTGGTGGACGTCGTCCGGCACTGTGAGGCGGCCCTGCGCCGGGACGCCGCGGTGCCCGGCGCGGTCGACGAGGAGGCGCTCGTGGAGGGCTTCGTCACCGCGGTGGTGGCCCAGGTGCCGGACGCGCACGTGGTCGAGGTGGTCAACCGCGGCCATCCGCCGCCGTTGCTGCTGCGCGACGGGAAGGTCCAGGCCCTGATGCCCGGCTCCCCGCTGCCGCCGCTCGGCCTCGGCGAGTTCATCGAGGGCCCGCCCGGTACGCGCGAGCGCTATCCCTTCCTGCCGGGCGACCGCCTGCTGCTGCACACCGACGGCGTCAACGAGGCCCGCGACCGCGGCAACACCTTCTTCGACCTGCCCGGGGCCATGGAGGCCATGGAGGCCACGGAGGCGAGGGACGCCGTGGAAGCGGCGGCGAAGGAGCGGGACCGCGGGCCCCGGGAGTTCCTGGACCGGCTGTGCCAGGCCCTGGTCCGCCATACCGAGGACCGGCTGGCGGACGACGTGGCGATGATCCTCGTCGAACGGCTCGACGACGCGGGAGGGCCGGCCCGATGACCCGGGTGCGGTGGCTCCTGGTGCGCGGCGACGACTCCGGACCGGGCTGCTCCGTCCTCGACGGGAGAGCGGACCCGCGGGCCCCGCGGGCCCCGGGCGGCCTGGGGGCTGGTCGATCCGGACGGCCGCCCGCTGGGGCCGAGGCTGCCCAGGAGGTTCTGCACGGGGCTGCGTACCGGCGCTGACCGGGGCGAACCCGGACGGCGCGCGGTGTGACGGGACCCCTTAAGCGGCCAATGAGTAGTGGGGTTAGCATATGAGCGCCGCCTAGCTCGAAAGATAAAGCCTGTGACTGTCAACGAGGACTCGTTCACCAACTGGAACCACCGCGAGGAGATCGCGGAGGCGATGATCCCGATCATCGGGAAGCTGCACCGGGAGCGGGACGTCAACATCCTGCTCCACAGCCGCTCCCTGGTGAACAAATCGGTGGTCAGCATCCTCAAGACCCACCGCTTCGCCCGGCAGATCGACGGCGAGGAGCTGTCGGTCACCGAGACCATGCCGTTCCTGCAGGCGCTCACCGCGCTGGACCTCGGTCCCTCCCAGATCGACCTCGGCATGCTCGCCGCCACCTACAAGGCCGACGACCAGGGCCTGTCGGTGGAGGAGTTCACCGCCCAGGCCGTCGCCGGTGCCACGGGCGAGAACAAGCTGGAGCGCAGCGAGGGCCGCGACGTCGTCCTGTACGGCTTCGGCCGCATCGGCCGCCTGGTCGCCCGCCTGCTCATCGAGAAGGCCGGTTCCGGCAAGGGCCTGCGTCTGCGGGCCATCGTCGTCCGCGGCGGCGGCGAGCGGGCCGCCGAGGACATCGTCAAGCGCGCCTCGCTGCTGCGCCGCGACTCGATCCACGGCCAGTTCCAGGGCACGATCACCGTGGACGAGGCCAACAGCACCATCGTCGCCAACGGCAACGCGATCAAGGTGATCTACGCCAACGACCCCTCCGAGGTCGACTACACGGCGTACGGCATCAAGGACGCCATCCTCGTCGACAACACGGGCAAGTGGCGCGACCGCGAGGGGCTGTCCAAGCACCTGCGCCCCGGCATCGACAAGGTCGTCCTGACCGCCCCGGGCAAGGGCGACGTCCCGAACATCGTCCACGGCGTCAACCACGACACCGTCAAGCCGGACGAGCGGATCCTGTCCTGCGCGTCCTGCACCACCAACGCGATCGTCCCGCCGCTGAAGGCCATGGACGACGAGTACGGTGTGCTGCGCGGCCACGTCGAGACCGTCCACTCGTTCACGAACGACCAGAACCTGCTGGACAACTACCACAAGGCCGACCGCCGCGGCCGCTCCGCGCCGCTGAACATGGTCATCACCGAGACCGGCGCCGCCTCCGCCGTCGCCAAGGCGCTGCCCGACCTCAAGGCGCCCATCACCGGCAGCTCGATCCGCGTCCCCGTCCCGGACGTCTCGATCGCCATCCTCAGCCTGCGCCTGGGCCGCGAGACCACCCGCGAGGAGGTCCTCGACCACCTGCGCGACGTCTCGCTGAACTCGCCGCTGAAGCGCCAGATCGACTTCACCACCGCGCCCGACGCCGTCTCCATGGACTTCGTCGGCTCGCGCCACGCGTCCATCGTCGACGCCGGCGCCACCAAGGTCGACGGCGACAACGCGATCCTCTACCTCTGGTACGACAACGAGTTCGGCTACTCGTGCCAGGTCATCCGCGTGGTCCAGCACGTCTCCGGCGTGGAGTACCCGACCTACCCGGCCCCGGCGGTCTGATCCCGCCCGGACCCCTGCCGACGCCGCCGCCCCGCCGCTCCGCGCCGCGGGGCGGCGGTGTTCCCGCGCCCGCCCGCGCCCGCCCGCGCCCGCCCGCCCGCCCGGGTCGGCCGGGTCGGCCGTCACGCGTCGGCGGGCACCGGCCGCCGCAGCAGGTACACGGCGGCGACCGAGACCAGGGCAGCCATGCACGCGATGAACGCCAGCCCGGCGCCCTCCAGGCCGATCGGTTCCACGAGCAGCCCCACCCCGATCACCGGTACGGAGATGCCCGCGTAGGCCACGACGAACAGCGTCGAGATCACCGCCGCGCGCCGGTCCGGCGGCGAGACCGCGGCCACCGCCGACAAGGCCCCGCGGAACGCCAGCCCCTGCCCGACCCCGCCGACCAGCGCGCTCGCCACCACCAGCGCCAGCAGGTCCCACACCAGGGCGCCCGCGAGCAGCGCCAGCCCGGCGAGCAGCCCCGCGCAGCCCAGTGGCAGCGACCGCCGCACCCCGACCCGGCCGACCGCCAGCTGCCCGGCGGTCGAGGCGAAGAACGCCAGCGCGACGACCAGCCCGCTGACGGCGTGGTTGTGCACGTCGAGGGACTGTGCGAGGAAGGCGGGGCTGACCGAGGTGAACACCCCGAAGAGCGCGAAGCCGACGAACGCGGCGATCGCCGCCGGCCCGAACACCGACCGCACCTGCGGGGGTACGCCCGGCCGCTGCGGCCGCACCGTGCTCAGCGGCCGCCGCTCGCGCACGGTCTCGTCCAGGCCCAGCAGGACGGCGGCCGAGACGACCACCAGGAACAGGTGAACCGCGAACGGCAGGTACAGCGGCCAGGGGGCGTACTGCGCGAGCACACCGGCGAGCAGGGGGCCGCAGCCCAGCCCGCCCATGTTGGCGGCCGTCGCCACGAACGTGGCCCGCGAGGCCCCGCCGGCGGGCGCCAGCTCCATGACGTAGACCGTCGCCGCCCCGGTGAACAGCCCGGCGGACAGCCCCGACAGCAGCCGTCCCGCGTACAGCCAGCCCAGCGCGGTGGCTCCCAGGAAGCAGACGGCGCTGGCCGCGGAGAAGCCCAGGCCCGCCAGCAGCACCGGCCGCCGGCCGACGGCGTCCGAGGCGTTGCCCGCCAGCAGGAGCACCCCGATGACCCCGAAGGCGTACACGGCGTACACGACGGTCACCACGAGTTCGGAGAACCCGAACTTCTCCTGGTAGAGGGGGTAGAGCGGGGTCGGCAGGGTGGTGCCGGCCATGCACACGGCGAACACCGCCCCGGCGAGCAAGCACTGGCGCCACCCGCGGCGGCGATCACCGTCCATGCCGCCGACGGTAACCCGCGCTCCGCGGCTCCGCAGGACGGGTCAGGGGCGGCCCTCGTGGAGCTCCAGCGGGCCCGTGCCGCGGGCCCGGGCCGCGAGGCAGGCGGTGATCTGGCGCCGCAGGGCGCCCTTGACCAGGGTGCGGAGCTCCTCGCGCGGGACGGTCCGCCACTGCAGCAGCTCGGCCGGGTCCAGCCGGATGCGGGCCAGGGCCGGGCCGTCGAGGACGCCACCGTCGTAGAGGAAACGGATCCGGGCCGGACGGCCCGGCTTGTGCGACCAGTTCACAGCGAGCAGCCGGCCCGGGGCCAGGTCGAGGCCGAGCTCCTCACGGACCTCCCGCCGGGCGGCGGCGCGCGGGATCTCGCCCAGATCGCTGTCGATGCCGCCGCCCGGCAGGTTCCAGCGGTCGGTGCGGCCGTACGCGGGCTGCACCAGCAGGATCCGGCCGTCGGCCGAGGTGAACAGCACGCTCGCCGCGGTCAGGGCCTTCGGGCGGCTGGCCCGGTGGCTGGCGGCATCGAGTCCGCCCGCGTGCTCCAGGGCCGCGCGCCGCGCCGGATCCAGACCGGCCGGCGAGCCCGGCTGGGGCACACCGTCGACCAGGTGGGCGAAGGAGCCGGTGTGCAGCGCGGCCAGTGCGGCGCGCAGCCGGGGCGCGACCCGGGCGGGCAGGACCGCGCAGGCCTCCTCCGGTCCCAGCCAGCGCGCCGCGGCGGTCGCGCCGCCGGTGGAGGTGACCGCCGCGGCCTCCTGCGGCGAGAGCGGCCCGACGAGGTGGACGTGGACGATCAGGGAGCGGCCGAGCGGACCGGGCGGCCGGGAGTCCACCGCGAGCAGTCGGCCGACCGGCACGCCCAGCGCCAGTTCCTCCCGCAGCTCGCGCGCCAGCCCCTGCTCCGGCGTCTCGGTCTCCTCGACCGTGCTGCCGGGCAGCTCCGGGTCCACGGTGTCCGCGGTGGTCCGTACGAGGATCCGCCCGCGGGTGTCGAGGACGACCCCGGTGGCGGTCACGAGCGGCGCCGGCCGGGCCGCGTCGGGGGAGGGGCGGTGGGGCACGGCGGGCTCCTGGGACTCGGGTCGTCGGCAAGCACTATGCCCCTTCCGCCGGCCGTGCCCACCGCCGACATGCGCCTCCCCTCCCGCCAGGCCCGACACCCTGCGGCCCCGGCCTGCGGCTCCGGCCTGCGGCTCCGGCCTGCGGCCTGCGGCCTGCGGCCTCGTCGCCCGCTGCCCCCGGGAGGGGCTACGCGCGGGCCACGAGGAGGCCGCCCATCGTGACCATCGTCGCCGCGACGAGGCCGTCCATGACGCGCCAGGCCGAGGGGCGGCCGAGGAGTCCGCGCAGCAGCCGGGCCCCGTAGCCCAGGGTGGTGAACCAGGTCAGGCTGGCCAGGCCGGCCCCCAGGCCGAAGGCCCAGCGCAGGTCGCCGCGGTCGGCGGCGAGGGAGCCGACGAGCAGCACCGTGTCCAGGTAGACGTGGGGGTTCAGCCAGGTCAGGGCCAGGCAGGTCAGCACGGCCCCGCGGGCGGACCCGGAGGACGCTCCCTCCGCGCTGAGGGCGGCGCCGGAACCGGGCCGCAGCACCCGGCGGGCGGCCAGGACCCCGTAGCAGACGAGGAACGCGCCCCCGGCCAGGGCCACGACGGTCAGTGCGGCGGGCCAGGCGGTCACGAAGGCACCGACCCCGGCGACTCCGAGGGCGATGAGCAGCGCGTCGGAGACGGCGCAGACGGCGACCACGGCGAGGACCGCCTGCCGGCGCACCCCCTGACGGAGGACGAACGCGTTCTGCGCGCCGATGGCGACGATGAGGGAGAGTCCGGTGCCGAAGCCCGCCAGGGCCGCGGGGATGAAGCCGTGTGTCATGGCTCCGACCGTAGGCAGCCCGAAGCTTTCAGTACAGCTAAAGGTTTTTACGTACCATTAGCTCTCGTGATGGACGAGCTTCCCCTGGACCAGGTGCGCACGCTGCTCGCCGTGGTGGACGAGGGCACCTTCGACGCGGCGGCCGCCGCCCTGCACGTGACGCCCTCGGCGGTCAGCCAGCGGGTCAAGGCCCTCGAACAGCGCACCGGGCGGGTGCTGGTGATGCGGACGAAACCCGTGCGGGCCACGGCATCCGGGGAGGTCGTGGTCCGTTTCGCCCGGCAGCTGGCCCGGCTGGAGCGGGACGCGCGCGCCGAGCTCGGCATGTCCGACGACAGGGGCCCGGTACGGCTGCCGATCGCGGTCAACGCGGACTCCCTCGCGACCTGGTTCCTGCCGGTGCTGGCGAGCCTCCCGCAGGATCCGCCGGTCTGCGTCGAGCTGCACCGCGAGGACGAGTCGCACACCACGGCCCTGCTCCGCGAGGGACAGGTGATGGCCGCGGTGACCTCCTCCCCGGACCAGGTCGCCGGGTGCAGCGTACGGATGCTGGGACTGGCGCGGTACCTGCCGACGGCCAGCCCCGCCTTCGCCGCCCGGTACCTGACGGGCACGCCGGAGCGGGACCTGCGGGAGGCGCCGACGATCGTCTTCGACCGCAAGGACGACCTCCAGGACGCCTTCGTCCGCTCGCTGACCGGGGACGCGTCGGCGGGGGCGGGCCCGGTGCGCCACCACGTGCCGACGTCGGAGGGCTTCCGCGACGCCGTCGTCGCCGGTCTGGGATGGGGGCTGGTGCCGGAGCAGCAGGCGGGCCCGCTCGTACGCACGGGCGAGCTGGTACTGCTGGTTCCCCGGCGGCCGATGGACGTACCGCTGTACTGGCAGCAGTGGAAGCTGGACTCGCCCGCCCTGTCGACGGTGGCGGACGTGGTCGCGGCGGCGGCCGCGGCGGCGCTGCGCAGCCCCGCGGAGTGATCACCGGGCGACGGCATGGGCATAGGCTTGCGGACCATGGAGTCCTACACGATCGGCCAGGCGGCCCGGCTGCTCGGCGTGAGCGTCGACACGGCCCGGCGCTGGGCGGACGCCGAACGGTTCCCCACCCGCCGCGAGGGCACGCGAAGGATGGTGGACGGGCCGGACCTGGCCGCGTTCTGCGTCGAGGCCGCACAGGAGGCCGCCGAGGGCGAGGAGGCCGCGTACACCTCGGCGCGCAACGCCTTCCCGGGCATCGTCACCGGGGTGAAGCTCGGCACGGTCGACGCGCAGGTGGAGATCCAGGCCGGTCCCCACCGCATCGTGTCGCTGCTGACGCGGGAGGCGGTCGAGGAACTCGGCCTGGAGGTGGGCGCGCGGGCCACGGCTCGCGTGAAGTCCACCAGCGTGTTCATCGACCGGGTCTGAGTCCCGCCCGCGGCGACGGCGGGCGCCGTCCGGGCGGTGAGCCCGGCCGGGGGCGGCCCGGAGACGGTGGCAGACTGGCGGCTGATCCGCCGAAGGGGAGTACGCCGTTGTCCATGTTCAGCAACCTGCGCCGGGCCGTGCGGCGCAGCTACCGCAGGGCCGTCGACCTCAGCCACCCCGCACGCTCCCCGCTCGGCAGCGCGGTGGTCAACTGCCTCGTCTACCGGGACGGGGTACGGCAGGAGGACTGCTCGGAGGTCGAGGAGGCGCTGCGCCGGGTCCGCAAGACGGGCGACGGCTTCGTCTGGATCGGCCTGCACGAGCCCGAGCAGGCGGAGCTCGCCGGGCTCGCGGAGCTGTTCGGCCTGCACCCGCTCGCCGTCGAGGACGCCGTGCACGCGCACCAGCGGCCCAAGGTGGAACGCTACGGCGACACGCTGTTCTCCGTCTTCAGGACCGTGCGCTACGTGGAGCACGAGGAGCTGACCGCGACCAGCGAGGTGGTGGAGACCGGCGAGCTGATGGCCTTCACCGGCCAGGACTTCGTCATCACCATCCGGCACGGCGGCCGCAGCACCCTGGGCCCGGTGCGCGAGGAACTGGAGAGCGACCCGGAGCAGTTGCTCAAGGGGCCGGCGGCGGTCCTGCACGCCATCGCCGACCACGTGGTCGACGACTACATGGCCGTCACGGACGCCGTGCAGAACGACATCGACGCCGTGGAGACCGCGGTGTTCAGCGAGGACGGCGGGCGCGGCGACGCCGGCCGGATCTACCAGCTCAAGCGCGAACTCCTGGCGCTGCGCAGGGCGGTGGCACCACTGGGCCGCCCGCTCGAACAGCTGGCCACGCAGCCGATACCGGTCATCCCGCCGGAGATCCGCGCGTACTTCCGGGACGTGGCCGACCACGTGACCCGGGCCACCGACCAGATCGGCGCCTACGACAACCTCCTGGACTCCATCCTCCAGGCCCACCTCGCGCAGGTGACGGTCGCCCAGAACGAGGACATGCGCAAGATCACGGCATGGGCGGCGATCGTGGCCGTCCCCACCATGGTCTGCGGTGTCTACGGCATGAACTTCGACCACATGCCGGAGCTGCACTGGACGTACGGCTACCCGCTCGTCCTCGCCGTGATGGCGCTCGCCTGCTTCGTCATCCACCGCGGCTTCCGTCGCAACGGCTGGCTCTGACATGGCCCGCGGCTTAGGCACCGTGGCCCGCGCCGCCGCCGTCGTGGCCCTGTCGCTCGCGGGATGCGCGAGCGGCGGAGCCGCCCCGGGGGACGAACCCGCCGCAGGCGGTGCCCGCTTCACCCCGCTCGACCGTCTGGAAGCGGTCCAGGTGGCCGGCGGCCTCCCGGCCGACGTCGGGGGCGCCGTCCTCCGTCCTGGCCGAACTCCACTACGGTCACGGTCGCCTGACGGCCTACGTCCGGGGAGACTCGTGCGCAATCGTCGCCGTCCCGGAGCCGGACGGCGCCGGAGCGGTCCCGATCCACCTCGTGGCGAAGCGGCCCGCCGGGGGAGAGGGGAGCGACTGGAAGGTCTACGGCGACTCCTTCCGCATCGGTTGAAGGCACCGGCCGGCGGGCGGCCGTGGTGTCGCGGCGCGGTAACGATGTGCATAACGATCCGGGTGGCTCCCGGGGTGTCAAGTAGGCCTCTCGCGAGGACGATTCGGACGTCCCGGGACATGGCGTCGTGGTTGTGTCCCGTAACGCGTAACTCCGGTGCCGGAAATCGGGCAGTCCGGCTGATTTGCCGGTCCCGTAAGTGGCTTGACCCCGACGTAAGGGGGGCATAAGTTCTGCCCCGGCTTGCTCCAGCAGGACGGGCCGAACACACCGTCCTCTGGGGGGACCCATGAACTACTACGTAGACGTTCTGAAGAAGTACGTCGTCTTCTCGGGCCGCGCCCGCCGCCAGGAATTCTGGATGTTCTTCCTGTGCAACCTGGCCGTCTCGACCGTCCTCTGGATCATCGACACCGTCATCGGTGCGAGCGGCATCCTCTCCGGCCTGTACAGCCTGGCGATCCTGCTGCCGTCCCTCGGTCTCGCGGTCCGTCGTCTGCACGACACGGACAAGTCCGCCTGGTGGCTGCTGCTCTACTTCATCCCGTTCCTCGGCTGGATCGCCCTGATCGTCATGTGGGCCCTCCCGGGCAACGAGCAGCCGAACAAGTACGGCTCGAACCCGAAGGTCCTCGCGGCCTGACCTGGCCCGCGGGCCTGAACGCCTGAGCGCCGCCCCCGGCCGGGAACAGCCGGGGGCGGCGCTCTCGCCTTTTCCGGGGCCCGCCGGAGCCCGCGTGACATGCGTCTCGCGGACTGGCGGCCGGGGGCTGTGCTGACCGGCCCGATCACGAGATATCTTGATGTCGAGCAATGTTGCAGACGAGAGACGCAGACTGTGGAGCGGAGCATCCGGTGACTGACTCGACCATCATCTACACGCACACTGACGAGGCCCCGGCCCTCGCGACGTATTCCTTCCTGCCTGTGGTCCAGGCGTACGCGTCGACGGCCGGTGTGAATGTCGAGACCCGTGACATCTCCCTGGCCGGTCGGATCATCGCCGTGTTCCCCGAGTACCTTGAGGAGGGCCAGCGGATCGCCGACGCCCTCGCCGAGCTCGGCGAGCTGGCGAAGACCCCGGAAGCCAACATCATCAAGCTTCCGAACATCTCGGCTTCGATCCCGCAGCTGAAGGCCGCGGTCGCCGAGCTCCAGGCCCAGGGCTACGCCCTCCCGGACTACCCGGACGACCCGAAGACCGACGAGGAGCGCGACATCCGCGCCCGCTACGACAAGGTCAAGGGCAGCGCCGTCAACCCGGTCCTGCGCGAGGGCAACTCCGACCGACGCGCCCCCGGCTCGGTCAAGAACTACGCCAAGACCCACCCGCACCGCATGGGCGCCTGGACCCCCGAGTCGAAGACGAACGTCGCCACCATGGGCGCGAACGACTTCCGCTCCACCGAGAAGTCCGCCGTCATCGCCGAGGCCGGCACCCTGCGTATCGAGCACGTCGCCGCCGACGGCGCCGTCACCGTGCTGCGCGAGTCCGTACCGGTCCTCGCCGGCGAGGTCGTCGACGCGTCCGTCATGCACGTCGACGCGCTGCGCACCTTCCTCAACGACCAGATCGAGCGTGCCAAGGCCGAGAACGTCCTGTTCTCCGTGCACCTCAAGGCCACGATGATGAAGGTCTCCGACCCGATCGTCTTCGGTCACGTGGTCCGCGCCTTCCTGCCGAAGACCTTCGCCCGCTACGGCGAGACCCTCGCCGCCGCCGGCCTGTCGCCCAACGACGGCCTCGGCGCCATCCTGAACGGCCTGGGCTCCCTGCCCGAGGGCGACGCGATCAAGGCCTCCATCGACGCCGAGATCGCCGAGGGCCCGGCCCTCGCCATGGTCGACTCGGACAAGGGCATCACCAACCTGCACGTGCCGTCCGACGTGATCGTCGACGCCTCCATGCCGGCCATGATCCGCACCTCGGGCCACATGTGGGGCCCCGACGGCAACGAGGCCGACACCCTCGCCGTCCTCCCGGACAGCAGCTACGCCGGTGTCTACCAGGCCGTCGTCGACGACTGCCGCGCCCACGGCGCCTTCGACCCCGCCACCATGGGCTCCGTGCCGAACGTCGGCCTCATGGCGCAGAAGGCCGAGGAGTACGGCAGCCACGACAAGACCTTCGAGATCGCCGCCGCGGGCACCGTCCGCGTCGTCGACGCCGCGGGCAACACGGTCCTGGAGCAGGAGGTCGCCGCAGGCGACATCTTCCGCGCCTGCCAGACCAAGGACCTGCCCATCCAGGACTGGGTCAAGCTCGCCGTCACCCGCGCCCGCGCCACCGGCGCCCCGGCCGTCTTCTGGCTCGACGAGAACCGCGCCCACGACGCGCAGCTGATCGCCAAGGTCAAGGCGTACCTCGCGGAGCACGACACCGAGGGCCTCACCATCGAGATCCTCTCCCCGGTCGAGGCCACGAAGTACTCCCTGGAGCGCATCCGCCGCGGCGAGGACACCATCTCGGTGACCGGCAACGTGCTGCGTGACTACCTGACCGACCTCTTCCCGATCCTGGAGCTGGGCACCAGCGCCAAGATGCTGTCGGTCGTCCCGCTCATGAACGGCGGCGGTCTCTTCGAGACGGGCGCCGGCGGCTCCGCCCCGAAGCACGTGCAGCAGCTGGTCAAGGAGAACTACCTGCGCTGGGACAGCCTGGGTGAGTTCTTCGCGCTGGCGGCCAGCTTCGAGCACCTCGCCACCACCACCGGCAACGCCCGCGCCCAGGTGCTGGCCGACACCCTGGACCGCGCGACCGGCACCTTCCTGGGCGAGGACAAGTCGCCGAGCCGCAAGCTGGGCGGCATCGACAACCGCGGCAGCCACTTCTACCTCGCCCTGTACTGGGCGCAGGAGCTGTCCCGCCAGATCGACGACCCGAAGCTGGCCGCGGCCTTCGAGCCGCTCGCCAAGACCCTCGCCGAGCGCGAGGAGGCCATCGTCGGTGAGCTCGTCGCGGTGCAGGGCTCCCCGGCCGAGATCGGCGGCTACTACCAGCCCGACCCGGCCAAGGCCGCGGCGATCATGCGCCCCTCCGCGACTCTGAACGAGGCGCTCGGCCTGCTCGGCTGACACCCGTCGACGCGTTCCGCCCCGGTCGGCCCCGGGCCCGGCCGGGGCGGACCCGTGCCCGGCCGGGCACGGGGCGGTGGGCGGATACGCGGGGTCACAGGCGGTGGATGCGCTCCTGCTCGAAGGCCAGCGGGGACCGTCCGGCGGCCAGGATCCGCAGCCCCGGGGCCACGGCCAGCAGTCTGCGCAGCCAGGCCAGGGCGTCCTGGCCCAGCTGCTCGGTGCCGTCCAGGACGAGCAGCATGTCCCGCTCGGCCAGCCACGACGCCGCGTACGTCGTCGTTGCGCAGGGTGGCGCGGACACGCCCGGTACGGAGCCCAGCTCGGCCGTCAGTTCGCGGACGCCGTAGCGGCCCTCCAGCGGATCGAGGTCCACGACGGCCACCCCGTCGTAGAAGTTGGACGCGAGCCGCCGCGCGATCTCCCGCACCAGCAGGCTCCGCGGCTCGCGGAACCCGCCCGCGACGGTGAGCACCCGCCCCCGTCGGACGGCGGTGAGCAGCCGGGACATCTCGGCGGAGGTCGCCGGGAGCCTTTCGGTCGACCCTGATTCCCCCATCGGCACGATGCCCCCCATCGCATGCGTGACCAAGTACGGCCGCGCCCACAGGGATCTTCCGGCCGCGTGACGACGATTATGCGCCACTTGCGCCGTATCGCTAGGGGAATGTCGCATTCCGGTCAGGGGGTCCGCTCCCGCCCAGGTCAGGGCCTTCCGCGCGACACGCGGCGGTAGGGCCGCCCCCGTGCGCAGGGGAGGGGGAGCGCCGTGGGGACCTGCCGGCAGGCCGTCGTGGACACCGGCCCCGCCTGCCCGGTCGAGGCCGTCGGCACCTGGTACGCCACGGCGGCGCCGACCCGGTGCTGTGACCGCCGCCGCCCTCGGCCGGGCGCCGGGTCACGGGTCAGCGGATCCGGGTGCCCGCGCGCACGATCCGACGACGCGTGGAACGCCGGGCTCCGCAGGGCTGCGCCACCCGCGGGACGGGGCCGGCCGGGGCGCCCCGGGCCCGTCTCCGACTGACCCCGCGGTCTGCGTAGTTCCCGTCGTGCGTGTGACGTACGTGCCAGGGCCCCGCTCCTGGGAACGGTTGTCCGGGAGCCGGTAATGGGCTCTACTGCTGTCCAGCCCCCACCGGGGTGCCATCGCGGGAGGGGCCAGCATGACAGCGGACCGGCGTACGGACCGGCGAGCAGGACGAAGAACGCGCGGCGGGGACCGGGCGGAACGGCCCGTCTCGCACCGGCGCCGGCCCGCCGTGCGGGGCGGTCGGCCGCTCCTGGCCATGGTGCTCTCCGCCTTCCTCCTCGTCGGCGTCTGCGCGGCCGCCGGCATCGCCTGGGACCCGCTCAGCGGGACCCCCGAGCAGAACGCCACGGCCCAGGGCGCCGCCGCCCCGCAGGCGACCGGGCCCGGCTCCGGCCCGGACACCGGCACGGCCGAGCCGCAGCCGGAGCAGAGCCCGGCGCCCACCAAGGGCGCGGCGGCCAAGGGCAATCCCGACGGAGCGGTGGACTCCGGTACCGGGCGCCCGGCCGGCGCCCTGCCCTTCGACATGCCCCAGCCGGCCGCCCTGCGCTCCGGCGAAGCGGGCAAGAAGCTGGTGTTCGCCCACTACTTCACCCCGTACCCGCTCTCCCTCGACAACGCGGGCGCGGACAGCGACTACTACACGCGCAACTACCTCAACCCCGACGGCGAGAGTGGCAAACACGGCAGGTACGGCGGCCTGCTGCGCGACCGCCCGCTGCCGGTCACGCCCAAGAGCGGCGACTGGGAGTACGCCAACCTCCAGCAGGAGGTACGCACGGCACGTGCCGCCGGTATCGACGGCTTCACCCTCGACCTGCTCTCCCTCTCGGGCAGGAACTGGGACCGTTGCAACCTCCTCATGGCGGCGGCCCGTTCCGTGGACCCCTCCTTCAAGATCATGCTGATGCCGGACATGACCTCGCTGAAGACCGACGACCCGCGCGTGCTCGCCGGGGCCGTCGCCACGCTCGCCGACGCCTCCGCCGCACACCGGCTCCCCGACGGCCGGCTCGTCGTCTCCCCCTTCAAGGCGGAGGCGAAGAGCGTGACCTGGTGGAAGGAGGTCATCCGGGTCCTTGAGGCGGACCACGGCATCCGCACCGCCTTCGTCCCGCTCTTCCTCGACTTCGGCGCCCACAGCGGCGACTTCGCCCCGATCAGCCACGGGTTCTCCGAGTGGGGCAGCCGCAGCTACGTCGGCCAGGAGAGCTCCACACGCGACGTCCGGCGGGCCCACGGCATGGGCAAGATCTGGATGCAGCCCGTGTCCGTGCAGGACGCACGACCCAACCAGGGCATCTACGACGAGGCCGGCAACACCGCGACCCTGCGCGCCACATGGACGCGCGCCATCGAGGACGGCGCCGACTGGGTCCAGCTCACCACCTGGAACGACTACTCCGAGGGCAGCCAGTTCGCACCGTCGCTGCACAACGGCCACGCCTACCTCGACCTGACCTCGTACTACCTGACCCGGTTCAAGACGGGCGGCTGGCCGAAGATCGTCCGGGACACCCTGTACCTCTCGGCGCGCACGCAGTTCGCGGACGCGGACCCCACGGGCGACCAGTCGCTGGTCATGTCGCTGCGCAAGGGGAGCGCTCCCGCCCGCGACACGGTGGAGGTGCTCAGCTTCCTGACCGAACCCGCGTCCGTGCGCACGACCGTCGGCACGACCCGGGGCGGCCACGACGCCCCGGCCGGGATCCACTCCAAGCTGCTGCCGCTGAAGACGGGCACCAGCGCGGCCCACGTCGTCCGGGACGGGAAGGCAACGGCCAAGGTCGACCTGCCGTTCCGCGTCGACCACGAGGTGGAGGTCCAGGACCTCCAGTACCACGCGGCCACAAGCGGCCGCGAACCGTAGGCGGGGCGAGTTCCGGACGGGTGGCCGGGGGCGGGCTTTCCGGGGGGTGCGGTGGCGGGGGATGATCCCGGCGACAGCCGCGCCGCACCCCGGAGGTCCCGTGACCGAGACGACCCGCCCCGCCGACCGCACCGCCGAGCCCCCCGCAGGGGGCGGGCCGGGCGCGTTCCCCGGCGGGCCCGCCCTCTTCCGCCTCGACCCGCGCGTCGCCCACCTCAACCACGGTTCCTTCGGCGCGGTCCCGGTACCCGTCCAGGAGGCCCAGGCCGCGCTCCGGGCCGAGGCGCACGCCGACCCCGACGCCTTCTTCATCGCCCTGCCGGACCGCCTCGAACAGGCCCGCACCCGGATCGCCGCACACCTCGCCGCCGACCCCGACGGCCTCGCCTTCATCGCCAACGCCACCGAAGGCGCCAACCTCGCCCTCGACGCCGTTCCGCTCGCCGACGGGGACGAGATCCTCGTGACGGACCACGGCTACGGCACCGTCACCGCGGCCGCCGCCCGCCGCGCCCCGGTCACCACGGTCGCCCTGGACCCCGGCCTGCCCGACGAGGAAGCCGTCCGCGAGACCGTCCTGGCCGCGCTGACCCCCCGTACCCGGGTCGCGGTACTCGACCACGTCAGCTCGCCCACCGCGCGGCTCATCGCCTCGCCCAGGCTCCTCGCCGAACTGCGCGAGCGCGGCGTCACCACCGTCGTCGACGGCGCCCACGCCCCCGGGATGCTCGCCGCCCCGCTCGCCGGCGGCGCCGACTTCTGGTTCGGCAACCTCCACAAGTGGGGCTACGCCCCGTCCGGCACCGCCCTGCTCGCCGTCGCCCCGCAGCACCGCCACCGCGTCCGGGCCCTCGTACCGTCCTGGGAGGACGGGCACGGCTTCCCGCGCTCCGTCGAGAACCGCGCCACCGCCGACTACACCGGCTGGCTCGCCGCACCCGAAGGGCTCGACCTGATCGAAGCCCTCGACGCGGCCAAGGTCCGGGCCCACAACAGCGCCCTCGCCGCCCACGGCGCGGCGCTGCTCGCCGAGATCCCGGGGCTCACGCCCCTCCCGCACACCGAAGGCCTGGCCATGCGCTCCCTGCGGCTGCCTCCCGGCGTCGCCGAGACCCCGGACGGCGCCCGCGAGCTGCGCGAGGAGATCGCGGCGCGGCTGCGCACCAGGGTGCTGATCTGGCCCTGGCCGGGCGGCGGCGGCATCCGGATCTGCGGGCAGATCTACAACCGGCCCGAGGAGTACGCGCGCCTCGCGGCCGCCCTGCCGGCCCACCTGGCCTGACGGCACCACCGCTGCTCAGATGCCGGGCGGGCCGGGGCCACGAGAAGGGCAACGGGGCGGCGTACCCGCGAGGCCTGCAGGCCTCGCGGACACGTCCTACGGACGCCGGAGCAGGTAGGTGTCCATGATCCAGCCCTTGCGGGCACGGGCCTCGGTCCGCAGCTCCTCGATCCGGCCCGCGACCTCCGCCAGCCTGCCCTGCACCAGGATCTCGTCCGGGGTGCCCACGTAGGCCCCCCAGTAGATGTACAGGTCCTGGTCCAGATGGGCGGTGAAGGCGTGCCGTGCGTCCAGCATCACCACCACGTCGTCCACGTCGGCCGGCCAGCCCTCGGCCAGCCGTCGCCCGGTGGTGATCTGGACCGGCCGTCCGACCCGGTTCAGATTGGTCCGGTGCCGTGCCAGCAGCGCGGAGACGCTGCTGATGCCGGGCACGACCTCGTGCTCGAAGGCCACCCGGCCGCGCTCCAGCACCTCGTCGAGGATCGCGAGGGTGGAGTCGTAGAGCGACGGGTCGCCCCACACCAGGAACGCGCCGGTCTCCCCGTCCGCCAGGTCCTCCGCGATGAACCGCTCGAAGAGCTCCGCCCGCGCACTGCGCCAGCCGTCCACCGTCGGGGCGTAGTCGGCGGGCGTCCGGTCCCGGTCCGGGTCGCGGCCCTCCACCAGCCGGTGGCCGGGGCGGGCGTGCGCGTCGAGCATCGCGCGCCGCAGCCCGGTCAGGTCCGCCTTCTCCTCGCCCTTCTCCAGGATGAGGAACGCGTCCGCCGCGCCGATCGCCCTGACCGCCTGGAGGGTCAGATGGTCCGGGTCGCCCGCGCCTATGCCGATCACTGAGAACTTCTTCACCGGGCTATTGTGCCCACCATGCCTGCCGCCCTGTTCGTCACCTGCGTCAACGACGCGTTGTACCCGCGTACCGGCGTCGCCGTGGACTTCCCGGCGGGCCAGAGCTGCTGCGGGCAGCCGCAGTACAACACGGGCTACCGGCGCGAGACCGAACCGCTGCTGCGCCGCACCGCGGCGGCCTTCGCCGGCCACGAGTACGTCGTCACCCCCTCCGGCTCCTGCGCCGCGATGCTGCGCGAGCACTACCCGCGCATCGGCCGGAAGGCGGAGCGGGAAGGGCGCGGCACGGAGCTCACGGACGCGGCCGCGGATCTCGCGCCGCGGGTGTACGAGCTCACCGAGTTCCCCGCCGCCGCGCGCAGGACCTGGACCGGGTCGACAGCGTGGTCACCGGCTGCGCCCTGGCCGTCGCCGAGACCGGAACGATCGTCCTCGACGGCGCCCCCGACCAGGGCCGGCGCCGCATCACCCTGATCCCGGACCACCACGTCTGCGTGATCCGGGTACCGGAGCAGGCGGTGGACTCCGTACCGCAGGCACTAGACCGGCTCGACCCCGCCCGGACCCTGACCTGGATCTCCGGACCCTCCGCCACCAGCGACATCGAACTGGACCGGGTGGAAGGCGTGCACGGGCCCCGCACCCTGGAGGTCGTGCTCCTCGCAGCACAATGAGGGCATGTCATCCCACATCGCCCTGACCGCCCTCGTGGTCCACGACTACGACGAGGCCATCGACTTCTACACGCGCGCCCTCGGCTTCGGCCTGGCCGAGGACACGCCCCGCCCGGACGGCTCCCGTTGGGTGGTCGTCCGCCCGCCCGGCGCCACCGAATCCGCCCTCCTGCTCGCCCGCGCCAAGGACGAAGCCCAGCGCTCCCGTGTGGGCGACCAGACCGGCGGCCGCGTCGGCTTCTTCCTCCACACCGACGACTTCGCCCGCGACCACGCCCGGATGACCGCCGAGGGCGTCCGCTTCCTGGAGGCCCCGCGCCACGAACCGTACGGCTCCGTCGCCGTCTTCGAGGACCTGTACGGCAACCGCTGGGACCTACTCCAGCCCGCCGGCTAGCCGCGGCGCCTCGCGCGCGGCGTCGACGGCCGGGCCGGCCCCCTCCACCCGGCCCGCCAGCTCCCTGGCCCAGCGGACCAGGCCCGGCACGTCGATCCCGTACGGGGCTCCGTGCAGCCCCTCGATCCCGTCGGCCCCGCGCCGCAGCAGCCGCGCCCCGCCCACCGCGTTCCCGCGGGCGGCGTGCGTCAGCCCGACGGCGAGCTGCGCCAGCCCCCGCCACAACGGGGCCGAGGCCACCGGGCCGGACTTCCAGGCGTCCTCGAACACCTCGTGCGCGTGGAAGGGCATGCCCGCGTCCAGCAGCCTCTGAGCCTCCCGCACCGTCTCGGCGGGCGAGCGCACGACCCCCTCGGGCTGCCGCTCCACACCGGGTGCACCGTAGGGCAGCGGCCGCCCCAGCCCGTCCCTCGGCCGGGCGTTCCTCGCCCGCCCCTGCCCGTTCCGGTCCCGTGTGTTCACCACCCCATCCTCCCCCTCGCCGATCACCCGTGCATGCACACCCCCCGGCGTGGGGTAATGTTCTGCATGTGCCGCCGAGCACGGGGAAACCCGCAGGTCGAAGGTACATCGGGACGTGGCGCAGCTTGGTAGCGCACTTGACTGGGGGTCAAGGGGTCGCAGGTTCAAATCCTGTCGTCCCGACTCGAGAGAGTCGCAGGTCAGGGGCCGTTCTGGAGTGATCCAGAACGGCCCCTGACCGTTGGTCGCTGCGGACCGGCGTCGGCACCCCGGTTCCCACCGGCGTCTACTGACCGCGCCTGCCCCGTGCACAGGCCGGCGAGGCGACCGGGGACCGGCCAGGTCCTCGAAGGTGGCCCGAGTGGGCGCAGCCAGGGCCGGCCCCCGGTGCCTCGGTCACGAGGCCGGGGCGGCGTCGAGCTGTTCTTCGAGGGCGGCCAGCGTCCGGTAGCAGGCCATCACCTGGGCGATGGAGGAGTTCGGTTCCCGACCCTCGCGGATGGCGGCGACGAACTCGCGGTCCTGCAGTTCGATGCCGTCCATCGACACGTCGATCCCGCTCACGTCGATCGGCTCGTCCTTGCCGGTGGCCAGGTCGTCATATCGCGCTATGTAGGTGCCGGTGTCGCCGATGTAGCGGAAGACCGTGCCGAGCGGCCCGTCGTTGTTGAACGACAACGACAGGGTGCAGAGGGCGCCGTTCTCCGCACGCAGCTGGATGGACATGTCCATGGCTATGCCGAGGTCGGGGTGGATCGGGCCCTGGATCGCGTTGGCCTGCACGATCGGCGAGCCGGTCTGGTGGGCGAAGAGATCGACGGTGTGCGCGGCGTGGTGCCACAGCAGGTGGTCGGTCCAAGAGCGCGGCCGGCCGAGGGCGTTGAGGTTGGTGCGGCGGAAGAAGTAGGTCTGCACATCCATCTGCTGGATGCGGTACTCCCCGGCCTGGATCTGCTGACGCACCCACTGGTGGCTGGGGTTGAAGCGCCGGGTGTGCCCCACCATCGCGACGAGGCCGGTGCGCTGCTGTGCCGCCAGGCACGCCTCGGCGTCGCCGAGCGAGGAGGCCAGCGGGATCTCGACCTGGACGTGCTTGCCCGCCTCCAGACAGGCCAGCGTCTGCGCGGCGTGCAGCTGCGTGGGCGTGGCGAGGATGACGGCGTCGATGTCGTCCATCGCCAGCGCCTCCTCCAGGGTCGCGACGCCACGGCCGACGCCCTGCTCCTCCGCGAACCTCCGGGCGCTCTCAAGGGTGCTGCTCACCACGGCGGCGACCTCGACGCCTTCGATGCGCTTCAGTGCGTCCGCGTGCTTGGCGCCGAAGGCACCGCCCCCGGCCAGGGCGATCCGGACGGTCTGCTCGGCAGTCATGTCACTCCTTTACGGCGGGCGCCTCGGCCCGCGGATGGTTCTCGAGGATCAGGTGGCCGACG
Source organism: Streptomyces sp. NPDC090021 (assembly GCF_044748225.1). NCBI lineage: Bacteria > Bacillati > Actinomycetota > Actinomycetes > Kitasatosporales > Streptomycetaceae > Streptomyces > Streptomyces sp. NPDC090021. Next base: position 43,387 of record NZ_JBIVFO010000035.1, on the reverse strand, counting down.
GCCGTGTTGGACGCGGGCACATGGTAGAAGCGGTGCTTGACCTCGACCTGCCCGGACTCGTCGAGGTCGCTCATCGCCCCGCGGGCGATCAGCCACATGACCAGCTCGATGCCCTCCGAGCCCGCCTCCTCGACGTACTCCAGGTGCGGCACCCGCGACAGGGCGACAGGATCCTCGACCAGCCGGTCCAGGAAGGCGTTGTCCCAGTCCCGGTTGATGAGGCCGGCGCGAGGGCCCTGCAACTGGTGGCTCATACCGCCGGTGCCCCACACCTGGACCTTCAACGGCTTGTCGTAGGACTCGATCGCCCGGCGCAGTGCCTGGCCGAGCTTGAAACACCTGGCGCCCGAGGGCACGGGGTACTGCACCACGTTGACGTGGAACGGGATCACCTTGCACGGCCACTTCTCGACGTCCCCGAACATCAGCGACAGCGGTACGGTCAGACCGTGGTCCACGACCATCTCGTTGACGAGGGTGAGATCGAAGTCGTCTCCGATGAGCGCGTGCGCGATGTGTGCGGCCAGCTCCGGGTCGCCCTCGATACCGGGGACGGGCCGGGGCCCGTAGCCCTCGTCGGCGGTGTCGTAGGCCGCGCCGGTGCCGAGCACGAAGGTCGGGATCACCGACAGGTCGAACGCGGTGGCGTGGTCGTTGTAGACCAGGAAGACCACGTCGGGGACGTTCTCGCGCTCCCACTGCCTGGAGTACTCGTAGCCCTCGAACACCGGTCTCCAGTAGGGCTCGTCGGTCTTGCCGTGGTCCATCGCCGCGCCGATCGCCGGCACGTGCGAGGTGAACACCGCACCGGTGATCGTGGCGTGTTCGGCCGACGGCGGCGGGGCGGCGTGGGCTGCCTCCAGGACAGCGCGGTCTATCCGGTGGCCCTCGACGGAGCGGCCCCCGCCGACCATCATGTCCCGGTACTCCTGCTCGGTCATACCGGTCATCGAGCCCGCCATCTGCTGGAACGACAGGCCCAGCGCCGCACCCCACTTGGCGAGGAAGTAGATGTTGCCGCCCTCGCGCATCGCGGCGTTGAGGTCGCGGTCGAGAAGCGCCTGCTTCTGCTCCTCGCGCAGCGGCCACGCGTCGAGGTAGGCGCGCTCGTCGGCGAGGTAGCTCTCACGGTTGTCCGCCGTCATCAGCGACATGCAGAACTGGTTGAGGTGGTATCCCTTGGCGGACTGCTCGGCGTCGAAGAGGGTCGTCCCCGGCACCAGCTTGTAGGTCTTGTCCAGTGACACTGCGGGAGCTCCGATCGTGCGGTGGTCAGCCGGCGTCCGGCCAGTACAGGCGCATCGGGTTGTCCACGAGGAGCTTGTGCTGGAGCCGTGGCGTCGGCGCGATGTGCGGGATGAAGTCGACGAGCAGGCCGTCGTCGGGCATGTGGTCGGCGAGATTCGGATGCGGCCAGTCCGTGCCCCACAGCACCCGCTCCGCGAACTCCTCGACCACCCGCCGGGCGAACGGGACGACATCGCGATAGGCGTGTCGCTGCCCGTCGAGGGCCGGCGGGCCGGCCGCCGACAGCCGCTCCGGGCAGGTCACCTTGCACCAGATGTCCGGCCTCGCCCGCATGAAGTCCAGGAACTCCTCGAACTCCGCACCGTACGGGTCCTTGGCGACATCGGGCCGGCCCATGTGGTCGACGACCAACGGCACCGGGACCGAGAGCAGGAAGTCGCGCAGCTCGGCGAGGTCGGCTGCCTCGAAGTAGACGACGACGTGCCAGCCGTACGGCGTGATCCGTTCGACGACGTCCCACAGCTCCTGCCGCGGTGCCGCGTCGACGAGCCGCTTGACGAAGTTGAACCGTACGCCGCGAACTCCGGCCTCGTGCAGTTCCCGCAACTGCGCGTCCGGAACCCCGGACCGAAGCGTCGCGACGCCGCGGGCCAGGCCTCCCGAGGCCCGCAGGGCGTCGAGCAAGGCGCTGTTGTCGGCACCGTGGCAGGTCGCCTGGACCACGACGTTGCGGGCGAAGCCCAGGTGGTCGCGCAGCTCGAAGAGCTGGTCCTTGGAAGCGTCGCAGGGGGTGTACTTCCGCTCGGGTGCGAACGGGAACTGCGCTCCCGGGCCGAAGACGTGGCAGTGCGCGTCGACGGCGCCTTCGGGCAGCCGGAACCGGGGCCGGCTCGGACCGGTGTACCAGTCGAGCCAGTCGGGGTCCTTCTCGAACACGGTCGTCATCCTCAGTCCTCGTAGCGCAGCCCGCGCGCGGCCAGCGGGCCGCGCATGCCGTACAGGTCCAGTCCGAGCGCGCCCGCGCGGAACCGCGCGCGCTTGTCCGCCTCGCCGGCCTCGCGGGCGGCGGCCGCCACCGCGACCTCGGCGGCCCGTTCACGCGGCACCACGACCACGCCGTCACCGTCGGCCACCACGACGTCGCCGGGCCGCACGAGGGCGTTGGCGCAGACCACCGGCACGTTGACCGAGCCGAGCGTGGCCTTGACCGTGCCCTTGGCGTTGATCGCCCGTGCGAACACCGGAAAGTCCATGTCCGCCAGGTCGGCCACGTCGCGCACACCGCCGTCGATGACCAGGCCCTGGCCTCCCCGGGAGCGGAACGAGGTGGCGAGCAGGTCGCCGAAGAAGCCGTCCTCGGTCTCGGCCGTGCAGGCCGCGACCACGACGTCGCCCTCCCGGATCTGCTCGGCGGCGACGTGGAGCATCCAGTTGTCACCGGGCTGCAGCAGCACGGTCACGGCGGTGCCGCACAGGCGGGCCTTCGGGTAGACCGGGCGCACGTAGGGGCGCATCAGGCCTACTCGGCCCATGGCCTCGTGGATGGTCGCCACGCCGAACGCCGACAGCGCGGCGACGGCTTCGGGATCGGCGCGGTCGATCGACGTGTGGACTACACCGATCTCGGTGTGCTCCATGGGTTCTTCTCCTGGGGTCAGTGGCCGGCCGCGGCGGGTCGGGCGGCGAGTCGGGCGGCGAGTCGGGGGTAGACGCGCAGGGCGTTGCCGCAGTAGACGGCGGCCCGCTCCTCGTCGGAGAGGTGTGTGGTGTCCTCGACGTACCGCTTCGTGTCGTCGAAGTGGTGGCCGGTGCGCGGATCGAGGTCGCGGACCGCGCCGATCATCTCGCTGGCGAACAGGACGGACCGGCTGGGGATCACCCGGGTGAGCAGGTCGATGCCGGGCTGGTGGTAGACACAGGTGTCGAACAGGACGTTGTCCAGGAGCGTCTCGGGGTCCGGCTTGCCCAGCGCCATCGCCAGGCCGCGGAACCGGCCCCAGTGGTAGGGCACCGCGCCGCCGCCGTGCGGGATCACGAACCGCAGCGTCGGGAAGTCCGCGAACAGGTCGCCCTGGATCAGCTGCATGAACGCCGTGGTGTCGGCGTTGAGGTAGTGGGCACCGGTGGTGTGGAAGGCCGGGTTGCAGGACGTGCTGACGTGAATCATGGCGGGGACGTCGTACTCGGCCATCGCCTCGTAGAGCGGGTACCAGCTACGGTCGGTCAGCGGCGGCGCCGTCCACCGGCCGCCCGAGGGATCGGGGTTGAGGTTGACCGCCACCGCGCCGAGTTCCTCGACCGCGCGCCGCAGCTCGGGCAGGCAGGTCGCGGGATCGACGCCCGGTGACTGGGGCAGCATCGCGCCCATCGCGAAGCGGCCCGGGTAGAGCGTGCTGACGCGGTGGACCAGGTCGTTGCAGATCCGGGCCCAGACCGAGGAGACCTCGAAGTCGCCGATGTGGTGGGCCATGAAGCTGGCCCGCGGTGAGAAGACCGTGAGGTCGGTTCCGCGTTCGTCCATGAGCCGCAGCTGGTTGCCTTCGATCGCCCGGCGCAGGTCGTCGTCGGTGATGACCAGCTCGTCGGGGTCGGGTGCCTGCCCGGGGGCGCCGACCGCCGCGGTCTGCCGGTCCCGCCACCGGGCCAGCTGGGGCGGTGCGGTGGTGAAGTGCCCGTGGCAGTCGATGATCACGTGTTCTCTCCTGGTGGTCGTGTGGCGTCAGCCCCGGCTGCGGACGGGCCAGCCGGTGTACTGCTCGGCGAGGTAGCTGCGGCCGGCGCGCGTGCCGACCACGTTGTCGAGCTCGCCGAGCTGACGCCTCAGGTCGAACGGTGTGCCGCCGGGCGCGGTGTGCAGCAGTTGGGTCATCCAGTAGGAGAAGTTCTGGGCCCGCCAGACCCGCTGCAGGGCGCGCGGCTGGTAGTCGTCCAGCGCGGTCTCGCCTGCGCTGCCGAGTGCTCGCAGCAGGACGTCGGAGAGCACCTTCACGTCGTGCAGCGCCAGGTTCAGCCCGCGGGCGCCGGTCGGCGGCACGGTGTGCGCGGCGTCGCCCGCGAGGAGCATCGAACCCCACCGCATCGGCTCCTGTACGAACGAGCGGAACCGCAGCACCGTCTTCTCGGAGATCGGCCCCTCCTTGAGCCGGAAGCCGTCCTCTCCCGCGACCCGGGCCTGGAGCGTCTCCCAGATGCGGTGGTCCGGCCAGGCGTCGACGGACTCGTCGGGGCTGCACTGGAAGTACATCCGCTGCACCGTCTCGGTGCGTTGGCTGATCAGCGCGAAGCCGTGCTCGGAGTGGGCGTAGACCAGCTCGGGCGCGCTCATCGGCGCCTCGGCCATGATGCCGAACCAGGCGAAGGGATACGCCTTGCCGTAGCGCACCCGCTGTTCCTGAGGCACCAGATTGCGGCACATGCTGCGTGAGCCGTCCGCGCCGACCACGTACCGGGCCCGGATCTCGTGGCGGGACCCGTCGGGCGCCGTGTAGCGGACCCGGGGGGCGTCGGTGGCGATGTCGAGGACTTCGGTGTCACTGACGCCGAAGTGGACCGTGCCGCCGTCGCGCTCCCGGGCGTCGGCCAGGTCGGTGAACACATCGGTCTGCGGGTAGAGCCACACCGACTCGCCGACCAGCTCCTTGAAGTCGAGGCGGTGAGGCCGGCCGCCGAATCGCAGCTCGACGCCCTCGTGCTCGTGGCCGTCGCGCATCACCCGGTCGCAGACGCCGGTCTCGACCAGGTCCCGGGCCGTGTCGGCCTCCAGGATGCCGGCCCGCTGCGTGGTTTCGATGGCCTGCCGGGTGCGGGTGTCCACCACGATCGTCCCGACCCCCGCGCGTCCGAGCAGGTGGGCCAGCATCAAGCCGGCCGGACCGGCACCGATGACAGCGACCGGAACCGAGGCGACGGTGTCGGTGATGGCGTCGGTCATGGCACCTCCTGAGCGACTGCGAGGGTCTCGAACACCCCGAACGCTGACACTCACGACCGTGACCAGTCACCGCTGTTTCCGCCAGGCGGAAGCCTTGACCGGAATTCAGACCGTCGTACGGGTCCGTCGGCCGAGCTCGCCGGAGATCCCGTGGGCAGCCCGCAGGAGCGGCTCGCGCAGCCCGCGTGCACGGCTCGCGCTGCTCGCCGCGATGACGATCCCGAGCGCGGCGCTGACCGGTCCGGTCGGGCCGATCCGTACCGGTGCGGCCACCGCGACGGTGCTCTCGGAGAGCTGCCGGTCGCTGACGAAGACCTGCTCGCGGCGGATGAGGTCCAACTGCGAGCGCAGCGTTCGCCGGTCGGTGACGGTGTGCGGGGTCCAGGCGCGCAGCGGCGAGTCGAGTACTTCTTCCTGGATGTCCGGCGGTGCGTGTGCCAGCAGCACCCGGCCCATCCCGGTGGAGCCGATGGGGAACCGGGACCCGACCATCGTCAGCAGCTCCACCGAGCGATGTCCGGCGATCCGTTCGACGAACACCAGGTCGGTTCCCTCGCGCACCGCGAGCTGGACGTTCTCGTGGGTCGCCTCGTAGAGGTCCTGCATGAACGGCAGGGCCGCATCACGCAGAATCTGGGTGCGGGGGCATCCCGAGACGACCTCCCAGAGCCTCAGTCCGACGTGCCACGACCCGTCCTCCGCGCGCTCCAGCGCGCCCCATTCCGCCAGCTCCGCGACCACGCGGTGCGTGGTGCTCAAGGCCAGGCCCGTGCACTGGGCGATCTCCGACAGTGTTCGCGACGGGTGGTCGCGATCGAAGGCCGAGAGGACTTCGAGGACCTTCCCAGCCGCCGTGCTCCGGGTTCTGCTCACACGGTCAGTCTCGCAGACGGCCGTTGAAGCACCTGGTCGTGCGCCGTACCATCTGCCGGACACAAGGAGGCGACATGGAACGAGACACCTCCGGGCTGTCCTCGATGGCGACGCGGCTGGTACTGGCCGAGCTGTCCGAACAGATCCGACTCGCGCACGGGATTCCGGTGCGGTTCGAGTCCGCCGGCGGGGTCGAGATCGCCCAGTGGGTGCGTCAGGGAGCCGAGGCCGACGTGCTCGTGCTGGCCGACGGACCTCTGGCAGAGCTGGCGGCCGAAGGACACCTCGTCCGGGACACGGTGCGTCCGCTGTGGGTCTCCCAGGTCGTCGCCGCCGTACCGGAAGGAACACCGGTGCCGGTACTCCGCTCGGAGTCCGACCTGCGGGCTGCCCTCCGGTCCGCGATGAAGATCGCCTACTCGACGGGCCCCAGCGGCACGGCCCTCCTCGATCTCATCACCCGGCTGGACCTTGCCGACACGCTCCGGGACCGGCTTGTCCAGGCACCACCGGGGGTGCCCGCCGGCAGCCTGCTGGGGTCCGGCGAAGCCGACCTGGCCTTCCAGCAGCACAGCGAACTGATGGACGTGCCGGGCGTCGTCATCGTCGGCCCGCTGCCGGGCGACACCGACATCACCTCGACGTTCAGCGGGGGCGTCCTGGCCTCCTCCACCCGGCCGGGCCGGGCCTGCGAAGTCCTCGATCTCCTCGCCTCCGACGCGGCGTCGAAGACCGCCCGCGCCAGGGGCATGCGGGCTCCTGGGGACCGGGACTGAGGGCGTGTCGGCCGAGGCCCTGGGCAACGGTGACCGTGCGGGCGGCGCGGACGGCGCGGACGCCGCGGACGCCGCGGACGCCGCACGAGTGGCCACCTGACCGGATGTGCCGTTCCAGGCCCGCCGGTTGCGCCGGCCGACCGGGGCGAGCTGTTGCTCGCCGAGCGGCCCGGGGCCGCTACCGCCCCGCGTCCGGGTGCAGCGCCGCGACGGCGGTGAGCATCAGCTCCAGGGCGAAGGGGTAGCCGCTGTCGCGCATGTCGACGGCCAGGAGCGGGTACGTCGCCGCGATGTGCGGGTGGGTGTCGGCGGGGAGGCGGCTGTATGAGGCATGCCAGACCTCGGCGTCGGTCGCCGCTGCCGAGGGCGGCAGGGCCGCCGCCGCGGCGTCCTGGGCGGCGAAGGCGAGCGACTGGTCGACGAAGGAGTGATAGATCCGTACCGCCAGGCCGTCGGGGAAGCCGCCGTCGCGGAGGATGCCGAGGATGGTCTCGACGGCCCGGGTCTCGTGCGGGCGGCCGGTGGTGCGGTGGGCGGCGAGGAGCGCGGCCTGGGGCTGGGCGAGGTACGAGGCGTGGATGCGTCGGCCCATCGAGCGCAGGTCGTCCCGCCAGTTGCCGGTGGCCGTCCAGCCCTCCTGGGCGCGGCCGATGAGCTCGTCGGCGAGGGCGAGGAGCAGGGCGTCGGTGTTGCGGAAGTACCGGTAGAGGGCGGTGGGGTCGGCGCCGAGCGCGGACCCGAGCCTGCGTACCGAGAGTGCTTTCGCGCCGTGCTGTTCGACAAGGCGCAGTGCGGTGTCGACGATGAGGCGTTCGGAGAGGACGGCGCCGTGTTTGGTGGGGCGGCTGCGCTGCCGCCGGCCCTCGGGTACCACGCGTTCGGACATGGCCGGGACCTTACGACAACACCATTGACGTGTAAACAGCCCGCAGGTTTCGATGATGCCCATCACCCGTCCCGCGCATGCGTACGCAAGCTCTCCAGAGCCTGCGTGCGCAGTCCGTCCAGCGCATCCGCAGGCAAGGGAGCCGCCGCATGCCGCACGCCGATCTGGTCTTCACCGGAGGTCCCGTCCTCACCATGGATCCGGCCCGCACCCGGGCGAGTTCGCTCGCGGTCACGGGCGAGCGGATCACCGCCGTCGGCCATGACGCGGTGCGGGAGCTGATCGGGCCTCGTACGGAGGTGGTCGACCTCGCGGGCAGGCTCCTGATGCCCGGCTTCCAGGACTCGCACGTCCACGCGGTGGGCGGGGGCAGTGAGCTGGCGGAGTGCGATCTGAGCGAGATCCTCGACGTCGGCGCGTACCTGGAGCGGATCCGGGAGTACGCGCAGGCACACCCGGACCGGGAGTGGATCACCGGCGGCGGCTGGTCGCTGGAGAGCTTCTCCGGCGGACTCCCGACCCGTCAGCTGCTGGACTCGGTGGTGCCGGACCGGCCGGTGCTGCTGTCGAACCGCGACCACCATGGGGCCTGGGCCAACACCCGGGCCCTCGAACGGGCGGGGTTGACCGCCGCCACCCCGGATCCGGCCGACGGGCGGATCGAGCGGGAGGCGGACGGGTTTCCGAGTGGGATGCTCCAGGAGGGCGCGACGGCCCTGGTCTCGCGGCTGGTGCCGCCGAGTACGCCGGAAGAGCGGCTGGCAGGGCTGCTGCGGGCGCAGGAACTGCTGCACTCGCTCGGCATCACCGGTTGGCAGGACGCGCTGCTCGGCGGCTTCAACGGGATGGAGGACCCCTCGGGGGCCTATCTGGCCGCGGCGCGGGACGGCAGCCTGACCGCCCGCGTGTCGGGCGCGCTGTGGTGGGACCGTGAGCGCGGTGCCGAGCAGATCCCCGAACTGGTCGAGCGCCGGAAGGAGTTGGCGTACGGCCGGTTCCGAGCCGGATCCGTGAAGATCATGCAGGACGGGATCGCGGAGAACTTCACGGCCGCGCTGACCGCCCCGTACCTGGACGGCTGCGGCTGCGCCACGGCCAACAGCGGGCTGAGCTTCGTCGAACCTCAGGCCCTGCGCGGCCATGTGACCGCGCTCGACGCGCTGGACTTCCAGGTCCACTTCCACGCTCTCGGCGACCGGGCGGTGCGCGAGGCGCTCGACGCGGTCGAAGCCGCCGTCACCGCCAACGGGCGGCGCGGCAACCGCCACCACCTGGCCCACCTCCAGGTCGTCCACCCCGACGACCTGCCCCGGTTCGCGGCGCTCGGAGCCATCGCGAACATCCAGCCGCTGTGGGCGGCGCACGAGCCGCAGATGGACGCGCTGACCATCCCGTTCCTGGGCCCGGAGCGGGCCGGCTGGCAGTATCCGTTCGGCAGTCTGCTGCGGTCGGGGGCCACCCTGGCGGCGGGCAGCGACTGGCCGGTGTCCAGCCCGGACCCGCTCGCGGGCATCCACGTCGCCGTGAACCGGCGGGAGCCGGGGACCGACGACGAGCGGGTTTTCCTGCCCGAGCAGCGCATCGATCTCCTCTCCGCGATCGCCGCCTACACCGCCGGTTCCGCGCACGTGAGCCGGCACGACGACACCGGCAGCCTCGTCGTCGGTCAGCTGGCCGACCTCGTGGTGCTCGACCGGGACATCCTGGCCGCGCCCCCGGAGGAGATCGCCGAGGCGCGGGTGGAGCGGACCTATGTGGGCGGCGAGCTCGTGTTCGGAGGCTGAGGATGCCTGACCGAGGAGGCGCGGACGTCGAGGCGGACCGGCACGAGCACCCCGCTGGTTTCCCGGCGCCCGTGCTCCAGGACAGCCACCAGCAGTTCGATCCCGGCCTCGGCGACGTCGTCGGGGCACAGGCTGAGCGTGGTCACCGGCGGCTCGGTGTGTACGGCGCTCTCGTCCTCGCTGATGCAGGCGAGGAGCAGGTCGTCCGGCACGTCGTAGCCGTGCCGTCGGGCTGCGTCCAGGACGAGCGGCGGGCTGGCCTCGGCGACCACGAAGAGGGCGTCCGGGCGCTCCGGCCCGGCCGTCAGCGCGGTCTCCACGGCCCGGACCACCGGCCCGTTGCCGGGCTCCGTGGCCCGTACGGCCAGCTCCGGCAGTCCGTGCGCCGTACACCAGGCGTGGTGCGCGGCGAACACCTCGCGGTGGAAGTGGGTGGTGCTGTCCGGGACGACCAGCGCGGGCCGCCGGGCACCCTGGGCCAGGAAGTGGTCCAGGGTCCGTCGGACGGCGGCGACCGCGTCGACGTCCACCCAGTGGGCCTCCGCTCGGCCTTCCACGGACCGGTCGCTGAAGACCGGGATGCGGGCGGCGAGCAGGTCCTCGACGATCCGGTCGTCCGCGACCGGGTCGGCGACGATCACGGCGTCGAGGGGCAGCGCGGACCACTCGCTCTGCAGGGAGCCGGCGGGCAGCAGCACCACCGCGTAGCCGTGTGCGAGCGCGGAGGCGGCGGTGGCCCCGGTGAGCCGGGCGAAGTACGGCGACTCCAGGAAAGCCCAGGGGGCGTCGGCGAGCTCCCCGACCACGTAACCGATCAGCCTGGCCCGTCCCGCGCGCAGCTGGCGTGCGCTGGCGTTGGGCCGGTACCCCATGAGGCGCGCGGTCTCGCGGGCCCGCTCCCGTACCTCGGAGGAGAGCCGGCCGGTGCCGTTGAGCGCGGCCGAGACGGTCGTCTTGGACAGGCCCGCCTCGCGGGCCACGTCGACGAGGCGGACGCGCGGGGTGGGCGGCGAGGCCTGCCCTCGTTGCGATGACGGCTGTCCGTCCTGCCGTGAGGGCTTCCCACCGTGCCCGGAATCTTCGGTCATGGGAGCGATGCTGCCATCCTCCCGACCTCTGCAAAACCGTTCCCGCAAACCTGGTCGAAGTCTTGTGCGGGAACGTTCCCGCATCAATACTCGCTCCATCCCCCCCGTGCCCGTCACAACACCCGTAAAGGGGTGTACTGCATGCGTATACCCAGATTCATCGCATTCGCCTGTACCGCCGTGCTCGCGGCCTCCCTCACCGCCTGCTCCGGCGCCACCCGGCCCCAGAACGGCACCACCGGCGGTGCCGCCTTCCAGGTCACTCCCACCTCACCGCCCGCCCAGGGCCCTCTGGACTCCTTCACGTGGTCGCTGTACGCGGAGCCGTACACCCTCGACTACGCCCTCGCGTACGACTACCCGCCGAACACCGTGCTCGCCAACGTCTGCGAGCAGCTGCTCCGCGTCACCCCCGACCTGAAGATCGAGCCCGGTCTCGCCGCCGAGTGGGAGCAGCCCGACCCGCTCACGCTCGTGTACACCCTGCGGCCGGGCGTGACGTTCCACGACGGCACCACGATGACCGCGAACGACGTCGTGGCCTCCCTCAAGCGCCAGATGGACCCCGCCACCGGCTCCCCGTGGGCCTCGTCCTTCAAGAACGTCCACACCATCGAGACGACCGGCCCGCTGGAGGTGACGGTCCGGCTCGTCAAGCCCGACGTCCTCTTCCACGAACTCATGGCGGCTTCTCCGGGCACCGTCGTGAGCGCGGCCTCCCTCGCCGAGGAAGGTCCGGCCTACGGCACCCCGACGGGCGAGCTGAACTGCACCGGACCCTTCGCCCTGGACACGTGGGTGCAGGGCGACAGCATCACCCTGCGTGAGAACCCGGCGTACTGGGACAAGGCGCTCGCTCCGAAGTCCCGGTCCGTGAAGTTCACCTTCAACGAGGACGCGGCCGCCCGCTCCAACGCCTTCCTGTCCGGCACCGCCGACGGTGGCTACCTGGTGCCGTCCTCCTCCCTCGCCAAGCTCCGGGCGGGCGGCAACGGAGCGGTCCTCTTCGGCCCCAACACCGCCGCCGCGAACCTCGCCGTCCTCAACTTCGAGGGCACGCTCGGCAACCTCAAGGTCCGCAAGGCCCTGTCCATGGCGCTCGATCGGAAGAACATCATCAACGCGGCGGCCGGCGGCGTCGGGGTCCCCGCCAAGGCCCCCGCGCCGCGCGGTGCCTGGGCGCTCCTCCCGGAGAAGGCCGCCGCGCACTACGACACGCTGCCCGACCTGCCCCATGACGTCGCAGCCGCCAGGAAGCTGGTCCAGGAGGCCGGTGCCACCGGTCGTTCGATCACCGTCGTGACCAGCCCACTCGCCCCCGAGATCACCGTCGTCGCCAACGCGGTGCAGGCGGCCGGACGCGAGATCGGCCTCGACGTCAGGCTGAAGACCGTCTCCCCCGACGCGTACAGCAGCATCTTCGTCGACCCGAAGGCCCGTGACGGGCTCGACCTCGTCATCACCAACGGCTACGACAACACCCCGGACCCGCTGGAGTTCTACCAGTACCTGCGCACCGGCGACTTCGGGAACTACGGCTACTGGTCCGACGCCGAATTCGACGTCGCCTTCGACAAGGCCAACTCCGAGCCGGACCCGGCCGAGCGCGCCGACCTCACCGCGAAGCTCCAGGAGATCGCCCTGCGCGAGATGCCCGTCATCCCCGTGTACGAGGCGCCGTACTCGGTCTTCCTCGGCAAGCGGATCACCGGCGCCCCCACCGGCATCAGCCAGCTCTACTACCCGTGGGCCGCGAAGATCGGGGCCACGCAGAAATGACCCGCTTCCTCGTCGGACGGCTCCTGGGCCTGGTGGCCGTGCTGTTCGCGACCTCCGTCGTGGTCTTCGGCGCGGTCCACCTGGCCCCCGGTGACCCGGTGACCTTCCTGCTGCACGGCCGCCCGGCCACCCCCGAGGCCGTGGCCGCCCTGCGCGCGGAGCACCACTTCGACGACCCTCTCGTGGTGCAGTACGGCAAGTGGCTCGGCGGGGTTCTGAGCGGCGACCTCGGCCGCTCGGCCCAGTACCACCAGGACGTCACCGCGCTCCTCGGTTCCCGGCTGCCCGGCACCGCTCTCCTTGTCGGCTATGCGGCGCTGCTCGTCGCCGTCCTGGGGGTGAGCGCCGGCATCCTCGCGGCGCTGCGCCCCGGCCTCCTCGACCGGGCGGTGCTCATCGGCACCGGCGTGGCCACCGCCACACCGTCCTTCGTCACCGCGATCGTGCTCGTCTCGGTGTTCTCGGTCCGGCTCGGCTGGTTCCCCGGCCCGGGCGGCGGCGCCGCGGAGGGCTTCGGTGCCCGGCTCCACCAGCTCACCCTGCCGGCCGCCGCCCTCGCCCTGACGTTCGCGGGCCTGCTGGCCCGGGTCACACGCTCCGCGATGCTCGACGAACTCGGCCGCGAGCACGTCGAGGTGGCGCGCGCCCGGGGCGTCCCGGGGTGGACCGTGGTGCGCCGGCACGTGCTGCGCAACGCGCTGGGACCCGTCGTCACCGTCGGCGGCACCATGTTCGCCGGCCTGCTCATCAGCACCTCGATCGTGGAGACCGCCTTCGACGTGCCGGGGCTGGGCTCACTGCTCGTGCAGTCCGTCACCGCGCAGGACTTCGCCGTGGTCCAAGCCGTCACCCTGCTCAGCGTGGCGACCTTCGTCCTCGTCAACCTGGCGGTCGACCTGCTCGCGCCGCTCATCGACCCCCGTCTCTCCCCCGGGGAAGGCTCTCCATGACCTCCACCCTCACCACGGCGCCCTACCGCAGGCCGGGCTTGCGCGGGCTGCGCCTGTTCGGCCAGGGGCCACTGTTCGCGGTCTCGGTCGCGGTGCTCGCAGCGCTCGTCCTCGTCGCCGTGCTCGCACCCGTCCTCGCCCCGTACGACCCCGAGGCGCTCGACCTCGCCGCGAGCCTCGCCGGCACCAGCGGCGACCACCTGCTCGGCACCGACCAGTCGGGGCGGGACATCCTGTCCCGGCTGATCCACGGCGCCCGCACCGGGCTCCTGGGGCCGCTGCTCGTCGTCGGCGTCTCCACCCTGCTCGGTCTGCTGCTCGGTGTGGTGGCGGCCTGGCGGGGCGGCTGGGCGGACACCTTCCTGTCCCGCTCGATGGACCTCGCCTTCGCGATCCCGGGACTGCTGCTCGCGATCCTGCTCGTCTCCGTCCTCGGTTCCGGCATGACCGCACCCGTCATCGCCATGTCCGTCGCCTACACGCCCTACGTGGGCCGGCTCGTGCGCGGCGTCGCCCGGCAGGAGAAACAACGGCCGTACATCGAGGCGTACGTGGTGCAGGGGTGGTCCGGCTGGACGGTCTGTGTCCGTCACCTCCTGCCGAACATCGCGCCGACCGTTCTCGCCCAGTCCGCGATGAACTTCGGGTACGCGCTGATGGACCTCGCGGCCCTGTCCTTCCTCGGCTTCGGCGTCCAGCCGCCGGCCGCCGACTGGGGCGCCATGATCAACGAGGGGCAGGGGGCAGTCCTGCAAGGGGCGATGCTCCCGGCGCTCGCGCCGTCCGCCTGCGTCGTGCTCGCGGTCGTGGCGTTCGGCATCGTCGGCGAGGGGCTCGCCGACCGGATCGCGAGGCGGGAGAGGTGAACGCCATGACCACACCATCGACCACGCCCGTCCTGGAGATCGACGGGCTCGGAGTACGGCTGCCGGACGACCGGTCCGCCCGGCCCATCCTGGACGGGGTGAGCCTGACCGTGCGGCCCGGGGAGACCGTCGGCCTGGTCGGCGAGTCCGGCTCGGGCAAGTCGGTCGCCTGCCGCAGCGTCCTGGGACTCCTGCCCCCGGGCGCCCGGGCCGAGGGTCAGGTCCGGGTCTCCGGGCGGGACGTGCTGAGCATGCGCCCCCGGGAGCTGGCCGGGCTGCGGGCCCGCGAGGTCGCCATGGTCTTCCAGGACCCGCGTGCCTCCGTCAACCCGCTGCGCAGAGTGGGCGACTTCCTCACCGAAGGGCTGCGCGCCTGCGGTACCCCCGCCGAGCGGACCACCGCGCGGGCCGAGGAACTCCTCGACGCCGTCGGCATCCGCGATCCGCGCGGCGCCCTGCGCCGCTTCCCGCACCAGTTCTCCGGCGGCATGCTCCAGCGGGTCGTCATAGCCGCGGCCCTCGCCGCCGAGCCGGCCCTGCTCCTCGCCGACGAACCGACCACCGCGCTGGACGTCACCACCCAGGCGGAGGTGATCGCGATCCTGGCCCGGCTGCGGGCCGAACGCGGCACCGGGATGCTCTTCGTCACGCACGACCTGGAGCTGGCCTCGGCGATCTGCGACCGGGTGTACGTGATGTACGCCGGCCGGATCGTCGAGACCGGCTCCACCGACGAGCTCTTCGACCGGCCCCGCCACCCGTACACGGCGGGGCTCCTCGCCTCCACTCCGCGCATCGAAGCGGGCGCGCCCCCGCCCCGGCCCATCCAGGGCCGGCCGGTATCGCTGTCCGAGGCCCCGCCCGGCTGCGCGTTCGCAGCCCGCTGCCCGCACGCGGTGCCGCGCTGCGCGCAGGAGACGCCCGTACTCGCACCGCACGGCGACGCTCTCGCCGCGTGCCTGCGCGCCGAGGAAGGAATCACGCTGTGACGAAGGGACTGGTGGTCGAGGGGCTGCACAAGCGATACGGGGAGCACACGGCGGTCGACGGGGTGTCGTTCTCGCTGCCGCCCGGCGGTTCGCTCGCCATCGTCGGCGAGTCCGGCAGCGGCAAGACGACGACGGTCCGGATGCTCGTGGGCCTGGAGCGCGCGGACGGCGGTGTGGTCCGCCTCGACGGCCGGGACCGTTCGGCCCGCGCCCGCGGTCGCGCGGAACGGATCTCCCGGGCGCGGGAGATCCAGATGGTCTTCCAGGATCCCTACCTGTCGCTCGATCCGCGGGTGACGGTGAGTGGCTGCCTGGACGAGGTACTGCGGCTGCACACCGACCTGGACGCCGCCGCACGCCGGGTCCGTGTCGTCGGACACCTGGATCAGGTCGGCCTCGGGACCCGCGAGGCGGCGGCCCTGCCGCGCGACCTGTCCGGCGGGCAGCGCCAGCGCGTGGCGATCGCACGCGCCCTCGCCGTGGAGCCCCGGGTGCTGGTCCTGGACGAGGCGGTCGCCGCGCTGGACGTGTCCATCCAGGCTCAGATCCTCGAACTGCTGCGTGAGATCCGCCGGGAGGCGGGGATCGGCTTCCTGTTCGTGACCCACGACCTGGCCGTCGTCCGCCACATCGCGGACGAGGTGCTCGTTCTCAAGTCGGGCAGGGTGATGGAGTCGGGCCCCGTGGGCCGGGTGCTCGACGCGCCGGAGCACCCGTACACCCGACTCCTGCTCAGCTCGGTGCCGCGGCGCGGCACTCGGCTGGGCGGAGGCGGCTGAGGGCCGCATGTGGGGCACGAACCCGTGGGGCGGCGCCCCGGGCGCTCAGGCCAGGGAGCGCCAGGTGCGTTGCAGTGCCTGCCGGAACCCGTCGACTTCTTGCGGGGTCAGGTCGGCGACCATGCGCTCCTCCAATGCGCGGGCCGGTCCGGCGTACTCGTCCAGAAGCCCCTTGCCCGCCCCGGTCAGCAGGACGAGGCGTTCCCGGCGGTTGTCGGGGTTCGGCTCGCGGCGGATCAGGCCGCGGCCCTCCAGGGCGCGGACCATGTCGGCCATGGTCTGGGCGGTGACGAACGAGTCGCGGGCGAGCTGGGCGGCGGAGATCCCGTCGTGCCGGTCCAGGACGGTGAGGGCGGTGTACTGCAGGGCGGTGATGCCCGCGGGCCTGACCAGCTCTTCGAGGCGGGCCCGCACCGCGAGTTCCGTCCGCTTGACCAGGTAGAGCAGCGAAGTGCTCACGTTCGACCTCCTGTGGTGGTGCTCGGGGGAATGGCGGGTACACCCTAAAGCATTGACAGGAATCCTGTTGATCGGCAAGACTGTCAATCGACAGGATTCCTGTTGATCGAGTCCGGCTGTCCGCCGGTGCTCCGGCACCCCACCCCACCCCACCCCACCCCACCCCTCACGAGAGGCACCCTCATGGATCTGCACGGAAAGGTCGCCGTCGTGACCGGCAGCGGACGCGGCCTCGGCCTCGGATACGCCCGGGCCCTCGCCGCCGCCGGTGCCGCGGTCATCGTCAACGACGTCGACCGGGGCGCGGTCGAGGCCGCCGTCGCCACGATCCGCTCCGAGGGCGGCGCGGCGGCCGGAGTCGTCGCGGCCGTCGGAGACAGCGCGGCGGCCCAGGAACTCGTGGACGCCGCGGTACGGGAGTTCGGCCGCCTGGACGTGCTCGTCACGAACGCCGGCATCCTGCGCGACCGCGTGCTGTGGAAGATGACCGACGGCGAGTTCGACGACGTCGTCCGCGTCCACCTGCGCGGCACCTTCACCTGCGCCCGGGCGGCCGCCGTCCGGATGCGCGAGCAGGGTACCGGCGGCAGTCTCGTCCTGATCTCCTCGCCCGCCGGACAGCGTGGCAACTTCGGCCAGACCAACTACGCCGCCGCCAAGGCCGGCATTGTGGCCATGGCCCGCACCTGGGCCATGGAGCTGAGCCGCTCCGGCATCACCGTCAACGCGGTCGTTCCGGTCGCCGCCACCGAGATGACCAGGACCATCCCGGCCTTCGCCCCCGTCATCGAGGAATCCGAGCGCACCGGCGGTCCGCTGCCGGACTGGCTGCGCAAGGGCGAGGGCCTCGGCACCGTCGAGGACGTCGCCGGGCTCATCACCTTCCTCGCCTCCGACGCGGCGAAGGACGTGACCGGACAGGCCATCGGCATAGGCGGCGACCGGCTCGCCCTGTGGGCGCACCCGAAGGAAAGGGCGACCGCCTTCGCCGACGGAGGCTGGAGCGCCGAGGCGATCGCGGCGGAGTGGCCCGACGGCATCGGAGCCGAACCCGAGACGTACGGCATCCCCGCGCCCCAGGCCCCGGAGGCATGACATGAGCGACCGCGCCTACCAGCCCGCGCTCGACCTCGACCGGCTGACCGCCATCGACATGCACACGCACGCCGAGGTCACCGAAGAGGGCCGCACGGCGCTCAGCCCCGAACTGCTCGGCGCCTCCGAGAAGTACTTCAAGGCCCATGGACACCGGCAGCCGACCATCGAGGAGATGGCCGCCCACTACCGCGAACGGCACATGGCGGCCGTCGTGTTCACCGTCGACGCCGAACACGCCACCGGACACCCCCGGATCCACAACGAAGAGATCGCGGAGAACTGCGCCGCCCACGCCGACGTGCTGATCCCGTTCGCGAGCATCGACCCGCACAAGGGCCGCGCCGGAGTGCGGGAAGCGCGGCGCCTGGTGGAGCAGTACGGCGTGCGGGGATTCAAGTTCCACCCCAGCCTCCAAGCCTTCGCCCCGGACGACCGCCTCGCCTACCCGCTGTACGAGACCATCGAGGAACTCGGCGTCCCCGCCCTGTTCCACACCGGCCAGACCGGCATCGGCGCCGGAGTCCCGGGAGGCGGCGGCATCCGGCTGAAGTACTCCAATCCGATGCTGGTCGACGACGTCGCCGTCGACTTCCCGCACCTGCGGATCATCCTCGCCCACCCCTCGTTCCCCTGGCAGGACGAGGCCCTGGCGGTGGCCACCCACAAGCCGCACGTCCACATCGATCTGTCCGGCTGGTCCCCGAAGTACTTCCCGCCCCAGCTCGTGCGGTACGCCAACACCCTCCTCAAGGACAAGGTCCTGTTCGGCTCCGACTACCCGGTCATCACCCCCGACCGCTGGCTCGCCGACTTCGACACGCTCGACATCAAGCCCGAGGTCCGGCCGAAGATCCTCAAGGAGAACGCCGCCCGACTGCTCGGCCTGCTCACCGACTGAAGGAACAGCCGTGTTGAACCAAGGCATCGGCTCCTGGCCGGCACGCAGGGCCCGCAGGACCCCCGACCGCATCGCCCTCGTCCACCAGGACCGCACCCGGACCTACCGGGAACTGCACGAGCGGGTCCTCAGCCTCGCCGGCGCCCTGCGCACGCTGGGTGTCCTGCGCGGCGACCGGATCGCCTACCTGGGCCCCAATCATCCGGCATTCCTGGAGACCCTGTTCGCCGCCGGTGTGCTCGGGGCGGTGTTCGTCCCGCTCAACACGCGGCTCGCGGTCCCGGAGCTGGCGTACAACCTGGCCGACTCCGGCAGTACCGTCCTCGTCCACGCCCCGGAGCTGTCGGAGGCCGCCCGTGCCGCGGCCGACGAGGCGGGCGTGGTGCGGCACCGGATCACGCTTGCGGATCCCGGCCGCGCGGGCGTCGTCTACGACGAACTGCTCGCCTACGACGAACTGCTCGCCGCGAACGGACCGGTGCCCCTGGACGAGGCCGTCGCCCCCGACGACCCGTGCATGATCATGTACACCTCCGGGACCACGGGCCGCCCCAAGGGCGCAGTGCTTACCCACGCCAACATCATCTGGAACAGCGTCAATGTGATCGTCGACACCGACCTCGCCGGCGACGAGGTGACCCTGGTCGTGGCACCGCTGTTCCACACCGCCGGCCTCAACATGACTTGCCTGCCGACCCTCCTGAAGGGCGGTCAGGTGGTACTCCACGAGGCATTCGACCCCGAGCGGGTCCTGGAAACCGTCGAACGGCGCAGGGTCACCTACATGTTCGGCGTCCCCACGATGTACGACGCGATGGCCGCCCGGCCCCGCTGGGCCACCACCGACCTGTCCAGCCTGCGCACCCTCAACTGCGGCGGCGCGCCGGTCCCGGCCCGTACCATCACCGCGTACCTGGACCGCGGGCTGGCCTTCAGCCAGGGCTACGGGATGACCGAGGCGTCTCCGGGCGTCCTCATCCTGGACCGGGAGCAGGTCGCAGCCAAGCCCGGTTCCGCCGGAGTGCCCCACTTCTTCACCGACACGCGCGTCGTCCTGCCCGAAGGGAGGGACGCCGCTCCCGGGGAGCGGGGCGAGGTGCTCGTCCAGGGCCCCAACGTGATGAGCGGCTACTGGAACCGGCCCGACGACACCGAGGCCGCCTTCACCGACGGCGGCTGGCTGCGTACGGGCGATGTCGCCCGGCTCGACGCCGACGGCTACGCCTACGTCGTCGACCGGGTGAAGGACATGTTCGTCTCCGGAGGTGAGAACGTCTACCCGGCCGAGGTCGAAGACATCCTCCTCGCCCACCCCGACGTCGACGAATGCGCCGTCGTAGGCGTGCCGGACCCGGTCTGGGGCGAGGTCGGCCGCGCTGTCGTCGTCCTCAGGGACGGCAGCCGCGCGGACGAGCACGACCTGCTCGGCCACCTCCAGGGCCGACTCGCCAAGTACAAGATCCCCAAGTCGGTGGTCCTCACGGACGTCCTGCCCCGCACGGCCTCCGGGAAGATCGTCAAACCCACCGTGCGCGACCTCTACGCCGACTGACCGGCCGACCTCCCGGTACGTCACCCCACTCCCGCCGGGGCAGGTCCTGCCCCGGGCCCGCTCCCACCGCTTCGCCCTCCACGTCTACCGAACGGACCGATTCATCATGCCTGTCACCGCCCATGGTCTCGACGCCCTCACCGCCCTCAGCGGAGCAGACCTCGGCCACACTGCATGGCGGGAGATCACCCAGCAGCGGGTGAACACCTTCGCCGACGCCACCGACGACCACCAGTGGATCCACACCGACCCGGAGAAGGCCAGGACCGGCCCGTTCGGCGGCCCGATCGCACACGGCTACCTCACCCTCTCCCTCGTCATCCCGATGTTCGGCGAGCTCTTGGAGATCACCGGCATCTCCATGAGCGTCAACTACGGCCTGGACAAGGTCCGCTTCCCCAGTCCCGTCCCCGTCGGCGCGAAGCTCAGGCTCCACGGCGCCGTCGGTACCGTGGAGGAGATCAAGGGCAACGGCGTGCACATGCCCCTCACTTTCACCATCGAGGTCGAGGGCAGCGCCAAGCCGGCCTGTGTGGCCCACGCGGTCTACCGCCACTACGCCTGAGAGGGCCCGGTGGTGGTCGCCGTCATGCGGGGCGGCGCGTTTCGCGGCCGCTGCTCTGGGCTCCGGTGAGGGTGCGGTCGATGGTGTCGACGGCTTCGCGGGCTGCCTGCCGGGTGAGGTGGCTGTAGCTCTTCGGGTAGGTCAGCCCTGGGCCTTGATGTGGTCGATGACGCTGGTGAAGGCCTCCGTGGGGGAGAAGTCCACGTATTCGCAGTCCTCCAGTGCCACGGGGGCGTGCCCGGGCGGCCAGTAGAAGGCCTGGCCCGCTTCGTAGATCTCCTCCCCGTTCTTCGTCACCATCTTCAGCCGCCCTTTGAGCATGTACCCCCAGTGGGGGCATGCGCAGAGGCCGTCGGGCAGGCCGGTCAGGGCCGGCCTCATGTCGGTGCCTTTCGGGAACCGGACGAAGGCCACGGACAGGTCTTCGCCGATCGCTTGCGTGCGGAGCTCGACGCCTCCACCTTCGATCACGACCGGTGTGTCATCCCGTTTCGTCGCCGTCATCGCCGTCTCCGTTCGCTGGGGGCTGCGGGAAGTGCCCTTTCTCCAGGTTGAACCCGGCCGCCGGATCGTGCCACGTCAGGGTGGTGGCCCGGGCTGGGTGGCGGTCCGCCCGGGGGAGGGCGCGTTCGAGCCGGGCCGCGAGGCGGAGGAGGGTTGCCTCATCACCGACCCGGCCGCGAGATCGCCTGCCGCGCCTGGTTCCGGGTAAAGGTCGCGGGTTCTTGCACGATCCTCCCGGCGACAGCCGCCCCCTGCCGGATCCGTGCTCCGATGTGGACGTGCCCCCGGGTCCCGGGCCCCGGTCGGCCGCACCATCACCCCTTGTGACAGGACGGAAGGACCAAGAAGTTGAGTGATCAGATGCAGAGGCGTCCGCTGCCGCACGACTTCCACCCGCCGGTGCCCGAGTTGTCGGTGAGCAGCTGTAGGTTCGCTTTTCGCGTGTCCCTTTCTTATTGACCGTGGCCTTTGTCCGGCCCAAAGGACAGCGCAGTGAGACGAACGCCCGTCTGACCGTTCACTCGTCGTAGTGCTGATGCCGGTCTCGATCTGGCGGCACTCGCCGACGAGTACGGCATCGCCCGGCGCACCCACAAGCCGAGCGGAAGCCTGGACAGGCAGTGGCTCTACGAGCAGTACGTCGTGCGGGGCCGCACTATGGCGGATCTCGGCCGGGAGACCGGCATGAGCACCACCACCGTGGCGGCTCGCGCTCGCGAGTACGGCATCCAGGCGCAGTACAACCGGTAGCCCCGGTGCCCGCAGCAGGGCTTCACCTCAGCACCAGAGGTGATCCGGCCCACCCTGGGAAACTCCTACGCGCTCCGTCGCCTTCGCGTCTTCATCCAGGTCGTCCGGTACCCCACCCTCGGCGAAGCGTGCCAGACCCACGGCATCCACCCGTCGACTCTCACCCAGCAGCTCAAACGCCTGGAGGCGGACCTCGGGGGCCCCTTGCTGATCCGCGCGGGACGAGGCCGCCGACTTGAACTCACCGACCTCGGCAGGCGAGTCGTCCAAGCTGTCGAGGACTGGGCCCACACCTTGGCGGAACAGCCCCGTGAGACCTGGACCCAAGCGGCAAAGCGACGTCCGCAACCGGGGCCGAAGCGGCGCAAGAACTGGGCACGCCCTGACGCGCCGGACGTGGACCGTTTCCCCGCGCTGCTGCAGCCAGCGGTGCGAACATTCGCCGGGCGCCGCCGGCTGCACAGGTTCCTCCACGTCGCGGACTACCCCTCCCTGGCGGCGTACTGCCGCGACGTAGGCCTGTCCCCCTCCGCGCTGACCGTGCAGATCCAGCATCTGGAGCGAGACCTCCAAGGCCAGGTCCTGATCCGCGGCCAGTACGGACACCGGATGCGCCTCACCGACCTCGGTGAGAACGTCCTGGCCATAGCCCGGCCGTACGTCGACCAGCTCAGCACGCGGTGAAGATCACCGGGCCCTGGGGCAACGTATAGAGCTCCGCGAGCCCCCGCCGTCGGCCGTGCCGTGCAGTGCCTGGACGACGAGAGGGCGGGGAGTCTCATGGGCGAGGAATCGCTACTTCTTGACGTAGAGGCCCTGGAAGGGAGTGAAGGGAAGTTCCTGGACGCAGAGGTAGGCGCTCCACTTGCCCTCCGTTACACCGCTCCTGCCCACGGACTGGCACTTTGTTGCCGTCCCGTAGAAGGAGTCCTCGCGGGTGTAGCCCTCGGGGGGCGTCCAGGCCGCAGGCGAGGAGATCACGGGCTGCTGCGCGGTGCGGGCGCCTTCCGAGGCTGGCGCCGCTAAGGCTTGCGGGGCACCCAGGGCGAGCGTGGCGGCGAGGACCGTGCCGTGCACGGCAAGCTTGATCGATCGGTTCATGTCTGATTCCTGTTCTCCGGTCGTGCTGCGGCAACGACCATGCATATTCGGACCATTACGGGAGGCGGCGGGTGTGAGCTGAGTAATCTGACGACGTCTCTGCTCGTCTTCCGGACTGTGTCAGGAGAGGCGGCGGCGCACGGTCTCTGCCGCAGCCCTTTGCCTCGCAGGAGGCGGTTGTCCCGATGAAGGACGTTTCACGGGTATGGGCCTCGGGGGCGTCGAGAGTGGGGATGGCGGCTAGAACCGTGCCGTGCACGGCGGGCTTGATCGATCGGTTCAAGCGTGGGAATCCTTTCCTGGCTGTGAGGATGTGATCGAGCCGTGACGTCGTCAGTCCGCGTCCCCCACCGGTGGGGTGCCGGAGGCGATCTCCTGGAGGGCTGTCACGTGGCGGGTGAGGGCGGTGCGGCCCTTGGGGGAGAGGGAGAGCCAGGTGCGGGCACGCTTGCCGACGAAGCCTTTACGGACCTTGACGTATCCGGCCTCTTCCAGGAGGGCGATCTGCTTGGAGAGGGCCGAGTCGGTGATCTCGATGGCGTCGCGGAGGGTTCTGAAGTCCGCTTCGTCGACCGACGCGAGTGCGGCCGCGATGGAGAACCGCACGGGCGCGTGGATCACGCTGTCGAGCCACTTGCGAGGGTGTGTCACCGCTGGCCCTCTGCGGACCGGCCGACCTTGCGCTCCAGGACGCCGATCACCAGGAACGGGACCCCGCAGAGAACGGCCCCAGGCAGCCACCAGGAGGGCTCCCCGGAGAAGCGGGCGGAGCCGATGGTGACCGTCAGGCTGTAGACGCCTGCTCCGGCCGCCGTGGTCACCGCGTAGAGCGCGCGGTAGTGGCGGGGCAGGACGGGGCGGGTCGCCGTGTAGATGCCGAGGGCCAGCAGCGGGAGCAGGAGTAGGACGGGGACGGCGTACGGCACCCTGGGCTGGACGAGCAGGCCGTACACCGCAGTGAGGACCATCATGACCACGCCCAGGAGCAGGATCAGGGCCGTACGGGGGCGGCGGCCGGCTTTCCGCATGCGCGAGGCGGCCGCGTCGGCGGAGGCGAGGGCCTCGCGCGCTTGGTCTTTGTCCATCATGGTGCCTTCCTGTACCGCTGCGGCCATGGGCGGCCGTCCCGTCTCTGTTTTCCCTGTCTCCGCTTGCCCGTCACGCGTTACGCCGTCTCGCCCTGGTCCCAGCGGAAAGTGCGTACCGCCAGCCATACCGCCACCGCCGTGGTGGCGAGCACCACCAGGATCGAAAGCCACACCGGGTGCTGGGGTGCGCCGTTCGGCATCTGGGTGAGCATGAGGTCCGCGAAGAAGGTACTCGGGAGCAGGCCCAGCGTGGTGCGGACGGCGTCCGGCATGAGCTCCATGGGGAAGGCGAGGCCGCTCAGGAAGAGGGCGGTGAGCTGGACCAGCGTGCCCACGTTGGTGGCGGCGTCCGGCGAGGCCAGGCGGCCGCCGATGAGGTAGCCGATGCCGCCGAACATGGCCAGGCCCAGGAAGGCGATGCCGAACAGTGCGGGCAGCCTGGCCGGGTCCAACTTGCCCAGGGCGACGGCCACCGCAAGCAGGGCGACCGTCTGGGCGGTCACCATGAGGACCCTCGGGAACATGTGGGTCAGGACGAGGCGGGCACGGCCCACGGGTGTGGTGCCCAGGAGACGCAGGGTGCCCTTGGTGCGCAGGGTGGCCAGCGGGCCGGCTGTGACGGTGAGTGCGGCGCTGGTGACGGCCAGGAAGATGGCCATCGGGATGACCAGCTGGAGGAAGTCAGGGGCGCCGGTCTCCTGGGGGACGACCGCTCCGATGCCGAGGAAGATGGCCAGCATTCCGAAGGGGAAGAAGAGCGCGAAGTAGAAATACCGGGGCTCGCGGAGGAGTTCGCGGGCATGGAGCATGGCCAGTTCCCGGGTGGCGGTGGTGATCACGCCGCGGCCCCTTCCGAGTCGGTGTCCGCATCCGCGGATTCGGCGGCGTTCTGGAACGGCACGCCCGTGAGGTGACGGAAAACCGCCTCCAGTCCCGCTTCCCTGAGCTGGATCCGGGTGGCCGCGAGGGGGCCGGTGAACTGCGTGAGCACGGCGTCGGAGTCGCGGGTGCGTGCGGTCACGCGGGTGCCGTCGGCGGCGTCGTGGGACTCCACGTGGGTAACGCCTTCCGTGGCGCGCAGGGCGGTCAGGTCGGTGCCGGCGGCGACGGTGAAGTGGACCTCGCGTTCGGGTGCGTAGTGGGAGATGAGCTCCTGGGGCGCTCCGCAGGCGGCTACCTTGCCCTGGTGGAGGATGGCCACCCGGTCGCAGAGAGTCTCGGCCTCCTCCATGGAGTGGGTCGAGAGCAGGACGGTGCCGCCGCTGTCGCGGTGGCCGCGGATGGCGGCCCAGAGTTCCTGGCGGGCGTTGGGGTCCAGACCGGTGGACGGCTCGTCAAGAATCAGGACGCGAGGGCGGGAGATCAGAGCCGTGCCGACGAGGAGGCGCTGGCGCTGACCGCCGGAGAGCTTGGCCACACGGACGTCGCGGGTGTCGGTGAGGCCGGTGCGCTCGATGATGGCGTCGGGGGTTTCGGGGTCGGGGTAGAAGGAGGCCCAGACCCGCAGGAGTTCGGCGACCGTCTGCTGCTCGAAGAGCGCGGCCTGCTGGGGCTGGATGGCGACCTGGCGGCGCACCTCGTCGCGCTCGGCCGCGGGATCGAGTCCCAGGATGCGCACGGCGCCGGAGGTGGGGCGGCGCAGACCGGCCAGCATCTCGATGCTCGTGGTCTTGCCGGCACCGTTGGGGCCGAGGAGGCCGAAGATCTCACCGTGGCCAACCGCCAGATCGATCCTGTCCGTCGCGGTCTTCGTGGTGCCGTGGGGACCGGGGTAGTGCTTGGTGACGGCGGTGAGCCGGATCGCCTCCTCCCGCGGTAAGTCGGCCTCGGGAACGGGTGCGGTGATGTCGGTGTCCAGTTCGGGCATATCCGAGCCAGCCTCTCGTGGGTGCTGCTGAGAACTCGCCGAGTCGCGCATGGTTCCTACCATGGCATCCACTTGCCGAGTCTGCAAGTAGGTGCTGATGCGGAACACGGTTGGCTTGTCCAGGAGTTGACGTAGCGTGCGCCACTCGGGCCGGCTAGCGACTACCCGCAGACGCCAGGACGCCCAGCAGGCTCTCCTCGGCGGGTACGAAGCCCCAGCGGTTCATGTCCATGTGCAGGTAGTGCAGAAGGAGGACGGGGCGCGGGACGGGGTTCCCGTCCCGCGCCGCGCCGTCGAGGGTACGAACGGCCGCGGCGACGTGGTTTCGCACGGCCTCCCGGTGCCGGTCCTCCAGGGGCGCCGCGTGCACGCCGGCTGCCGCGCGTGCGAGGAGGTGGCGACGCTGGTCCTGGTCCGGTGCGCACATGGCCAGCTGGCGGCCCCACTGGCGTCGGTGGGCCGCCCAGAAAGCGGACTGCGCCTCCTGATCGGGGAGCGCCGCACGCACGAGGGAGCTCATGTGTGCGACCGCCAGGGCCGCCCGGGCGAACAGCGGCTCCAGGGTGCCGATCTGCTGCTCGATGTAGAGGCGGCTGGATGCGGTGAACAGCACCTCCGCCCGCCGCACCCCGGCGGAGCCTCCGTACTTGGCCAGCTCCGGGGCGTACAGGGCGCAGCGGGTCTGTCTGACAAGGGGCAGGCCCTGGGGCACGGAGCCGGGCACGAGGCGCTCGGCGGGGGTTGGGCCGGACAGGTTGTGCAGTAGCTCGACGAGTTCGGGCAGCCGGTCATGGACGTGGTCCGCGCCGTCCGGGGGACAGGCCAGGCGGAGCCGCAGGTGGTGGCCGCTCATGTCCCAGTAGCGGGTGAAGAACCACGCGGAGGCGGTCTCCTGTGCGGCATGTGCGGCGAGCCAGGGGACCAGGACCCTGGTCGCCTCGTCCATGAGGTCCGGGTGACCGGGGTAGGCCCGTACGTACCACCAGTCCGTTCGGTGGGCGGAGTCTTGCGGGAGGGTGGTCGTCATCGTCACTGCTCCTCGTACTCCTTGGGCCAGGACAGCAGCGCCGCGTGCTCTGTGACCCGGGGGCGACCGAGACGGTCGCGCTGCGGTTGCCGTCCACGCGCGGGCAGGGCCTCCACCATTCGGACGTGGCGGGTCGACGGGCTCAGCCAGTGCCGCAGGACGCCGACGGAGAGGGGCGAGCCCAGCGAGACCCACATGGGTTTGCGGTCCTGGGTGAGGCCGAATCCCCCGCTGCCGAGCTGGTGGACGAAGACCTCTTCGGGCATGCCGTGCTCGCGCCGGAACTCATCCCAGCGGACGGCCAGCTCCAGGTCGTCCCGTCCTTCGGGCAGAGCGTCGGCGGGCACGATCCAGGACGCGCGGGCGGTGACGAGGCGTCCCTCGGGGCCGTCCGTGATCCGGGGCAGGGCCACGACCTCGTCGCCGCAGTGGGCGCGGAGCCGGTTGGCCTGCGTCAGCGTGTAGTCGGAGTGCGGGGAGCCGTTGACCCAGGGGTCGGCCAGCACCGCGAGCAGACGTACGTACGATTGGAGGAGGTGCTGCGGGATGAGCCCCAGGTAGGCGAGGCCCACAGGTTCGCCGTCGCGGTCGAAGAGTGACAGGGTGCGGGTGGCGGGATCGTGAACAAGCACGGTGTCGTCGAGCGTGAGAGCGCCGGGCGCGAGGGACTCGGGCGCGCAGACCTCACCGGGCAGCACGAGCGGCGGGAGGAGGCCGCCGCACTCGGCCTGCACGGTGTTGCAGTCTGTCCACACCACCAGCTCACGGCAGCGCACCCCGGCTCGGGAGTGTTGGACGTGGTCGGTGAGGCGGTCGCGGAAGCCGTCGCCCAGGAGCCGGGCGAAACGGGTGAA
Source organism: Streptomyces sp. NPDC090021 (assembly GCF_044748225.1). NCBI lineage: Bacteria > Bacillati > Actinomycetota > Actinomycetes > Kitasatosporales > Streptomycetaceae > Streptomyces > Streptomyces sp. NPDC090021. The sequence continues at coordinate 15,675 of NZ_JBIVFO010000035.1, read as the reverse complement.
CAGCGCGCCACTGCCGGCCCCGAACTGGTTGACCACCAGTTGGTGGCGGCCGGTCGCCGCGTCGTCCGCCCTGTCGGCCTCCAGTTGGAAGAAGACCCCGGCGTTCGGTGGTGCGCTCGTCGGCCCGACCGGCAGCCAGGCCCGGTCCCCGGGGTTCTCGCGGCTGGCTATGTCGGCGTACAGGGCACGTTCGAGCGGAGGATTGGCGTCGCGGTCCACGGTGAGCCGCATGAGGAAGCCGAGCGGATCGCGGCACACGCCGCCGGGCCCGTACTCAGCGACGAAGCCGTCCAGCAGGAAGTCGTACAAGTGCGAGCGGAAGATGTACGGACGCATGCGCTCGCCCAGCGTGGTGAGGTCGGCGCGTACGGCGGGCGCGGCCAGCGGGTCGGAGAGGGCAAGGTCGGTCTCCCGGTCCTCGTAGATGAGGCCACTGGGCTTCCTCTCGCCCGGGTCGCGGTGCTCGCTCCAGCCGCCGGTCAGGGTCTGCAGGTCGCCGGCGGCCGCGATCCGGTTCCGTACGGTCTTGCGGTGGGCATGGGCGCCCAGGTCGTGTGCGCGGACCAGGTCGGTCTCCGTGATCGGGGCGTCCTTGCCGGCCACGAGCGCAGCCAGGACAGGTAACGGGTCCTCGCCGCGCCGCCAGGGCGGCACCGGATGGATGAACCCCGCGTCCAGGAGGCGTCGGAACCGCGCGAAGGGCCGGGCCCCGCCGAGGTGAACAAGTAGCTCCTCGAGAGCGACAGCTTCCTGGACCTCGGCATCGACTGCCTTGAACCCCGCCAGCGCCCGCGCCCTGTGGTCTGCCTCGATCGCGCGGTCGTGGCGCCAGACGACGCCCTCGGTGGTGACGACCTCGCTGTGCAGCAGCAGGCCGTCCGGCTCGGTGGGGGTGCCCCGGCGGATCGGTGCTACCCGGTAGCGCAGCAGCCCTGCCGTCCGCTCGTCGCGGGCGAGGCGGCTCAAGGCCAGGTAGGCGGGGGTGGCTGAGACGCGGCTGCGGGCCCGGCCCTCACCGGTGGTCCCGGCCTCACCGACCGTGGTCAGACCGGAGAAAGGGCTGGTCTTGACGGCAGCGCGGATGACGTACGAGTACAGGGTCTTGAGCTTCCTGGCCGAGCGCTCCTTGCGGTCGGAGTGCCGGATCCAGTCGGGTGCCGCGAGCGCGACGGACTCGGCAAAGCCGGGCTCGTCGAGGGCCGCGTGGAGGTGGCGGACTGCTTCGGCCCGGTCCTCGGCCAGCCGTGCGCTGAGCTGGTCCAGCAGGTCGTGACGCTCCCGTGCCAGCCGTACCCAGTTGTCGAGACCTGCCACAGCCTCCGGGCCGGAGAGGCTCTGGCGGACGGCCTCCAGGACGGTGTCGTCCCACGGGAGCGGGTCGAGCCGGTTAACCGCCCGCTTGCCCGCGAGAACCTTGCGCCGCAGCGGCACGTCGTCCTCCAGCTGCGGGACCAGGGCGAAGAAGATGTCCGTGATGTCGGATGCCAGTTCACCCGACTCGGCGGTCGTACGGGCTAGTTCGTCCAGGAGTTTGCGTGTGGTGGACGCGACCAAGTCCAGGGCGTCCGCCGGAAGGCCCGCCACTCGGGTCAGAAGGAGAGGGGAGATCGAGACAGCGCGAGACATCGAGGATGCGATCGCCTTCTTCGTCACCGGCCCACCGCCGACAAGGCAAGATCCACCGAGAGCGGGATCGTGTGGAACATCGCGTACGCCAAGAAACAGCCGTATGCGACCGAGGCCAGCGCGTACGTCAAATGCCAGCGCCGGGCGCCGGTACCGAAGCGTGCGAGGTGCTCGGGCAGCGGCTGCCTCATGATGGTGTGGCGCAGCAGTGTGAACGCCCTGCCCCGCATGTTTGTCAGCCCGGCTGCCGCTTCCACGGCGGTGTAGCCGTCGCTGGGCATCAGCGGGTTGAGATTCACGATCAGCAGGAACATCTGCATACCCAACAGGAACGTTGCCGTGTGCTGGACGAGGCCGCTGGAGTTGAACGCCACGAGCCCCACCACGCCGCAGAACCAGCCGTCGCTCAGCACGCCCGCCATGGCCAGAAGCACCCGGCCGCCGCGCCCTCGGAGGCGGTAGGCGTCTGTGCGGTCCACGTACGCGACTGGCATGAAGTAGAAGAGCAACGCCACCCCGAGACCGCGGATGGGCACCTTGAGGTACTGGGCCACGAGCGCGTGGGCACTCTCGTGCGCGAGGACGATCAGCAGCATGACGCCCGTCGCGATGAGGAACGCCGGGCCCGCCAGGTCGCGTAGACCAGGGGTGCCGGTGAAGAGGGTGTGAAAGCCGAACGCATACCCGGTGACCGCACCCAGCGTGGCGAGCCCGACGATGAGGCGAGCGGGCAAGGCGCGCAGGACACGGGCCACCGGCTCCAGCACGGTGGGCAGCGAGCGAGTGAGCACGACGCGCGGCATCAGCATGGACGTGCGGAACCGCTTGCCGCCGGCACTGGGACTGGCACCAGTGCCCTGTGCGGCTTGCTCGGATCCCTCCAGCAGCCCACTGCGCTCCAGGCCCGCAAGGAAGGTGTCGAGCTGCCGCGAGAACGCATCGGCACGCGCCTGGTCCACACGGGCGTTCTCGGAGAAGTACGCCACGAGATCGTCACGGGTACGGGTGCCGTCCAGGTACCCGAGCAGCGCCTCGGCGGAGCGCGTGATGCGGTGGTAGTGCCCGGAGACCGGATCGAAGATCAGCGGAATGTCGTCCATTCCACGGATGACCTCCAGTCCCTCCCGGAGCTTGGGCGGTGAACTGATCACTGTTCCTCCTGTACGGGCAGCACCCGGGGTCAAGCGGGTGGTAGCCACCCGCTTGACCCCGGCCCTGCAGGGCAGGATGCTGCGGAATTGCGAGGACCTTCTGGTCCGGCGCCGGCAGGACGGTGCCGAAGGTGTCAGCCGGTACGGCACCGCCCGCCGTGCCCGGTCACCCGTAGGTCGAGGCCGTGGTGAAGCTCGACGCGGAGGAGGCCGGGCAGGACGCCGAGCTCGCGGATGTCGCGCTGGCGAAGGACCCGAGGGCGCTGCCCTCCGGCAGCTCCTCGACGGTGAGCTCCTCGTCCATCGCGTACAGGTCGAAGAGGTTCTCGGTCGTGAGGTCGTGGTTCATGGTTGTCACTCCTTTCGTGAGAGTGGTGACCGTGCTGTGGTGCGCTATGGCACCTGCGGCGCGATCAGCCGAAGGTGGAGGCCGAGCCCACGCTGGCGGCGGAGGTGGCCGGGCAGGACGCCGTCGACGCGGAGGAAGCGGAGAACCAGCTGCCGAGGGCGTTGCCCTCCGGCAGCTCCTCGACGGCGAGCTCACCGTCGAGGGCGTACAGGTCGAACATCTCCTCGGTGGCGATGATGTCGTTCACTGATCTACTCCTCTCTTGTTGTGGTGTTGCGATGCGCCAAGCGCTGCTGACGACTTGCCAGTGCTCCTCGTCAGCCCGTGCAGTTGGCGGTCATGATGCTGCCCGCGGTGCTGGCCGGGCAGCTCGCGGTTCCGGCGGTGGAGGCGGTGCTGAAGGTGCCCAGCGCCACTCCCTCGGGGACCTGCTCCACGAACAGCCCCTCGTCACCCGGATCCACCAGGTGCAGATCGAGCTCCGTCATGGTGATGTCGCTCATCGGATGCCTCCGGGGCGGCTCAGGTGTAGCTGGAGAAGGACGTGAACGAGGACGCCGACGTGGCCGGGCACGAGGCGCTGCCGACGGTTCCGGCCGTCGACACCGAGGCCAGCGCGTTTCCGTCCGCCAGGGTCTCCATCTCCAGGGAGTCCTCGAGCATGTCGTCGAGGACGTACAGTTCCAGGTCAGCCATGGGGAATCCCCCTTCTGCTGCAGTCGGGGGCTACTAGCCCGAGCATTGGGCGGTCATGATGCTGCCCGCGGTGCTGGCCGGGCAGCTCGCGGTTCCGGCGGTGGAGGCGGTGCTGAAGGTGCCCAGCGCCACTCCCTCGGGGACCTGCTCCACGAACAGCCCCTCGTCACCCGGATCCACCAGGTGCAGATCGAGCTCCGTCGAGCCGAAGTCGCTCATGCGATATACCTCCCTTCTGTTCTCTCGGCGGTCACCGGTGGCCGGTCGGCCCCGGGAGCGTGTGGGGCGGCGGCAGCTCGGCGGCGCCGCCCAGGGCGAGAGCGAACAGCTGATGGCGGGCCGCGCCGTCGCTGCGGAGCGGCTGCCGCACCGACGCGGGGATGAAGCCCGCGAAGACCGTGCCCACGAGGCCGACCGCGACGGCGTCCAGCCACATCGTGTACGCGGCGGCCGCGGCGCGGCCCATGAGCATGCGGTAGCCGTGCGCCCCTTGGACGCGGCTTACCCGGTCGAGGTCGGCAGCGATGGAGATGATGGCCGCCGCATCGCAGAACTCCCTCTGGAGCGTAAGGCCATGAAGCGCTTCCGGCGCGGGCAGCGGGGCCACCGGGGTGTATGCGCGGTCGCCGGAGTCCAGGCAGAACATGCCCGGTTCCAGGCCATCGAGGCGGAATGCGACGATGTCGGTCTGGAGCGGGCACCGCTCCTGCTCGTCCGGCCAGGTCGCCCGGTCCGCGTCGATGCCGCTCGCGATGACTTCGGCGAGGAGGGACGCTGAGACCGGACTGGGATCGAAGATCCTGGTCGAGGTGCGGCGCTCAAGGGTCGCGAGGAGGGAGGCCCTGGGGTCCCGCCCCTCCGCCTGCTCGAACCGGACGGGCGGTCCGAGCGGTACGGGACCAGGGCTCGCCGACTGCGGTCGGGTGGAGTCCCCGTCCACGGGGGCCGGTACCGGGGCACGCAGGGCAGTGATCAGCTCGGCTGCCAGGTCGTGCGGGCTGCTCACTTGCTGCCTCCCAGGTCGATGACCGCGGTGATCGGTTCGACGTCGGGATTGATCCCGAGCGCGGTGGCGACGGCCTCGTCGTCCCAGTGGGGGCGCGGCGCCAGGTTGATGCCGAGGGTGTGGGCCGCGGCCCGGGCGGTTGCCTGGGCGCAGCCGCTGTCCAGTAGGACGATGCGCAGTGCGAAGGCCGAGTACTTGCGGGCCACCTTGGGGAAGTCGCCGGTCAGTACGAGGGTCACCGGGGCGTCTCCCGTGACCTCGCCCGCGCTGGAGGACAGCCGGGCAAGGCGATGCTCAGTGGCCACGTAGCCGTACACACCGGGGGACAGCCCGAGGATGTCCCGTACCACCGCGTACGCCGTGACGGAACCGATGTTGCCGCCGCTTGCCGTCCACCGGGCCACCTTGTCCTTGTCGTCGGCCTTGACGCCGGCGGTGACGGACAGGATGAGGGAGACCGCTCCCGCGTCCAGGGCTGCCGGGCCGACCGGCCGGTCGGTGTCCAGGCGGTGGTGCGCGGGCAGGGGCAGCTCCACGGCCTGGGCGACCGGCCAGGTACGTGAGATACGTTGCAGGGCCAGGTTCGACGGCTTGTAGTGCATCTGGTGCGCCTTGAGGTCCGCGAACTCCTTGGGCGGCATCGCGACCGACGCCTCGAACCGGGTAGCCAGCGAGGCCCGCCCCAGAGGTGTGCCGGCCGGGGCTTCGGCGGCGGAGCAGCGGGGACAGCCTGGCCGGGTCGCGGAGGAGGCATCCTGGTGGCCCAGTGTCTCGAGGTCGACGACTCGCCAGCGCATGGGCAGTGGCGAGGGCGTCGTACGGGACACCATGGCGAACAGGTCGCGGGCGAAGAGAGCGGCCGCGAGCCGGTGGTCGCCGGGCGCAGCTGTCCTTTCGTCGGAGGCGTCCTCGGCGGAGAGGCACTCCAGGCAGGGCGTGATGCTGGGGTCGGCCAGCGGGCCGAGGGCGGCCTTGCGGCCGTGGACCCGCAGCCGGAGCAGCGGAAGGCCCTTCTCCCAGCAGTGGTCCGCGAGCGCGGCGCCGTCACGCTCATCCTCTGTCCGGTCCGCTGCTTCGGCTTCGGCCCACACCGCGAGGGTCGTCCCTTCCGAGGGCAGCCCACCTTCGCCACGGCGTACGGGCAGGGAGCCGCTGAGCTCCTCCTCCAACAGCACCGCCAGGCCAGGGTCACCGAAGATCTCGACGGACGCGTGGTGAAGTCGCGCGGCTGCCTGCTCCCATGAGGCGTTGGCCTCGGTGGCGCTGCCCACCCGGGACAGGAAATCGGCGAGCCGGTCGTCGACCTCCCCCGCCACCGGTGCGGTCTCCGTCCCTGCCTCGGGCGGGCCTTCCTCGATCACGCCGGAGGCCCACAGCAGTGACAGCGCCTTGAACACGATCTCCTCGGGGCGCCCGAGCCGCACCGCGAGGTCCCCATGGGTGTGGGCGCCGTCGAGCAGGTCGAGCAGGGCGGGCAACAGGTCGGCGGCGGACCTGCCCCGGAACAGCTGCTTCTTCGGCGTACCGGTCACCACCACCTGGTCCGGCTCGGCGCTGATGACCAGGCCGCGGCGGAGCCGGGGCCTGCGGGGAATCCGCAGCTGCGGATCGAACCGGGCGGCGGCGCCGATCGAATCGGCAGTGAGCATGGGCTGTTCAGTCACTGGGTCGGCCCTCCTTCGACCGAGGCGAGCGTGCGCCACAGCTCGTCGCTGGTGGCTCGCTCGCGGCAGCGCGTACAGCGGTCCACTGCGACCACCGACGATCTGCTCGTGGCTCCGCTGATCTGGTCAAACCTGCGTACGGTCCCGCCGAGCCCCTCACCCGCCGGAGCGCGGAACACCTCGTCCACGGCCTGGTGGGCGAATGCTGCGGCGATGCCCACGTGGTGGACTGGGTATCCGGAGGGGTGGCGGTCATCGGCGGACGCGGCAGCGCCGTGCCCAGGGCGCCGGTGCTGGTCGCGGCGACGCACGAAACAGTGGTAGCAAGCGGTCCGGCCGGGGATTACGACGGGGCCGCACTGGACCTCGGTCGCGGTGGAGTGGACGCCGAACCACGGCACGCGCCACGCAAACGCCGCACGGTCCAGGGCCTCGGCGATACGAGGCCGTTCCTGAGCGGTCGCCAGCACGATCAGGTCGGCATGTGGCCACAGGCTCGGGTGCGTTCCGCCGTCGATCTCCTGGAGTGCTACGGGATACACGCGCTCCAGGCGCCGCGCGATGTCCTTGCCATAGGCATCCGAAGCGAGGACGAGCAGTTCACGGTTCATGTCGCACCTCACGCGAAGGGCTGCGGATGGGGATTGATGCCGGCCTCGTCGTGCACTGGGTGGCCCATGGCGCGCGGAGTGTCGTAGAGCCGGGGGTGGGCGAGGTAGCGGGCCCGGTGGGCGAAGGACAACGGCATCAACTGGGGCACCATGACGCGGACGACGGTGGCGCCCACCTGCCGGGCCTCGTCCGTGGTGAGGTCCACGACCACCACCTCGCACCCGGCCGCCGCCATCCGCTCCAGCAGCCACGGAAGGGGCTCGGCCCCCCCGCCGGGGCGGGGCAGCGCGGACAACCGGCGTACGGGACGATCGCCCTCCAGTAGGAAGTCGAACTTGTGGCGCTGGTCCCGCGGCCCCGCCAGCAGCGCTCCGTCGATCACGCTCACGGTGTCCTCGGGCCGCCCTGGGCGGGTGCTGCGTCCGGCCATGGAGCGCAGCGCGATGCGGAGGGAAGCAGCCTCGCGGTAGAGCTTGGCGACTGCCCTGCCCGGGTCACTGTCGCAGGTGGCGACGACCAGTTGGGCGAGATCGCGGTCGTGATCGGCAAGTTGCACCCCGTACACGACGGGGATGCCGAGGTCGGTGGTGGCGTCGAAGAGCAGCGTGCGAATGTTCTCGGACGTGCCCCGCTCCACGAACGCCTGCTGCTCGGCCGACAACTCGCCGAGATCGACTTCCAGGCGCGGGAGCCGGAGCCGCTGCAGCCAGGTCAGGGCGATGGAATCACGTTCGACGACCTCCAAGAGGCCGTTGGCGACAGCGGCGAGCGGATCAGCATGGGTGGCACAACCGGTGGAGGCGGGGTGAACGTGGCGCTCCGCCGCAGACTCCGGGGAGCACTTGAGGTAGACCTGGACAGCGGGGACGTAGACTTTGCGGCCGCGGGTGAAGGACCAGCCCTCCACCCAGCGCAGAGGCACCGTGGGGTCGGCGGGGATCAGCCCGCAGTGGGGATCGGCGAGCTCGGCCGACGAGCAGGTGGGCCAGTCCCATGGCGGGATGGCGTCCTTGCCCAACTCTGCCGCGGTGGCCCAGAACATGCCCTGCGGATCCCATGCGATGGAGGAGTACCGCTCCAGCGACTCGGCCGCCGCGAGATGTGCGGCTGTCTCCCGGTCGAGTGCTCCTCCGGCGCCGTCGAAGTTGCCAGAAGTCGGGTCGTGAGCCCATGCCGGCTGGCTGGTAAGTACGGCCCCGGGGTTCCCCAGCGAGCCGGAGTAGACCTGGAAGTCAGGCTCCCCCTCGGTGACGGGCAGCCAGGTCAGCCGGGACACGAGTCCGTACGGCGACACCAGCTTCCCCATCGCGCGCAGTGACGCGGGCACGGATGCGCTGAGAGGCGTCGCTTGAAGCGTCCTCATGTCCGGCCTCCTTGGTCGAGTGTGATCGAGCGTGGTCGAAGAGCTGCAGGTACTGCCAGGAAGTACCGTGGCTGCCCGTTTTGCGGTCTTCTCGCGAGTCCCTTAGTTGCAGACGGGACTTTCCGTGTATCCCGACCCGTCGCGGCGATCCCTTGGGATCTCTGGGGGCCGTAATGGGTCGTGTGGAGCTGGCGTGGCGGTCGTTAACGTGTTTGACTCCCGTCGCGACAGCGCACGGAGGGGATGTGCGTCGCCGCGACCGGTTCCACCATCTACACGCGGTGGAGCGGCTGGCACGCTGTTCACGGGGACCAGGAAATTTCCGAACGGGGGATGAACGGCTTGAACGAGGTGTTAGAGGAGAGCTTCGCGCAGTACGTCAGGGGTGCTCGCCCAGCACTGCGACGTAACGCTTTCGTCCTGGTGGGAGACTGGTTCACAGCAGATGATCTTGTGCAGCAGACCCTGATAGTCCTCTACCAGCGCTGGGAGCGCCTGGAGCAGCACGATGCATTGTCCGGCTACGCCCGCACGGTCATGGTGCGGCTCTTCATCAGCGAGCGGCGGGCGCACCGCTGGACCCGCGAACTCCTTCACGACTCGCCGCCGGATTCCCAGCCGGCTCCGGAGGAAGCCGCCCGGGTCGGCGACCGCATCATGCTGCTCAAGGTGCTGGCCACCCTGACGCCGAAGCAACGCAGCCTGGTATATCTCCGCTACTGGGAAGATCTGAGCATCGAGGAAACGGCTGAGATCATGGACTGCTCACCGGCCACCGTCCGCAGCTCCGCCTCCCGGACATTGCGCATCCTGCGGCAGCGACTGGGCAGTCTCGGTTCCGCGCCGGACTCAACCCTCCTCGGCGCCGCAGCGGGTGAAGCGCCCGGGCTGCCATCAGCTGAGATTGGCCAGTAGCCTGGGTTTCGGGAGGAACTCGGAGCGGAAGAGCTGAGGGGGCCCCGCCAAAGGGCCGGGAGCCCTTTGGCGGGGGACCAGACGATTCTTCTCACATACTCTTGACGGACCAATTGCCCACGCCTCGCTCCTTCTCCCCCTACAGGATCAAGCCATGAATGAGACGCCGCCGGGCCCCTCCGCTGAGGGGGATCATGACACCCCCGAATCGTTCGGCCTTGTCCTGCGATCGCTCCTCGGCGAGACTCCGGCCCCGGAACCCCGCCTCAGCGACGACGAGTTGATAGCGGAGATCCGCAGGACGGACACTTCAGCCTGCAGTGCAACTCACGAGTGAAGCAGTATCCGAGCGTCTCGGCTGATACCAGTTCCATCACATCAGCGACCAAGTAGAGGCCGATGGCTCCGGCAGCGCGGTGTGGCCGATCCCGGTGGGGCAGCGCACCGCTTCTGTGAGGTCTGTGTGGTGAACGGTCGGGTGGCCCAGGGGCGAGATTCCCCTGGGCCACCCGACCGTTGGCTGGACAGACCCGCTGTCGGCCAAGAGCGAAGCAAAGGTCATCATCTGGGAACACCCGGCGGAGAACCCGCTCGGCGGCCCCACGGCGTAGACCACGAAATGGGCCAAGATCATGGGACAGAAACGCGGTGTCCCTCGAATGAGACGGCCGGGAATGGCCAGGCCACCAAAACGGAATGGGACATTCCGATTGCGAGCCTACAGCAGCACGGACCTGACCGACGGTGGGACCCTCCCGGAGGCCCAGGTGTACGCCAAGGGCAACTCCTCGCCGCAGATCGGCTGGTCGGCCGGGCCGGAGGGCACCGGCAGCTACGCAGTCACGTGCTACGACCCGGACGCACCGACCGGCAGCGGGTTCTGGCACTGGACCGTCTTCGACATCCCCGCACACGTCGTCGAGCTCCCGGCGGGAGCCGGAACCGGGGACTTCGAAGGATTTCCCCCCGGTGTCGTGCAGGTGCAGAACGACTACGGCAGCAGGGACTTCGGCGGGGCCGCGCCTCCGGAAGGGGACGGCCCGCACCGGTACGTGTTCACGGTGTACGCGGTCGACCGGGAGAAGCTGGGCCCGGACGCGGACGCGACGCCGGCCCTGGTGGGATTCCACCTGCGGTTCCACGCGATCGCCCGTGGCCGGCTGATAGCCCACTACGAGGAGAAGGGCGCCGGGGCGTAGTCGTACCCGGCAACCCGGCAACCCGGCCCCGTCCGCTCTCCGGGCCCGTCGCGCCGAGACTCGTCCGATCTCCGCGCGTCCTTGCACGATCCTGCCCCAGCGGGGGGATCCTGCCGGGTCCCGTGGTGAGATGGGGACATGTCCCTCGACGAGCTCCGCGACCTGCTGGGCCGCCATGCGCGGCCCGATCTGAGCACGGCCATCGACGGTGTCCGGATCTGCCGGGCCGAACCGGGCGCTGAGCCGGAGTACGCGATGTCCGGCGTGATGGTCGCGGTCATCGCCCAGGGGCCAAGCGGCTCGCGCTCGGAGACAGGGTGTACGAGTACGGCGTCGGCCAGTACCTGGCCGCCTCGGCCGACCTCCCCGTGGTCGGACGCGTCGCCCAGGGACCCGAACTCGGTTTCGGCATGACGCTGGAGCCCGCCGTCATCGCGGAGCTGATGCTGCAGGCGGGGCCGGGTGATCTTCCGCCTTCGACCCGGTCGGCCCGGCCCGGGATCACGGTCAGCGACGCACCGGCAGAGTTGATCGGCGCCGTCGTGCGGCTGCTGCGCCTGCTGGACCGGCCGCGCGACCGCCGGGTGCTGGTCCCCTTGGCCAAGCGGGAGATCCTGTGGCGGCTGATGACGGGAGAGCAGGGCGAAGCCGTCCGGCAGCTCGGCCTGGCGGACAGCGGCCTGACCCACATCACCCGGGCGGTGGGCTGGATCCGCGACAACTACGCCGAGGATTTCCGCGTCGAAGACCTGGCCCGGTCCTCGGGGATGAGCGTTTCCGCGTTCCACCGGAACTTTCAGTCGGTCACGGCGATGAGCCCGATCCAGTTCCAGAAGCAGATCCGTCTGCAGGCGGCACGGCTGCTGCTCGCCCGTCGCCCGAACGACGTGACCGGCGTCGCCTCCCGAGTGGGATACGGCAGCCCCTCGCAGTTCAGCCGCGAGTACAAACGGCAGTTCGGTGCGCCGCCGCGCGCAGACGCGGCACGCATGCGGGCCCACACCGCTCACGTTGCGCCTGCGACGGCCTGACCGCGGCGGCGCGCGGCGGGCTGCGGCGGCGGTCGGAGTGGTCGGGCCCCGGCCGCCGTGCGAGTGGATCAAGGTCGGGAACGGCGACGCCAGGCCCTTGATCACCGAAGGCCCCGGCGGAGGGCGTACGAGGATCTCGGGCGTAGCGCGGGGCATGTGCGCCTCACCGACGGTGGGCACCCTTGGGGACCGCTCGGCGTGGGCGACGCCGAACGGTACCCCGTGCCGGGGGGCAGAGACGATCAGCCCCGGGCACCTGGCGGGGCCCTGAGGGCTTCCGCCGCCGCTTCGCCCGCGAGGGAGCGCGGCGGGGCGGACACCGCCACGCACCGCCGCGGCGAAGCCGGGGGCGCGGACGAACACCGCCTCACTGCGCGCCGAGGCTGTGGCCTCACTGCACGCCGAGGCTAGACGTACGAGCTGTGCGACCGGCCTCAGGGCGCGTTGCAGTGTCTCCTCCTGCCGAACAGCTCGGTGACTCCGCCGCCAGGAAGGACATCATCCGGCTGTACCTCGCGGTGCGCGGCCGGAGCAACAACTCGGCAGAGCGCACGACCCACCTAGGGCCTGTATTGAGTTGCCCCGCGGCGTCGCGACGCCCGGCACGCACCCTCGGCGCACGAGCCGAATGTCCTAGTAGCTCCGCTACGAGGATATTCGTCCCGCACGCCGAGGGCACGCACCGAACGCCGCTCCTTGCTCCACGGGGCAACTCAATACAGGCCCTAGCCGACCTCCGGGCTCCCCGCCGGCCGCGGCACCACCGGCAGCGGATACACCGGGGGAGTACCGCCGAACTCCGGACACGACGCCTGGTGATCGCACCACCCGCACAGCTTCGTCGGCCGCGGCCGCCACTCACCCGTCAGCGTCGCCTCCCGGATCGCCTCCCACAGCGCGAGGAGCTTGCGCTCCACCCGCTCCAGGTCCGCCACCACCGGGTCGTACGTCAGCACGTCCCCACTGCCCAGGTACACCAGCTGCAGCCGCCGCGGCACGACCCGCTTCAGCCGCCACACCACCAGCGCGTAGAACTTCATCTGGAACAGCGCACCCTCGGCGTACTCCGCCCGCGGCGCCTTGCCCGTCTTGTAGTCGACGATCCGCACCTCACCCGTCGGCGCCACGTCCACCCGGTCGATGATCCCGCGCAGCCGCAGCCCCGACTCCAGCTCCGTCTCCACGAAGAACTCCCGCTCCACCGGCTCCAGCCGCGTCGGGTCCTCCAGCGTGAACCACCGCTCGACCAGCGCCTCGGCCTCCGTCAGCCAGCGCGCCAGCCCCGCCCCCTCGTCACCCTCCGGAAACAGCTCCGCCAGCTCCGGCCGCGACCGCAGCAACCTGTCCCACTGCCCCGGAACCAGCTCCTTCGCCCGCAGCGCCGTCCGCTCCTGCGCAGGATGGTCGAAGAGCCGCTCCAGCACCGCGTGCACCAGCGTCCCCCGCGTGGCCGCCGCACTCGGCTTCTCCGGCAGCTTGTCGATCACCCGGAACCGGTACAGCAGCGGGCACTGCATGAAATCGCTCGCCCGGGAAGGAGAGAGCGAAGAGGGCGCCACAGCGCCCGGGCTTGCGGCTTCGGCCGCACCGGGCACGGCACCGGGGCTCGTCGTCATGGACAAAACCCTACGACCCGCGACCGACAGCACGCGCATACCATCGACGCCGAGCCCCCTCGCACTGCATGATCGGAGCATCACCGGGCGCTCCGCACACCACGCCCCACCCCACGACGACACCCCCAGAACCACACGAGAACCCCCAGCACCGAACGAAGGACAGACGTGGCAGACACCGACCAGACCGGCGAGCGCGACAAACGGCGCTCAGGACCGGGCGGCGGACTCCTCATGGGCCGCCCCTTCGGCGTGCCCGTCTACGTCTCGCCCAGCTGGTTCCTCGTCGCCGCCCTCATCACCTGGGTCTTCGGGGACCAGCTCGACCGCGTCCTGCCCGACCTCGGACCCGTCCGCTACCTGGTCTCCCTCTTCTTCGCCGTCGCCTTCTACGCCTCGGTCCTCGTCCACGAACTCGCCCACACCGTCGCCGCCCTCCGCTTCAAACTCCCCGTCCGCCGCATCCAGCTCCAGTTCTTCGGCGGCGTCTCCGAAATCGAGAAGGAGTCCGAGACCCCCGGCCGCGAATTCGTCCTCGCCTTCGTCGGCCCCCTGCTCTCCCTCCTCCTCGCCGGCGGCTTCTACCTCGGCATGAAGGCCGTCGACCCCGCGACCGTCCCCGGCGTCCTCCTCGCCGGCCTCATGATCTCCAACCTGCTCGTCGCCGCCTTCAACCTGCTCCCCGGCCTCCCCCTCGACGGCGGCCGCATGCTCCGCGCCGTCATCTGGGGCATCACCGGCAAACCCATGGCCGGCACCGTCGCCGCCGCCTGGGTCGGCCGCGCCCTCGCCGTCACCGTCCTCCTCGGCCTGCCCCTGCTCACCCACACCGGACTCATCGGCAACCGCACCGAGGACATCGGCGGCATGGACACCGTCATGGACGCCCTCCTCGCTGCCATCCTGGCCGCCATCATCTGGACCGGAGCCGGCAACAGCCTCCGCATGGCCCGCCTGCGCGAACACCTCCCCGAACTGCGCGCCCGCAGCCTCACCCGCCGCGCCATCCCCGTCGAGAACGCCACCCCCCTCTCCGAAGCCCTCCGCCGCGCCAACGAAGCCGGAGCCCGCGCCCTCGTCGTCGTCGACGGCCACGGCGACCCCACCGCCATCGTCCGCGAGAGCGCCATCGCCTCCGTCCCCGAACACCGCCGCCCCTGGGTCGCCGTCAGCACCCTCGCCCAGGACCTCACCGACGGCATGAAGGTTTCCGCGGAACTCACCGGCGAAGAACTCCTCGACCACCTCCGCGCCACCCCCGCCACCGAATACCTCGTCCTCGAACCAGGCGGCGCCATCTACGGCGTCCTGTCCACCCTCGACGTCGAGAAGGCCTTCGTGAAAGCCATGGCACGGCCCCAGCCCTAGGCCATGGCACGGCCCCGGTCCTGAAGCCAATACACTGGTCACATGTCCGAACCGACCGGTGCCGCCCGCCGACGCGGGCCCTTCAAGGTCGGGGACCAGGTTCAGCTCACCGACCCCAAGGGCCGCCACTACACGTTCACGCTCGAAGCCGGGAAGAACTTCCACACCCACAAGGGTTCCTTCCCCCACGACGAGCTGATCGGTGCTCCCGAAGGCAGTGTTGTCCGTACCACGGGGAACGTCGCGTACCTCGCGCTGCGCCCCCTGCTCCCCGACTACGTCCTGTCCATGCCCCGCGGCGCCGCCGTGGTCTACCCCAAGGACGCGGGCCAGATCCTGGCCTTCGCCGACATCTTCCCCGGCGCCCGCGTCGTGGAAGCGGGCGTGGGCTCCGGCTCCCTGAGCAGCTTCCTGCTGCGCGCCATCGGCGACCAGGGCATGCTCCACAGCTACGAGCGCCGCGCGGACTTCGCCGAGATCGCCACCGCCAACGTGGAACGCTACTTCGGCGGCCCCCACCCGGCCTGGCAGCTCACCGTGGGCGACCTCCAGGACAACCTGTCCGACACCGACGTCGACCGCGTCATCCTGGACATGCTCGCCCCCTGGGAATGCCTCGAAGCCGTCTCCAAGGCCCTCGTCCCCGGCGGCATCCTCTGCTGCTACGTGGCCACCACCACCCAGCTGTCCAAGACCGTCGAGTCCATCCGCGAGATCGGCTGCTTCGCCGAGCCGCAGCCCTGGGAATCGATGATCCGCAACTGGCACGTCGAAGGCCTCGCCGTCCGGCCGGACCACCGCATGATCGGCCACACCGGCTTCCTCGTCACCGCCCGCCGCCTCGCGGACGGGGTCGAGCCCCCCATGCGCCGCCGCCGCCCCGCCAAGGGCGCCTACGGCGAGGACTACGAGGGCCCCGGCAGCGACCGCTCCGCGTAACCCCCGGCCGCCCCAACACGACGGCGCGGGGGGGGGGGGGGGCCCCCCCCCCGGGGGCCCCCCCCCCCCCCCCGATAATTGGTGCCGGGCGGCCCCCACAAGGAGAGAAAACAACAGGGAAACCCGCACACAAAAGCGGA
>NZ_JBIVFO010000034.1:0-92357 GCF_044748225.1 Streptomyces sp. NPDC090021 | reverse complement strand
GTCCCCATACTGGGCGTATTCGGGCGTTCCGACAACGCAGCGAGGTGCCGTAGCTGGCGTCGTGCGCCCGCCGGGGATTGCGGGACAGCCCTTAGTACGGCCCGGGTCCGCTGCACCGGTCGTAGTAGGCGCGCAGCTCCGGGCGGCGGATGTCGGGGAGGTGGGCCAGCGTGTCACTGAAGGCCCGGTCGTGGGGGTAGAACCAGCGCCAGCGGTGCGGCGGCACGACGTAGTCGTCGCGCAGGACGCCTTCCGGGAGGGTGCCGGTCGCGGGCCGCGGCGAGGTCTCCGCCGGGAGTACCAGGTGGGCCCAGACCCCGATGTCCAGCGGCACCACGGGCGCGGTGCCGTGCGGGGGCCGCCACGGCTCGCCCGTGACCGGGTGGCGGGGCACGAGGAGGACCTCGCCGTCGCCGGACGGGGGCACGGGCCTGCCCGGCCCGGCGAGGCGGGCGGTGAAGGCCGGGGGACCTGCGGGCAGGTAGCCGGCGACGGTGTCACCGACCAGGTCGGCGAGGGGACCGGGCAGCTCCACGGGGCGGCCCGCACAGGCCGCCACCAGGTGCGCGAGGGCCACCGGGACGGCGGCCTCCCAGCGGCGGCTGCGGGAGCCGTCGAGTTCGACGGGCGCCACTGCGCAGGTCCGCAGGTCCAGCTCGTCCCAGTCGGGGACCGGGACGGCGGGCAGGCCCGAGGGCACGCACCGGACCCGGTCGGGCTCCAGCCACACCGCCTGCCACAGCCCGCAGTCGTCCATGCGCGTCGCGACCGGGCGTCCGCAGCCCTCGCACGCCAGGTTGGGCCCGTCACGGCCGTCGATGCCCATGCAGTAGCCCTCGCACTTCTCGGGGATCAGGGCCGTGCCCCGGGAGTCGCCGGGTGCGATGACGATCCTGTCCCGCTTCCCGAAGGACACGGAGTATTGCGGCAGGTACACCCCCTGTTCGGCCGCCAGCTCCTCCCCCACGTCGTCCCACAGCCGCCAGGGCGGTCCGGTGGGCCGGGGGTCGAGGGCGTACGTCGCCGGCTCCATCAGCGGGGGATGCAGTTCCTCCCAGGCTCCGTAGTGGGTGTGGACGGGGAGGGCGACCCGGGAGACCGGGGCCGTCAGCTCCGTACCGCACCCGGCGCACACGAACACGTCCAAACAGCTTCCCCCTCGGACCCCGACGACCCTGTTGATTGTGCTGGCGGGAGCCGGGGACGGCCATCAGTTTTCGGGGCGCTGGCCCTCCTGCGCCGCGGGCGGTTCCAGTTCCGGGATGAGGCGGCCGCGGCGGGAGAGGAGGAAGCGCTTGAACTCGGCGACCGGCGGGGTGTCGGGGTGGCCGTCGAGCCAGGCCACGCCGATCTCCCGGACGGCGCGCGGGGCGGTGACGTTCAGCTCGACCACTCCGGGGCGGGGCACGGCCGGCGGCGGCAGCAGGGCCACGCCGAGGCCGGCGGCGACCAGGCCGCGCAGGGTCTCGGCCTCCTCGCCCTCGAAGGCGACGCGGGGGGTGAAGCCGGCTTCCGCGCACAGGTCGTCGGTGATGCGGCGCAGGCCGTAGCCGGCCTCCAGGGTGACGAAGGTTTCCTCCGCGGCCTCGGCGAGGCGGATGCGCTTGCGGCCCGCGAGGCGGTGGTCGTCGGGGACGACCAGGCGCAGCCTTTGTTCGTCGAGGCGGCGGGCGACGAGGTCGGGGGCGTCCGGCAGTGGCGAGGTGAGGCAGAGGTCGAGCTCGCCGGCGCGCAGCTTCTCCAGCATGGCCTCGCCGTAGTTCTGGACCAGGGAGAAGCGCACCCGCGGGTGGTCGGCGCGGAAGGCGCGGATGAGGCCGGGTACGGTCTCGGGGCCGAGGGTGTGCAGGAAGCCGAAGGCGACCTTGCCGTAGGCCGGGTCGGCGTCCTGCTGGACGGACTCGGCCGCGTGGGCGATGCCGTCCAGGGCCTGTTCGGCGGAGGCCAGGAAGGTGCGGCCCGCCGTGGTGAGGGCGACGGTGCGGCCTTTGCGTGCGAACAGGGATACGCCCAGGTCCTGTTCGAGCCGGACGATGGCCCGGGACAGGGTGGACTGCGGTACGCCCAGTTCCTGGGCGGCGCGGGTGACGTGCTCGTGCCGGGCGACGGCGACGAAATACGCCAGCCGGGGCGCCAGCGAAGTTGTCACCGTCATGTCTTCTGCGTAACGGTTCGTCGACATCCACGATCCTGACCTGGACTGATGCTGCAGTGGATCGATTATCGCGATTCTGTGCATTGGACGCATGAAAAGCACGGGCCTACCGTCGAAGGCATGCCTCCCGTTCATACCGGGGCACCTGTCATCCCGGGTGCCTCCACCGCGTCGTCCCCCGCACCGGAACCCCACTCCCCCGGCCGCTCCGGCTACCGCCGGATGAGCCTCGCGCTCTTCGCCGCCGGACTGGCGACCTTCGCCCTCCTCTACTCCACCCAGGCGCTGCTGCCCGCGATCTCCGACGACCTCGCAGTGACGGCGGGTCAGGCCAGCTGGACGGTGTCCGCGGCCACCGGCGCCCTCGCGCTGTTCGTACTCCCGCTCAGCGCGCTCTCCGAGCGGTTCGGCCGCACCCGGATGATGACCTGGTCGATGACGGTCGCCGTCGGCGTGGCGCTCCTCGTGCCCTTCGCGCCGAACCTGGAGTGGCTGGTGGTGCTGCGTGCCGTGCAGGGTGCGGCGATCGCCGGCATTCCCGCCTCCGCGATGGCGTACCTGGCGGAGGAGGTGCGGCCGCGGGCGCTGGTGGGCGCGATCGGCCTGTTCGTGGCGGGCAACTCCATCGGCGGCATGAGCGGCCGCCTGGTCACCGGCTGGGCGGCCCAGCTGGGAGGCTGGCGGGCGGGTCTGGCGGCCGTCGCCGTGATGGCGCTGGTCTGCGCGGTGGTCTTCCTGGTGTTGCTGCCGCGGGCACGGTTCTTCCGCCCGGCGTCGCTGAACCCGCGCGCGGTGGGCCGCACCGTGGCCGGTCATCTGCGCGACCCGCTGCTGCTGCGGCTGTACGGGATCGGCGCGCTGTTCATGACGGTCTTCGGCGCGGTCTACACGGTGATCGGCTACCGGCTGGTGGACGAGCCGTTCTCGCTCGGCCAGGGCGTGATCGGGTCGATCTTCCTGATCTACCTGGTCGGCACGGTCTCCTCGGCGGCGGCGGGCAGGCTGGTGGCCCGGACGGGGCGGCGCGGCGCGCTGTACCTGGCCGTGACCACCACGGCGCTGGGGCTGCTGCTGTCGCTGTCGGACTCCCTGGTGACGGTCGTGCTGGGGCTGGTCCTGATCACGGCGGGCTTCTTCGCCGGGCACGCGGTGGCCTCGGCCGCGGTGAGCCGGACGGCGAAGACGGGCCGTGCGCAGGCCTCCGCGCTCTACCAGTCGGCGTACTACCTCGGTTCCAGCGCGGGCGGCACCCTCGGCGCCCTCGCCTACCACGGGGCCGGCTGGGCGGCCACGGTCGGCATCGCGCTCCTCGCGGTGCTCGGCGTCGTGTCGATCACCCTGTACGGGACGCACGCGGCCCGCGCGCAGCGGCGCATACCGGCTTGCGCAGCGGGCGCGCGCTGACGCGGACTTCGCTTCCACCGGAGGCAACCCCTGCTCGTTTTCCGGGCATTCAACACGGAGAACGAAGTGCGGTGAGCAGGGGAGGTCCGGATGGGTACGCGGAAGACGCGCGAGCGGTCGGCGCGGCGGCGCGCGGTGGTGTGGGGCGCGGCGGCGGCGCTGGCGCTGCCGTTGGTGGTGGTCGCGGGAGGCGGTACGGCAGAGGCCGCCTCCTGCAACCGGTCCGCCGGGCCGTACCAGCGGCAGGTGGAGAAGTTCCTGGGACGGCCCGTGGACGGAAGGCAGTCGGCGGCCGACTGCACGGCCGTCCGGGCGTTCCAGAGAAGCCACGGGATCAGCCCGGCCCAGGGCTACGCCGGGCCGCTGACCTGGCAGGTGATGAGTACGATGCTCGCCCAGCGGGCCGCGGGCGCCACCCCGAACAGGGCGGGGCACTGCCCGGTGAACCGGGGGCGGATCGCCTGCGTTGACCTGACGCGACAGCTCAGCTGGATCCAGGACGGTTCCGTACTGAAGTACGGCCCCGTCCCCGTCCGCACGGGCAAGGACGGCACGGAGACGCGGACCGGCGCGCGGAGGATCTACCTCCGCAGCATCGACCACTGGTCGACGCTCTACAACGTGTCGATGCCGTACGCCCAGTTCTTCGACCGCGGTATCGCCTTCCACTCGACCACCAAGAGCATGTGGAACCCGCCCGGTTCGGGTGGCTGCGTGAACATGCGGCCCGCCGACGCGAAGGCGTACTGGAAGCTGCTCGGGAAGGGCGAGGACGTCTACGTGTACGGCCGCAAGCCCGGTACGTAGCCTCAGGCGGCCGCGGACGCGGGCGCGGCGGAACGGACGGCCGGTTCCTCCAACCGGCGCAGGCTGAAGCGCCGTTGGACCAGCGACAGGCCCGTCACCGCCGCGCCGAGGGCCAGCCAGCCGGCCGGGCCCGCGGCCATGACCACGCCCGTCAGCAGCAGCGGTCCGGCGGTCTTCTGGACGGACTGGGCCATGCCGGCGACTCCGAGGTACGAGGCGCGCGCCTCCCGGGGCGCGAGGGAGACCGCGAGCTCCCAGGAGCTCACCGAGCGCATCAGCTCCGCCGCGGTGGCCAGCACCGCCGCGGCGAGCAGGGCGCCGGACGCCGCCCAGACCCCGCCGCCGGCCGCGGCCGCGAGCAGGCCGCAGCACAGGAGCATGGTCACCCCGTAGAGGGCGACCGCTCCCGTCGCCCCGCGGGCGTCGCGGACCTTCGCCGAAACGCGGAGCTGGAGGACGACGACGAGCACGGTGTTGATGACCAGGAAGGCCGGGATCAGCTCGTGCGGCGCGGTGGTGCGGCTCACCAGCCAGAGCGGGATGCCGATGCCCAGGATCGAGTCGTCGAGGTGCATCGGGATGTCCAGCAGGACGAACCGGAGGTAGCCGCGGTCCCGCCAGGGACTCCGTCGTGCGGCCGGGGCCGGGTCCGGACCTGCGGCCGGGGCCTGGACTGCGGCCGGGGCCGGGCCTGCGGGCTCCGGGGCGGCGGCGGCCCCGGCGGCGGGTACGGGCGACGGTGCGGCCACGAGCCCGCGGCCGCGCGGCTCCCGGGTGCACCACACCAGGGCGGCGGCCACGAGGAACGACAGCGCGTTGGCCAGGATGAGCACGTGGTGGGCGCCGCGGGTGCCGACGGCGAGGCCGATGGCGGCCAGGCCCGCGCCGAGCGCGTAGCCGGCGTTCGCCGAACTGCGCGACAGCGCCTGGTAGGTGGCGCGCCGCTCGCCCGCGACCCGGGTGGCGAACAGCATCTCCAGGGTCTTCGCCGCCCGGTCCCCCAGGTGGGTCACGGCCACGACGCACAGCAGGAGCGTGAAGTCGGTGACGACGAGCAGCAGGCAGAGGGTGACCAGGCGCAGCAGGTGGGCGCCGATGAGCAGGGAGCGCACCGGGAAGCGGTCGGCGAGGTGGCCTGCCAGGGGCGAGCCGGCGATGCCCGCCACCCCGGACGCGCCGAGCAGCAGCCCCACCTGTCCGACGTCGAGGCCGATGACGAAGGTGAAGTAGAGGACGCAGGCCGCGGCCCAGACGCCGGTGCCGGCGCGGTCCAGCAGCTGGGCGAGGAGCATGATCCGCGCGTCGCGGCCGCCGGGCGGCCTGCGCAACTGGGCCACCAGGCCGGGTTCCCGCTCCCCCCGCCGTGCCTTCCGGATCTCCCCGCCGCGCCGCATCCCGGGCCCTCCCCGTCCGCCGTCCATGTATCTCGACGTCGAGATACCCGAGGAAGCCTGCCCGACAATAATCTTGACGTCAAGATACTTGACGTCGATAGACCTGGGCGCTCCGCGCTTCCGGCTGCCGTTGTCAGTGCCTTCGGGTAGGTTCCGAAGGAGCCACGTACGTCAGGGGGACGGACCGCCATGAGTGACCTCGCCACCACCACCAGCAGCGATCTCGACGCGGCGATGGACCGCTACCGGGTCGAGCTCACGGGCTACTGCTACCGGATGCTCGGTTCCGCCTTCGACGCCGAGGACGCCGTGCAGGACACCTACATCCGCGCCTGGCGCAGCCACGAGAAGTTCGAGGGCCGCTCCTCGCTGCGGTCGTGGCTCTACCGGATCGCCACCAACGTCTGCCTGGACCTGCTGAACGCCGGGAACAAGCGGGCCCGTCCCATGGACCTGACCGCCCCGCAGCACCAGTCCTCCGCCGTGCTCAACCAGCGGCCCGAGGTGACCTGGCTGGAGCCCGTCCCGGACGGCCGGGTACTGCCGCAGACCGCGGACCCGGCGGAGATGGCGCTCGCGAAGGAATCCGTACGGCTCGCCTTCGTCGCGGCGCTCCAGCACCTGCCGGCCAAGCAGCGCGCGGTGCTCATCCTGCGCGAAGTACTGGCCTGGAAGGCGGACGAGGTCGCGCAGTTGCTGGACACCACGGTGGCATCGGTGAACAGCGCGCTCCAGCGGGCGCGGGCCACGCTCGCCGGACAGCGGGTGCGCGCGAGCGAGTCGGCCGACCCGCTGGACGCCGAGCAGGCGGAGCTGCTGGAGCAGTACCTCGCCGCCTTCGAGTCGTACGACATCTCGCGCCTGACGGCGCTCCTGCACGAGGACGCCGTCCTGTCCATGCCGCCGTACGACCTGTGGCTGCAGGGCAAGGCGGACATCGCGGCCTGGCACCTGGGCCAGGGCATCGGCTGCAAGGGCTCCCGCCTGATCCCGACGACCGCGAACGGCATGCCGGCCTTCGGTCAGTACCGGCCGCGCGAGGACGGCCTTCCCGGGCACACCCCGTGGGCGCTGCAGGTGCTGGAGGTCTCAGACGGCCGGATCGTCGGCCTCAACGCCTTCCTCGACACGGCCCGCTGGTTCCCGCTGTTCGGCCTCCCCGAGCAGCTCGACGAGTCCTACGAGGTCCAGCAGGGCGCGTAGGGCGGGCGCGGCACCGGTCACCCGCAGCGGCCGGCCCCGCGCGGTCAGCCGCAGCCGGGCCAGCACCTCCACGGCGCCCAGGCCCGGCGCGGTGACGGCCCGCGCATCGCACTCCACCGCGCGGGCCCCGCCCTCGTAGAGGCGGGCGAGGCGCGCACACAGCGTCGCGGCGTCAGGGGCGGTCGGGGCGGGTCCGGGCAGCACGAGTCGGGTGATCTCCACGAGGGGATGACTCCTCCGCCCACCGGATTTCATCGGTACGACCGGACACTGGCCTGACGCCCCCGCCCGGTCGAGGCCCTGCCTCGGCTCGGAGGTCAGGGACGGGGGAAGCCGGAGGTGTCGATCGCCACGCCGAAGGGCTCCGGCAGCTTGACGGTCTCGCCGAACTTGCCCGACCAGAGCAGGCGGTACGTGCCGTTCGCGGGCTCGCCGTACAAGTGGATCGCGGGCTCTCCCGTCGCGTGCGGGTCGATGAGCAGATACAGCGGGATACCCGCGGCGGCGTAACCGTTGAGCTTGGCGACGCGGTCGTTGACCGCGTTCGACTTCGAGGTGATCTCGACGACGAGTTCGGCTGCGGCCCCCGGGACGTAGTTGGCGTCCTCCAGGACCACCTCGTCGGGTGCCACCACCAGGTCCGGAATGAACAGACCGCTACGGGACGGGACTGCCACGTTGAGGGTTTGGTAGATCTCGCAGTCCGGCGGCAGCACGGGCGTCAGTGCCCGCTGCACCTTGACGGCGATGTAGTTGTGATGGTTGACGGGCGGTGGTGCCACGGTGATGATCCCCTCGATGATCTCCACCCTGCAGCCCTCGGGCCAGTCCGACTCCTCCCAGAGGCGGACGAGGCGCTCCCAGCTGTCGCCGCCCTGCGGCTCCTGCTGGACGGTGAGTGCGCTCATGGTGTGCTCCTCAATCGGTTCGTCACCGATCCCAGCATGCCGAACGGGACCGGTGGGGGTCCACCGGTCCCGTTCACCCGAAAGGGAAGCCGCAGGTCAGGCGATGCGGTCCAGAACGATCGGCGTGGCGGAGAAGGCCGTGCCCGCCGCGGCGATGTCGAAGGAGCCGTCCAGCGCCGCCAGGGCGTAGTCGAACTTCTCCGGAGTGTCGGTGTGCAGCGTCATCAGCGGCTGGCCGGCCGTGACGGTGTCGCCCGGCTTCGCGTGCAGCTCGATGCCGGCGCCCGCCTGCACCGGGTCCTCCTTGCGGGCGCGGCCCGCACCGAGGCGCCACGCGCCGACGCCGACACCGTACGCGTCCAGTCGGGTCAGCACACCCGACTCCGGGGCGGTGACGACGTGCTGCTCGCGGGCGACCGGGAGGGTCGCGTCCGGGTCGCCGCTCTGGGCCGCGATCATCCGGCGCCAGTGGTCCATCGCGGAGCCGTCGGCCAGGGCCTTCGCCGGGTCGGCGTCCTTGATGCCCGCCGCGTCCAGCATCTCCTTGGCCAGCGCGATGGTCAGCTCGACGACGTCGGCGGGGCCGCCGCCCGCGAGGACCTCGACCGACTCGCGGACTTCGAGGGCGTTTCCGGCGGTCAGGCCGAGCGGGGTGGACATGTCGGTGAGGAGCGCGACCGTCTTGACGCCCGAGTCGGTGCCGAGGCCGACCATGGTGCGGGCGAGCTCGCGCGCGTCCTCGATGTTCTTCATGAAGGCGCCGGTGCCGACCTTCACGTCCAGGACGAGCGAGCCCGTACCCTCGGCGATCTTCTTCGACATGATCGAGGAGGCGATCAGCGGGATGGCCTCGACGGTGCCGGTGACGTCGCGCAGCGCGTACAGCTTCTTGTCGGCCGGGGCCAGCCCGTCGCCGGCCGCGCAGATGACCGCGCCGGTGGTGTCGAGGACGTGCATCATCTCCTCGTTGGAGAGCAGCGCGCGCCAGCCGGGGATGGACTCCAGCTTGTCGAGGGTGCCACCGGTGTGGCCGAGTCCGCGGCCCGACAGCTGCGGCACGGCCGCGCCGCACGCCGCGACGAGCGGGGCCAGCGGAAGGGTGATCTTGTCGCCGACGCCGCCGGTGGAGTGCTTGTCGGCGGTCGGGCGGGAGAGGGCGTCGAAGTTCATGCGCTCGCCGGAGGCGATCATCGCCGCGGTCCAGCGGGCGATCTCGGTCCGGTTCATGCCGTTGAGCAGGATGGCCATGGCCAGGGCGGACATCTGCTCGTCGGCCACGACACCGCGGGTGTAGGCGTCGATGACCCAGTCGATCTGCTCGGGGCTCAGCTCACCGCGGTCCCGCTTGGTCCGGATGACGGAGATGACGTCCATGAGGTGCTTCCTTCTACGCGCATAGAGAGAGGGAGGAGAGGGGATCAGGGAACGGCAAGTGCGACGGCCCTCCGCCCGGCAGGGGCGAAGGGCCGTCGGCACGGCTATCTCAGGTGACCGGGCCCGAAGGCCTGGGGCAGCATCGCCGCCAGCGGCAGCACCCCGTCCGGGGTGTCCACCAGCAGCTCGTCGCCGCCGAACTCGTACAGCAGCTGGCGGCAGCGCCCGCACGGGACGAGGATCTCGCCCTTGCCGTCCACGCACGTGAAGTGCGTGAGGCGGCCGCCGCCCGTGGCCTGGAGGGAGGAGACCAGTCCGCACTCGGCGCACAGGCCCAGCCCGTAGCTGGCGTTCTCGACGTTGCAGCCGGTCACGATGCGGCCGTCGTCGACGAGGGCGGCGACCCCGACCGGGAAGCCCGAGTAGGGGGCGTACGCCCGGGTCATCGCTTCCCGGGCGTGCGTCCGCAGGGCTTCCCAGTCCACCGCGGGTACCTCGGTCACTTGCCCTGACCCTTGCGGTACGGCATGCCGTCCGCCTTGGGCATCCGCAGGCGCTGCGCCGACAGGGCGAGCACGAGCAGCGTGGTCAGGTACGGGGCCGCGTCGACGAACTGGCTCGGCACCGCGTCCGTCACCGCGTACCAGACGAACAGCAGCGCGGCGAAGGCCGCCGAGATGCCGGCCTGGATGTACTTCTTCTTGTAGAGCTGCCAGACGCAGACGATGACCAGCAGGAGCGCGATCAGCAGCAGCATCGCGTGGACGTTCTCGGCGCCACCGCGCAGCTTGAGGCTGTCGATGAAGCCGAACAGGCCCGCGCCCAGCGCCATGCCGCCCGGCATCCAGTTACCGAAGATCATCGCGGCGAGACCGATGTAACCGCGGCCGCCGGTCTGGCCCTCCTGGTAGATGGGGCTGGCGACCTCGGACAGGTACACGCCGCCGAGGCCCGCGAGGGCGCCGGAGACGATCACGGCGATGTACTTGTACTTGTAGACGTTGACGCCGAGGGACTCGGCGGCGATCGGGTTCTCACCGCAGGAGCGCAGGCGCAGACCGAAGGAGGTCCGCCACAGCGCCCACCAGGTGGCGGGGATCAGCAGCAGGGCCACGATGGTCAGCAGCGAGATCTCGGTGATGAGGCCGCCGATCACGCCGGCGAGGTCCGAGACGAAGAACCAGTGCTTGGCCTGGAGGTCGGCCATCCAGTCCGACAGCCCCGGAATGGTGATCTTGGTGATCGGCTCCACCTGCGGGGACTGCTTGGAGGAGCCGCCCGGCGCCTCGGCGAACGTGAAGTTCGACAGGTACTGGGTGAAGCCGAGCGCCAGGATGTTGATGGCCACACCGGAGACGATGTGGTTGACGTTGAACGTGACGGTGATGACCGCGTGCAGCAGGCCGCCGACGGCGCCGCCGGCGATGCCGACCAGCACACCGGTCCAGGGGCCCCACTGGTAGCCGGCCCAGGCGCCGAACCAGGTGCCGAGGATCATCATGCCTTCGAGGCCGATGTTGACGACGCCCGCGCGCTCGGCCCACAGGCCTCCGAGACCGGCGAGACCGATCGGCACGGCGAGGGAGAGGGCGCCGGACACCTGGCCCACGGAGGTCAGGTCGTTGGCCCCGGAGACCAGGCGGACCAGCGAGACCAGCGCGAGGCCGGCCGCGACGATCAGCAGGATCCAGGGCAGGGTGAGCTTCTTGCGGCCGCCCGGCGCGGGTGCCGCCTTCTTCGTGGAAACGGTGCTGGCGCTCACGCCGCGACCTCCTTCTCGGTCTTCATGGCGTGGCCCGCAGCCAGTTCCTCGCCGACCTTCTGCTGCTGACGGCGGATGCCGTAGCGGCGAATCAGCTCGTAGGAGACGACCACCGCGATCACGATCAGGCCCTTCATGATCGTGCCGATCTCCCGGGCGTAGCCCTCCGTGTCGAGACCGGCGGACGCCTTGTCGATGAAGGCCATCAGGAGGGCGGCGAAGAAGATGCCCACGGGGCTGTTGCGGCCGAGCAGGGCGATGGTGATGCCGGTGAAACCGACACCGACGGGGAAGCCCAGGTTGTACGTGTGGGTCTCGCCCAGCAGCACCGGCATGCCGGACAGGCCGGCCACGGCACCGGAGATGAGCATCGCGGTGACGATCATCTTCTTGGAGTCGACACCGGAGGCCGCGGCGGCGGACTCGCTGGCGCCGCTGGCGCGCAGGTCGAAGCCGAAGCGGGTGCGGTTGAGCACGAACCAGTACACGACGCCGAGGGCGAAGGCGATGAAGGTGAAACCGTAGATCTCGCCCGAGTCGCCCATGGACA
Organism: Streptomyces sp. NPDC090021; assembly: GCF_044748225.1. NCBI lineage: Bacteria > Bacillati > Actinomycetota > Actinomycetes > Kitasatosporales > Streptomycetaceae > Streptomyces > Streptomyces sp. NPDC090021. Next base: position 80,800 of record NZ_JBIVFO010000034.1, on the reverse strand, counting down.
GGGCCGGGAACCAGCCGGACTGGGCGATCTCACCGGTGGTGAGGTCGTTGGAGCCCTCCACCTGCACACCGAGGTTCTTCGGCAGGATCAGCCAGGCGATGAGGCTGGTGGCGATGGCGTTGAGCATGATCGTCGAAACGACCTCGCTCACCCCGCGCTTGGCCTTGAGGACACCCGCGATACCGGCCCAGAAGGCACCGGTCAGCATCGCGACGAGCACGATCAGCAGGATGTGCAGCGGGCCGGGCAGGGTGATCGCGGTGCCGACCAGCGCGGAGATCATCGCGGCGAGGCGGTACTGGCCGTCGACGCCGATGTTGAAGAGGTTCATCCGGAAGCCGATGGCGACGGCCAGGGCTGCCAGGTAGTACGTGCCGGCCTGGTTGACGATGAGGATCTGGACGTCCTCGTAGCCGCCGTTCTCGACCATGATGCGCAGCGGCTCGATCGGGTTGATACCCGTCGCCGCCAGCACGATCATGGTCAGTACGAAGGCGCTGACCAGCGCGAGCAGGGGCCCGGCGATGGCGAGCAGCAGCCGGTCCTTGTCGAATTTCTTCATCGGGCCTCGTCCTCCGTCGTGTCACCGTCGGCAGCGGCGGAGTGGTTGTCGGTAGCTTCCAGGTGCCCCGAGGCGGCGCCCGTCATGGCGGTGCCGAGCTCCTCGGGAGTGACGGTCGCCGGGTCGGCGTCCGCGACCAGGCGGCCGCGGTAGATCACGCGCAGGGTGTCGGACAGGCCGATGAGCTCGTCCAGGTCGGCGGAGATCAGCAGTACGGCCAGGCCCTCGCGACGGGCCTCGCGGATCGCGTCCCAGATCTGCGCCTGCGCGCCGACGTCCACACCGCGGGTGGGGTGGGCGGCGATGAGGAACTTCGGGTTGTGGCTCATCTCGCGGCCGACGATCAGCTTCTGCTGGTTGCCGCCGGAGAGCGAGGCCGCGGTGACGTCGATGCCGGGGGTGCGCACGTCGTACTCACGCACGATCCGCTCGGTGTCCTTGCGGGCCGCCTTCGGGTCGAGGATGCCCTTCCTGGAGTTGGGCGCCTCGGTGACGTGGCCGAGGATGCGGTTCTCCCAGAGCGGGGACTCCAGCAGCAGACCGTGGCGGTGACGGTCCTCGGGGATGTAGCCGATGCCGCCCTCGCGGCGCTTGCGCACCGACATCCTGGTGATGTCCGCGCCGTCCAGGGTGATGACGCCCGTGTCGGGGGCCATCATGCCCATGAGGGCCTCGATCAGCTCCGTCTGGCCGTTGCCCTCGACACCGGCGATACCGAGGATCTCGCCCTTGTGGATGGTGAGGTTGACGTCGTCCAGGAGGAGACGGCCGGGCTCGGCCTTCTCATGGGTCGCGGAGTCCTGGGCGCCCGCCGGAACCAGGACCTCCGGCTCGGCGACGACGGCGTCGGAGGCGGCCACGGTCAGGCCCGTCACCTGCAGCATCGGGGTCGTGGTCACCGTGGACTCGCGGGTCTCGGGCGACGGCAGCTCCGCACCGACCATCAGCTCGGCGAGTTGCTTGGGGGTGGCGGTCTTCGGGTCGGCGGTGCCGACCGTGGTGCCGCGCCGGATGACGGTGATGTCGTCGGCGACCTTCAGCACCTCGCCCAGCTTGTGCGAGATGAAGATGACGGTCAGGCCCTCGGACTTGAGCTCGCGCAGGTTGTCGAAGAGCGCGTCCACCTCCTGCGGCACGAGCACGGCGGTCGGCTCGTCGAGGATGAGGATCTTCGCGCCGCGGTAGAGGACCTTGAGGATCTCCACACGCTGACGGTCGGCGACGCCGAGGTCCTCGACGAGGGCGTCGGGGCGCACGCCGAGGCCGTACGCGTCCGAGATCTCCATGATCTTCTTGCGGGCCTTGGCGCCGATGCCGTAGAGCTTCTCGCCGCCGAGAACGACGTTCTCCAGGACGGTGAGGTTGTCGGCGAGCATGAAGTGCTGGTGCACCATGCCGATGCCGCGGGCGATGGCATCGCCGGGCGTGTGGAAGGCGACCTGCTCCCCGTCGATGGCGATGGTGCCCTCGTCCGGCTTCTGCATGCCGTAGAGGATCTTCATCAGGGTCGACTTGCCGGCGCCGTTCTCACCGATCAGGGCATGGACCGTGCCCTTGCGGACGGTGATCGCGATGTCCTTGTTGGCGACGACGCCGGGGAAGCGCTTGGTGATGCCGTGCAGTTCTACGGCGGGGGGCGGGCTGGACGCGTTGATGACGCACTCTCCTTGGCGCGAAAGGAGCGGAAGGCAGGGAGGACAGGGCGGGGAGTGAAAGTATCGCGTCCACGATGCTTCTACGCGCGTAGCACTGTCGGAAGTGAAAACTCGCGGCCACAAAGGCTGCTTGGTCACAGACTAGTGATCACAGAATGAGGCTCGGGGCCCGGGAGCGACATCGATCGCTTCCCGGGCCCCGGAGACCCAGGACTACAGGTCGGAGACTGCCTTACGGGGCGGTCTTGACGGTGATCTTGTTGGCGATGATGTCGGCCTTGGCCTTCTCCACCGCGGCGATGAGGTCGGTCATCTCCTTGTACTTCGGGTTGGAGTCGGCCAGGCCGACGCCGTCCTTGTCCAGGCCGTAGCGGATCTCACCGGTGGTGGGCTTGCCGTCCTCGACCGACTTGATCAGGTTGAAGACGGAGTCCGAGACGTCCTTGGTGACCGAGGTCAGGATGGAGTCCTTGTACTTCGCCAGACCGGCCTGGTTGTACTGGTCGGAGTCGACACCGATGGCCCACTTGCCCTTGGCGGACGCGGCCTCGATGGCACCCGAACCGGCCAGACCGGCGGCGGCGTAGATCACGTCGGCGCCACCGGCGTCGAGCTGGCCCTGCGCGGCGGCCTTGCCCAGGTCGGGCTTAGCGAAACCGTCGAAGTTCGGCGGCTGGGTCAGGTACGTGGAGAGCACCTTGGCGTTCGGGTTGGTGTCCTTGACGCCCTGGGTGAAGCCCGCCTCGAACTTCTTGATCAGCGGGACCTCGACACCGCCGATGAAGCCGACCGTGCCGGTCTTGGACGCCTTGGCGGCGGCGACGCCGGCCAGGTAGGAGCCCTGCTCCTCGTTGAAGACCATGTTGGCGATGTTCGGGCCGGTCACCGAGGTGTCGTCGATGATGCCGAACGTGGTGTTCGGGAACTTCGGCGCGACCTTCTTGATGGCCGGGGCGTAGGCGAAGCCGACGCCGATGACCGGGTTGTTGCCCTTGCGGGCCAGCTCGGTGAGGCGCTGGACCTTGTCGGCCTCGCCCTCGCCGTCGGTGGGCTCCGCCTCGGCGCCCTTGATCTTCAGCTCCGTCTCGGCCTTCTTCAGACCGGCGTAGGCGGCGTCGTTGAACGACTGGTCGCCGCGGCCACCGATGTCGTATGCGATGGCTGCGGACTTCTGGCCGCCCGACTCCGAGGGGGAGGCGGCAGCGTCAGAGGACTTCTTACCGCCACAGGCGGTGGCCGAGAGGGCCAGCGCCGCGGAGGCGATGCCCACGGTGGCGATCCTGGTGATCCGGCGCAAGGGGAGGCTCCTTAAAAACCTGACCGAAGCGCCACGACCGGCGCTGGTTTCGCGGCGATCGTAACGCGCGTAGATGTCAGTTAAAGGCCCGTTCATGAGTCGTTATCGGATCGTCGCGAACCGGACAGTGACCGATCGGTGACTGTCAACGCGTCCGGCCCTTGTGTACCAAGGGCCGGACGCGTCCGCCGGGAGGCTCGCCGATGTTGTAAGGAGCCCGGCCCGATCGCTACCTGGAAGGCGGCGTACGGCGGCCGTCGATCAAGGCGGCGGCGGTGAAGAACTCGACGCCGACGGCGATCGCGTCCTCGTCCACGTCGAAGTCGCCGCGGTGCAGATCGCGCTTGGCGGTGTCGCCCGGCGCGCGCACTCCCAGGCGTGCCATGGCCCCCGGAACGTGCTCCAGGTACCAGGAGAAGTCCTCCCCGCCCAGGCTCTGCTCGGTGTCCTCGACCGACTCGGCCCCGCAGCGGGCCCCCATCGCCTCGCGCAGCAGCTCGGTGATCACCGGGTCGTTGACCACCGGCGGCACGCCGCGCACGTGGTTGATCTCGAACTTGGCCCCGTGCATCGTCGCGATCTCGTCGATCGCCGCGTGGATCATGTCCGGCGCCTCGTGCCAGGCCGCCAGGTCCAGGCAGCGAACGGTTCCGGACAGTTCGGCGTGCATCGGGATCACGTTGCAGGCGTGCCCGGCCTCGATCCGGCCCCAGGTGACGGACATGCCCGAGCGGGCGTCCATCCGGCGGGCGAGCAGGGCGGGGGCGTCGACGGCCACCCGGGCGGCGGCGGTCACCAGGTCGGTGGTCAGGTGTGGCCGCGCCGTGTGCCCGCCGGAGCCGGTGAGGGTGACCTCCAGCCGGTCGCAGGCGGAGGTGATGGGGCCGGGCCGCAGGCCGATCCGGCCTGCGTCGACCCGGGGGTCGCAGTGCACGGCGACGATCCGGCCCACGCCGTCCAGCACCCCGGACGAGATCGCGTCGGTGGCGCCGCCGGGCAGCACCTCCTCGGCGGGCTGGAAGAGCAGCCGCACCGGCCGCGGCAGGAGGCCCTGCCGGTCGAGCTCGGCGAGGACGAGGCCGGCGCCGAGGACGACGGCGGTGTGCACGTCGTGGCCGCAGGCGTGGGCGCGGTCCGGGAAGGTCGAGCGGTACGAGACGTGCGTCTTGGTGTCGGGGATGGGCAGGGCGTCGATGTCCGCGCGCAGGGCCAGCATCGGCCGGCCCCCGTCCCAGGTGCCCACATCACAGATCAGGCCCGTGCCGGACTTCAGGACCCGTGGTCGCAGGCCGGCCTTCTCCAGCCTGGCCTTGATCGCCGCAGTGGTGCGGAATTCCTGGTGTCCGAGCTCCGGGTGCATGTGCAAGTCCCGGCGGAAGGCGATCAGTTCGGTGCGCAGGTGGTCCGGAAGTTTGCCGGGCAGCTCGGGCCGGTCGGACGCGACGGGCTGGAGGGTCTGGGACTCGCGGGACATCAACTGGTTCACCCGTTGAAGGGTAGGCGCACGGATGGGTCAACTGGCTGGGGATCACGAAAAGTTCATGCCGTTAGGGGAAAGAAACCCAGCCTCTGGACGCATGACCGGGTGAGCCCGGGGGTAAACTCGCGCGCTCATCCGGCCCTGGGCGCCGCCTGGGCAGGCAGTCTGTGCACATCACGGGCGGTGCCGGTGACCCCCGCGAGGAAGCTGCGGGCGCGCGGGGAGGCGGTGCCGGTGAGCCAGGCCGGGTCCACATCGCATACGGCGACTCGGACACCTGTACCGGTCAGGGCGTACGGCAGGGTGTGGACGACCGTGGACGGAAAGCTGAGGATCGTCCGGCCGACCGGACCCCGACGGGCGATCAGTTCCAGTGGCAGGTCCGGGCGTACGATCTCCAGCCCGGTCGCCCGGCTCAGCTCGCGCAGCTTCTCCGGGGACTCGCGGCGGTGGGCGAAGTAGCGGGTGGCGCCGTGTTCCACGGCGAGGGAGCGGACCGCGTCCAGGTAGCGGTCCGGGTCCACCACGCCGGTCTCCACGAGCGAGGTGCCGACGAGGTCGGTACCCCTGGTCAGCCGGGGCGGGCCGAAGCGGGCGCGGGTCCAGGCGAACTCGTTGGCCCGCAGCGTCATCCCGCCGTGCGGGGCGACCGGCATCGAGGTGAACAGCTCGACGCGGCGCTCCGCCCCGGCGCCGGCGGCGCGGTCCGGGACGAAGCGGCGCCGCGCGGCGGCCGAGACGGGCGCGTACGCCAGCTCGCGGATGCGGCCGGGCAGCCCTCCGCCGCCGACCCGGTGCCAGCGGACGAGGCGTTCACCGCGGGCGGTCTGCGCGACGAACTCCATCGTGGCGGTGCCGTCGTCGACCACGACGAGCTCCTCGGCGCGCACCAGGGTGAGCAGGAGCTGGACGTAGCGCGAGAAGGGGTCGCCGACGACGACGGTGCGTGCCGCGCGGACGTCGCCCGCCAGGGCGGCGAGCGCCCGCAGCGGCGCGAGGCGGCTGCCGCGCGCCTCCTGCCACTGCACGTCGCACCCCTCGTCCCGGGCCAGCGCCGCCATCCGGCGGAGCTGGCCTCGGGACATGGGGTCGGTGGGCGGCAGGACGACGATCCGTACGGGTGCGAGCGTGTCCGCCGGGCGGGGGCCGGGCTCGGCCGCCCGTCCCACGGCGCGGCGCCCGCGCTGGCTCGGTACGCCGTCCAGCGGTCGGTCGGCGGCGGTGCCGCGCTCGTACGCCCATTCCAGCACGTTGAGGAGTTGGACCGGGCTCTCGACGAACGCCAGGGTGGAGGCGGAGGTGCTCACACGTACTCCTTCGTGTGGGGCGGGACCGGTGCGCGCCGGGGCGTGTCCGCGAGGGACACCCCTAGTGCTGTGGCCGGAAAGGTTTTGCCGTCTCGCGGCGTCCGGTGCGGTGCATCGCAAGGCGGAGGGCCGCGGCTCGTACCGGACGTACTTCCGTGGTCCGACAACGCGGCGAGGTGCCGTACCGGACGTCGTGAGGCGGTGAACCGTTCCGGTCACAGCACTAGACGGCTGCCAGCTCGCCGCGGACGCGGCGCAGCTTCTTCATGGGGCCGAGCTCGGACTCGTAGACCCGCTTGATCCCGTCGCCGAGGGCGGTCTCGATGGTGCGGATGTCGCGGACCAGTCGGGCCAGGCCGCCGGGCTCGACGGAGGCGGCCTGGTCGGAGCCCCACATCGCGCGGTCGAGGGTGATGTGGCGCTCGACGAAGGTGGCGCCGAGGGCGACAGCGGCGAGGGTGGTCTGCAGGCCCGTCTCGTGCCCGGAGTAGCCGATCGGGACGTTGGGGTACTCGTCGCGCAGGGTGTCGATGACCCGCAGGTTGAGCTCCTCGGCCTTGGCCGGGTACGTCGAAGTGGCGTGGCAGAGAAGGATGTTGGCGCTCCCGAGGACCTCGACCGCGTGGCGGATCTGCTGCGGGGTGGACATGCCGGTGGACAGGACGACGGTGCGCCCGGTGGCGCGCACGGCGCGCAGCAGTTCGTCGTCCGTGAGGGAGGCGGAGGCCACCTTGTGGGCGGGGACGTCGAACTTCTCCAGGAAGGCGACGGCCTCGGTGTCCCACGGGGAGGCGAACCAGTCGATGCCGCGCTTGGCGCAGTGCTCGTCGATGGCGCGGTACTCGTCCTCGCCGAACTCGACCCGGTGGCGGTAGTCGATGTAGGTCATCCGGCCCCAGGGGGTGTCGCGTTCGATGTCCCACTGGTCGCGCGGGGTGCAGATCTCCGGGGTGCGCTTCTGGAACTTCACGGCGTCGCATCCGGCCTCGGCGGCGGCGTCGATGAGGGCGAAGGCGTTGCCGAGGTCGCCGTTGTGGTTGATGCCGATCTCGCCGACGACGTAGACGGGGTGGCCGGGGCCGGCGGTGCGGGCTCCGAAGGGACGCAGGCGCGGGTCGGGGAGGGAGGTCGTCATGGCAGGGGGCGTCCTTCGGTGCGGGGGTGTACGGGGGGCGGGGGGTGTGGGCTGCGGGTCGGCGGGGACGACGGGGCGCGGGTCGAGCAGCGGGGCGAGGAGCCGGGCGCGGGCCAGGTCGTGCGGGTCGTCGATCTCCAGGACCCGGGCGGGGTCGGTGGGGACGGGCACGGTGCGGCCGAAGAAGCGGTGGCGGGCGGTGCGGAAGCCGGCGGCGTCCATGGCGTAGGCGGCGCCGGTCTCCAGCAGGTCCTGCGGCCGGTCCTGGCGGCGGGGCCGGTGGGCGGGGTCGTGGTTGACGCCGGTCCCGGAGCCGTCGGGGTCGTCCCGCCAGAGGAAGCCGTGGAAGGGGGCCACGGTCAGGGCCGAGTCGGCCGCCCCGGAGGCGACGGCCACGGCGACCGACTCGACGTCGGAGGTCGCGAGGAAGGGGCTGGTGCACTGGACGAGGAGGACGACGTCCACGGTGAGCGAGTGCAGTTCCTCGAAGGCCGACAGCGCGTGCAGGACGGCGGCCTCGCTGCTCGCGGTGTCGCCGGAGATCGCGGTGGGGCGGGCGATCACGTCTGCGCCCGCGGCGCGGGCGGCCTCGGCGATGGCCTCGGAGTCGGTGGAGACCACCACGTCGGTGACGGTCGGCGCGGCCCGGCAGGCCAGGACGGCGCGGGCGACGAGCGGGGTGCCGGCGACCTCGGCGAGGTTCTTGCCGGGGACCCCCTTGGAGCCGCCGCGGGCGGGGACGACGGCGAGGACCCTCACAGCTCCCCCAGCCTGCGGATGACCGGGGCGACGCGCTGCACCCCGTGGCGGTACACCCCGCGGGCGGCCTCGCGCAGGTGGGTGCGGAGCCGGCGGCGCAGCCGGGACTCCCCCGCCTCCGGCCGGGCGGCGCCGGGCTGCGGGGTGCCGTCGGGTGCGAGGCGGTGCCGGGCGAGGATGCCGGGCAGGTATCCGGGGGCGGTGGTGAGCGTGTAGTAGGGCGCGGGCGCGGGCAGTCGGGCCGCGGCCAGCAGCCCGGCGACCTTGGCGCGGGCGAGGGCGTAGGGGTCGTGGACGTCGTGGACGGACGCGCCGTGGGCTGCGACGTCCTCGCCCGCGGTGGGCGCTGTGGGGGCCGGCACGGCGGACGCGGGCGCTGCGGAAGCCGACGTGGGCGCGGGCGGTGCGGCCGTCTCGTCGGCGGCGGACCCGTGGGAGGCGGCGGGCTCGGGGCTCGGTGCGCCGGCCGCCCGGGCGGCCCGGGCGTCGGCGCCCTTCGCGTCCGCCGGGCGGACGCCCTGGGCCGCGAGCCAGACCGGGTCACCTTCCGGGAGGAGCCCCGCGTCGAGCTGGTCCCACGAGGCCAGGCAGCCGGAGCCCAGGAAGTGGTGGTTCCCGAGGGCCTCGCGGATGCCGAGGTCGGTGAGGACGGCCGTCGGGATGGAACGGTGCAGGGATTCCAGCGCGGCCGTGGAGGAGACGGTGACCAGCAGGTCGGCGCCGTCCAGCACCTCGCCCATGTTCCCGTACACCAGGCGGCAGTTGGCGGGCAGCCCGCCGCGGACGCGCTCGGCGAGCCGCTGGTAGGGCTGCTCCTCCAGGTGCGTGGTGTGTTCCCCGGGCTTGCTGCGCAGCTTGATCAGCACCTCCCGGTCGGGGTGCTTGCGGGCGTGGCCGACGGCCCTTTCCAGCAGGTATGCGCGGTCGGCGCGGCTGTCGGGCACGGAGGGCTGCACGGCGAAGACCACCGTGTGGGCCCGGCTTCCGGCCGGCTCGTACGGCGCCCCGCCCAGGAAGGGCAGCGCGGTCTCGGTGACGGCCCCGGCGTCGGCACCGACCCCCTCGTACACGGCGCGGAAGCGTTCCGCGTCGTGGCGGGAGTTGGCGAGGACGAGGTCGGCGCCGTGCCGCAGCAGCAGCCCGTCGGCGAGCTTCTCGTACACGACCCCGACGTATCCGGTGACGAGTACGGGGCGCCGGGCGGGGGCGGGCCACAGGGCGCGGGCCCCGTGCAGGACGGCCTGGACGGCACCGCCGACGAGCGCGAGGACGACCACGTCGTAGCGCTCGCGTTCGATCTCGGCGAGGAACTCGGCGCAGGTCACCTCGGCCGGCCGGTCGGCCCGCACGCCCACCTCGCCGAGCTGGCGCGCGGTGGGCGTGGCGCGGCCGCGCAGCAGGTATCCGGTGAGCTGGTGGTCGGGCACGAGACGGCGGGCGGTGGTGGCGCCCCATTTCCATCTCGTGTCGGAATCGGCGAGTACGGCGACGCGTTTGCGTTCTGGCACGCGGCAGAAGCTATTCCGCGTTTTCGGTGATCGGCCCAACGAACGCACAACAGCGGGTTAACAAAGCGTCGACTGCATGCGAAAGCGCACGGGTTAACCCGCCCGCCCCGCGCCGTTCACGTGAAATCCGCATCCGGGCCACGGTGAATGCCGGGCGGCGTCCTAAGGTCTCGCGGGTGCCCAAGCTCTCTGTTGTCGTGCCGTTCTACAACGTCCGGACCTACGCGCCGGACGCCCTGCGGAGTCTCGAACTGAACGCCCGGGAGGACTTCGAGTTCCTGCTCGTCGACGACTGCTCGACGGACGGGACGCCGGACCTGCTGGAACGGGCGGCGGGCGAGCTGCCCGGGGCGGTGCACCTCAGACGCGCGAGCAACGGCGGGCTGGCCACCGCGCGCAACACCGGGCTGGACGCGGCCCGCGGCGAGTACCTCGCCTTCCTGGACGGGGACGACTGGCTGGCCCCCGGCCACCTGGCCCGGATGCTGGCCGCCATGGAGGCGCTGGGCTGCGATTTCATCCGCACCGACCATGTGCGCTGCACGGGCCGGTCGCGGAGCGTGCAGCGCGTCCCCTTCGGTCCGCAGTCCGTCGTCTCCGATCCGCGCGGCGCGATCCTGCCCGCCGACCGGGCGACCTCGGTGGACTACCCGTACGCCTGGGCCGGGATGTACCACCGGCGGCTGCTCGACCGGGGCCTGCTGCACTTCACCGACGGGCTGCGCACGGCGGAGGACCGGCCGTGGATCTGGCGGCTGCACCGGGAGGCCGGTTCCTTCGCGGCGGTCGGGCTGCCGGGCGTCTTCTACCGGCGCGGTGTTTCCACGTCGTTGACGCAGATCAGGGACGAACGGCAGCTCGATTTCATCCGGGCATTCGACCAGGTTCTCGCCGGGGTCGCCACCGATCCGGAATCGGAACTGCTCATGCCGAAATCCGTACGAACGTACTGCGCAATTATCGCGCACCATTTCGGATCCATCGAAAGGTACGAACCGGCCGTGGCCAAGAAACTCCGCCTCATGAGCGCGGCCGCGCTCGGCCGCATGCCCCAGGACGTCCTCGACAGGGTCCTGGACTCGATGGACGCCGAGCGCTCCGCGCTCCTGCGCCGCCTGCGCGGCGGCCGCCGCGCCCTTTCGGGGGCGACCGCCTGATGCTCACGCAGATCTTCCTGGCCTCCACCCTCTACGGAGCGGCCACGCTCGCGGCGGGCGTCGACGCGGGCTGCTTCCCGGCCGCGGGCCGCCGGATCCTGCTGACCAGCAACCACGCCGTCACCGCCGAGGTGGCCCCGGGCCTGGCCGACGCGCCGGGCTTCGGCGCCCTGCGCACCCGCTTCGACGAGGTGCTCGACTGGAACGCCGTGATCGAGCCGCAGCACCCGAGCACCTGGGCGCCGCGCGCCGAGGACGTGCCGATCTGGGAGCGGCACCTGCGGGCGCTGTGGGGCCTCGGCGAGGACCGGGTCGAACTGGTCGTGGAGTCCCTCCAGGTACCGCCGGCCCAGTCCCTGTGCCGGCTCTTCCCGGGTGCGGCGGTCGACGTCTACGCCGACGGGCTGATGAGCTACGGCCCCACCCGCTTCCGCCTCGACCCGCAGCTCGGGATGCGGGTGCGCCGGGTGCTCCACCTGGACCTGGTACCCGGCCTGCGGCCGCTGCTGCTGACGGAGTTCGGGGCGCGCCGGGAGCTGGTCCCCGCGGAGGCCTTCCTGAAGGTCCTCGCGGAGCTGCCCCCGCACGGTCCGGACCTGGAGGGCGTCGGGGAGTCCCCGGTCCTGCTGCTGGGCCAGTACCTGTCGGCGCTCGACCTGATGACCCCGGACGAGGAGGAGGAGCTGCACGCCTCGATGGTCCGGGGCGCCTTCGCGCTCGGCCACCGGGAGCTGGTCTTCAAGCCCCACCCCGGCGCGCCGGCCGAGTACGCCCGCCGGGCCGTGGCGGAGGCCGACCGGCTCGGCGCCCGGCTCACCGTGACGAGCAGCCCGGTCCTGGCCGAGACCCTCTACCGGCGCTTGCGTCCGGCGCTGGTCGTCGGCTGCTTCTCCACGGGCCTGCTGACCGCCGCCGCGCTGTACGGGCTGCCCGTCGCGCGCACCGGCACCGGGGCCGTGCTGGCCCGCCTGGACCCGTACCCGAACAGCAACCGGGTGCCACTGGTGCTGGTGGACTCGCTGCTGCCGGACCTGGCGGACCCGGAGGCGGTCCGCGCCTGGACGCCCGCGTCGCTGGAGCGGGCCGGGGCGGATCGTGCCGGGCTCCTGACCGCCGTCGGGTTCACCATGCAGCCGCAGATCCTGGCGGCGCGGCGGGACGCGGCCGAGGCGTACCTGGCCGCGCACCTGACCCCCGGCACCTGGCGGTACTTCACGCGGCGCCGGCTGACCGCGCTGGGGCTGCCCGGCGGCATCCCCGCCCAGCTGTCGTTCCTGCCGCGCAGCCGGACTGTGCGGCGCGTGGCCCGGACCCTGCGCCGGGTCCTCACCTGAGGTGTTCCGGGCCGGGCGGGGTCAGCTGACCGCGAGCTTGGCCGCGAAGCCGAGGAACAGCACGCCCGCCGCCGAGGTCGCCCCGGCCGACAGCCGCCTGCGGCGGCGGAAGGCCTCCGAGAGCCGGGTGCCGCCGAATATCAGCAGCGTCAGGTAGAGGAAGCTGCCGGTCTGCAGCAGTCCGCCCAGGACGAGGAACGACAGCGCCGGGTAGGCGTAGGACGGGTCCACGAACTGCACGAAGAAGGACATCAGGAAGAGGATGGCCTTCGGGTTGAGGAGGCTGATCAGCAGGGCGCGCCGGTAGGGCCGTTCGTTCTCCGCGGGGTCGGCGGGGGCATCGGCCCGCGCCTCGTCCCGGTCCCGGCGGGTGCGCCACAGCGCCCAGGCGCCCCGCATCATCCCGACGGCGAGCCAGGCCAGGTACCCGGCGCCGAGGAACTTCACCACGGTGAACACCAGCGGGCTCGCCCGGAGCAGGGCCCCGGCGCCCAGGGCGGTCAGTGCCATCAGCACGGCGTCGCCGGTGAACACCCCGGCGGCGGCCTTGTAGCCCGTGCGCACACCGCGGCGGGCGGCGACGGACAGCACGTAGAGCGAGTTCGGTCCCGGCAGGAGAATGATCAGGACGAGGCCGGCGAGGTACGTCGGCAGATCGATGACACCCAGCATGTGCAGGAGTGTCCCATGGGGACACACCTGACAGTCCACTGTGTTTCACCATGTGGAACCGGTGGGCTCGTACGTCCCCCACACCTCCCGCAGCGCCCCGCACACCTCCCCCACCGTGGCCCGCGCGCGCAGCGCCTCCTTCATCGGGTACAGCACGTTCGCCGTTCCCGCCGCCGCCTCCCGCAGCGCCCCGAGCGCCGCCGCCACCGCCGCCCCGTCGCGCTCCGCCCGCAGCCGTGCCAGCGCCGCGCACTGCCGCTCCTCGATCGCCGGGTCCACGCGCAGCGGCTCGTACGGTTCCTCGCGCTCCAGCGCGAAGCGGTTGACCCCGACCACCACCCGCTCGCCGCTGTCGGTCTCCCGCGCGATGCGGTAGGCGTTCCGCTCGATCTCCGCCTTCTGGAAGCCGGCCTCGATCGCGGCCACCGCTCCGCCCTGCTCCTCGACGCGCCGCATCAGGCCGAGGGCCGCCGCCTCCAGTTCGTCCGTCATCCGCTCCACGGCGTACGACCCGGCGAAGGGGTCCACGGTGTGCGGTACGTCCGTCTCGTGCGCGAGGACCTGCTGGGTGCGCAGCGCGAGGCGGGCCGACTTCTCCGTCGGGAGCGCGATCGCCTCGTCGAAGGAGTTGGTGTGCAGCGACTGGGTGCCGCCCAGTACCGCGGCCAGCGCCTGCACGGCGACGCGTACGAGGTTCAGCTCGGGCTGCTGCGCGGTGAGCTGGACGCCGGCGGTCTGGGTGTGGAAGCGCAGCATCATCGACTTGGGGTCCCGCGCGCCGAACTCCTCCCGCATGACGCGGGCCCAGATCCGCCGGGCGGCGCGGAACTTCGCGACCTCCTCCAGCAGGGTGGTGCGGGCGACGAAGAAGAAGGAGAGCCGCGGCGCGAACTCGTCGACGGCCATGCCCGCCGCGAGGGCGGTACGGACGTAGGCGATGCCGTCGGCGAGGGTGAAGGCCACCTCCTGCGCGGGCGAGGCGCCGGCTTCGGCCATGTGGTAGCCGGAGATGGAGATGGTGTTCCACCGGGGGATCTCCTCCCGGCAGTAGCGGAAGGTGTCGGCGGTCAGCCGCAGCGAGGGTCCGGGCGGGAAGATGTACGTCCCCCGGGCGATGTACTCCTTCAGGACGTCGTTCTGGATCGTCCCCGTCAGCCGCGCGCCCGCAATGCCCTGTTCCTCCGCGACCAGCTGATAGAGCAGCAGCAGGAGGGCGGCGGGCGCGTTGATCGTCATCGAGGTGGAGACGCGGTCGAGGGGGATGCCGTCGAACAGGGTCCGCATGTCGTCGAGCGAGTCGACGGCCACCCGACCTTGCCGACCTCGCCGTGGGCGAGGGGCGCGTCGGAGTCGTGGCCCATCTGGGTGGGCAGGTCGAAGGCGACGGACAGCCCGGTGCCGCCGCCCGCGATGAGCTGCCGGTAGCGGGCGTTGGACTCGGTGGCCGTGCCGAAGCCGGCGTACTGCCGCATGGTCCAGGGCCGACCGGTGTACATGTTCGGATAAATCCCACGGGTGTAGGGGAAGTCCCCTGGTGCACCCAATTGGACCTCGGGGTCCCATTCCGTCAGATCGCCCGGTCCGTAGACCGGTTCGACCGGGAATCCGCTCTCGGTACTGGCCATGTGACGAAGTCCTCCGTAGAGCAACCGTGCCCGGGGCTGATACAACCTTGCCCGCGCGTCGCTTCCCAAGGCCGTGGACGGTTGCCGGTCACAATGGCGCAACATCCCGGAACCCTGTGCAACTCTCCACGCGCGCCAGGCATCACCTAGATACACGACGTAGAAACCGGGGGACTGCAATGCAGCGCCAGAGAGTCATAATCCGCACGATCGGGGTGGCCACCGCCGTCGCGCTCGCCGCGACCGCCTGCGGTCCGCAGAAGACGGAGTCCGCCGGCTCCTCCTCCGTGGCACCGTCCTCGCCCACGGCGGGCGCCACCCCCGAAGCCTCCCCGTCCGCCGACAACAAGCCCGGCGAGCCCTCGGCGTCCGCCTCCGCCTCCGCGTCGGCCTCCGCCTCCCCGTCGGCCTCGCCCTCGCCCACGGTGAAGCAGATCATGGCCAACGGCGACGAGAGCGAGCAGGTCCGCGAGCTCCAGGCCCGCCTGAAGCAGCTCAAGCTGCTGACCGTCTCGCCGACCGGTTTCTACGGCTCGAAGACGACGGCCGCGGTGAAGTCCTTCCAGTCGAAGAACGGCCTGGCCGTGACCGGCGGGGTCGACGAAAAGACCTGGAAGAAGATCCAGAGCTCCAGCAAGAAGCCCACGGCCGACGAGCTGCGCCCGCCGACCACCATTGAGGTCGCCGCGCCGGACCCGCGCTGCATGACGGGCCGCGTCATGTGCATCAGCAAGGAGAGCCGCACCCTCGCCTGGATGATCGACGGCAAGGTCGTCTCGACGATGGACGTCCGCTTCGGCTCGGAGAACACCCCGACCCGCGAGGGCGTGTTCAACGTGGGCTGGAAGGCCAAGGACTGGACGTCGACGATCTACCACACGCCGATGCCCTACGCGATGTTCTTCAGCGGCGGCCAGGCCGTGCACTACTCCGCGGACTTCGCCGCCCGCGGCTACAACGGCGCCTCGCACGGCTGCGTGAACGTCCGTGACAAGGGCAAGCTGTCCAAGCTCTTCGACGACGTGCAGGTGGGCGACAAGGTCGTCGTCTACTGGTGACCCCGCGGAGGGTGACGCCGGGGGCCCGGATACCGGGGCCCCGGCCACGGAGCAGACCACAGAGCCGGCCGCGGGCCGGTGGAACGCATCAGGCCGTCCCTTTCCCGGCCCGCCGCACCGGCGGAGGGGGAAGGGGACGGCCTGTCCCGTTGAACGGGGTCGAAGCAAAGGGCGCGGGCAGGGCCGGGGGAACGTGCCCCGCCCGCGCCGGTTGCGCAGAGCCCAGGGGTACGGGGGGAACCCCGGCTCATGCGCGGCCGATGACCAGTCGGCTCGATTAGTACTGCGCCACGGGTTCGAAAAGTGTTACAGGCAGGTCAGCACATGTGTCAGCGGCCCGCGCGCAGGGGCGTGGATCTCTGCGGGCCCTCGGGCGACAGGGTCGGCGCCCGGAGCGTCCCGCCCAGCGGGGCGTCGCGTCGCGTGGTGCCGCCGGAGTCCGTGTCCAGCACCGAGGCGCAGTAGGCCGGGATCCGCAGGAGCCCGTCCGCCAGCCGTGAAAGCCGCTCGCGCCGGTCGTCGCTCAGCCGCCCCTTGCGGTACTCCTCGCAGAGGTCCACCTTGAGCCGGCTCTCCTGCTCGCGCTGCCGGTCCTTGCCCAGCTCGCCGGTCCCCAGCGTGTCCCTGCTGACCTCCCGGTCGCCCGGACCGCTCTGGTCGTCCCTGGGGCCCCGGCCCGAGCCGCCGGACGCCGAGGTGTCCGGGAAGGTGTCGGGGACCGTTCCGGTGCCGGGTACCGCCCGCCCGCCCACCGTCGGCGACGGCGGGGCAGGGGCGAAGCCCGGGTCAGAGCCCTCCGGCAGCGGGGTGGGCAGCAGTTTCGGGGCGACCGTCGGGGCATCGCCGCCGTCGTCCGGGACCGGGCTCTCCCCGGCGCTGACCGACATCGCCGGTCCGGGTCCCGCCGTGTCCTGCCGGGACCTGTCCAGCAGCCCCACGCCCGCCGCGGCGGCCAGACCGCCCGCGGCGACGCTCGCGAGGGCGGCGGCCAGGCCGAAGCTCACGGTCCTGGCACGCCGGCGGGTGGGCGCGGGCGCGGGCAGGACGGCGCCGAGGGCGACCAGGGGTTCGCCGGGGCCGCCGTCGGCCGCGGACGGCACGATGGTGCGGGGCGCGGCGCCGCGCGCCGCGCGGTAGGCCTCCACCGCCGTCTCCTCGCCGGGCAGTTCCCCACCCGTGGGTGCGGCCGCCATCGCGGCCAGGCCGTCCAGGGCGGCCCGCAGCCGGGCAGCCTGCGTCGCGGCACGCGGGTCGGCGGCGGGCCCCACAGGTTCCGTCGGTCCGCCGCGCAGGAATGCTTCCGCCGCGGCCTCGTCCAGCCACCTGTCGCGCTCGTCGGCCATCACATGTCCTTCTGCGTCCGCCAACGTGAATGCGTCACACCGGTTTTTTCTGCGTAACTGCCGCCCCTGCCACGCTGTGCGGGTACGGCGTCGAGATCCCTCCCGCCCCCGCCGTCCCACGCATGGCCACCGGCATTATGGCCGACCGCGGCGCCCGCCCCGGCCCCGGTGCCCCGGCCCGCCTCGAAGCCGCCGTCCGCGCCCTGCGCGGCGAGCAGTTCCGCCAACTTCTTCAGACCGCGGTGCGCGGCGGTGCGTACCGCGCCGGGCCGCTTGCCCAGGGTCTCGGCCGCGCTCTTGGCGTCCAGGCCGACCACGACCCGCAGGACGACGGCCTCGGCCTGGTCCTGGGGCAGCTGGGCTATGAGCGCCATCGTGCGCCCGGTGTCGAGGGACTCCATCGCCGCGCCGGCCGTGTCGCACTCGGCCGCCCAGCTGGTGAGCTCGGTGTCGTCGCCGCCGATGGCGGGGCGGCGGCCGCGCATGCGTACGTGGTCGAGTGCCCGGTTCCGGGCGATGCGAGCGGCCCAGCCGCGGAAGCGGTCGGCGTCGCCGGTGAAGGAGTCGAGGTCGCGGGCTATCTGCAACCAGGCCTCGGAGGTCACGTCCTCGGCATCGCCGTCCCCGACGAGCGTGCGTACGTACCCGAGCAGGCGTGGGTGCACGGCACGGTACACAGCACGGAACGCGTTCTCGTCGCCGTCCTGCGCCGCGAGCACAGCGGCGGTCAGCTCCGCGTCGTCCCCCAGCAAAGTCCCCAACCTGTCCCTGTACGTGTGGCGCAAATCAGCACGTTACGGCTTTCAAGCACCTCCCGTCCACGAGTGATACAACGCGCAACCAATCCTGCGCGGAGCGAGGTGTGACACAAAACGCACCCCCGGCGCTGACAGGGGTACGGGCTTGTCGCACGAGCCCGTGACGGATGGCGGCCGGGGCCTCTCCTGTGGGGGGTGGCGGCCTCGGTCGCCCTCCCCCTTTTCCGGGCGTCCCACCGTGCCCGCCCGGCGCGCCCACGTCATCCTTTCGGCTCACTTCCGGGTGAAATCCCCGCACGGGTACGACACACCCTGCCCTGCGTCGATAGCGTTGCGGCACACCCGCGCCACGCCCCTAGGAGCCCCCCGCTGTCCAGCCATCTTCCGGCACAGGCCCGCGGCTGCTCCGGCCCGTCCCACGGCCCCGGACTGACGCGGTTCAACACCCTGGCCCCCGAGGCCGCCCGGGCGGCCCTCCTGCACTGCTGCGGCAGCCGCCGCTGGGCGCACCGGGTGGCGGCGCACCGCCCCTACCCGGACGCGGGCGCCCTGCTCGCCGCCGCGGACGAGGCCTCGTACGACCTGTCGCAGACCGACCTGACCGAGGCGCTGGCGGTGGAGCGCTCGGCCGAGCTGGACCACGGGGCGCCGTACGCCGCGCTGCTGGCCCTCGAAGCAGCCCGTGCGGAGTACGAACGGAAGTTCGACCACGCCTTCGTGATCTGCCTGGACGCCCATCCGCCGGAGGAGCAGGCCGCCCAGCTCCTGGGGGCCATCCGGCGGCGGATGGGGCACGAGGCGGACGAGGAACGCTCGATCTCGGCGGACGAGCTACGGCGTGTCGCGCAGTCCCGACTGCTGGACCTGACGCGCCGGCTGACCTGCCCCGAGGGGGCATCCATGGCCGAAACCGGGCTATTCGCCCCTGTGGGATAGCCCGTACGTGCCTGTTTGATCACACAGCCGGACCCCGCGCGAGGGAACCGACAACTCGTCGCTACGATGTCCGGGGCCGGTGGACCGTACCCGGCCGGGCCCGACCGACAAAGAAGCCGGCTGGCCCCCGCCCCGCTTCCGGAGGGTTTTCCGTGCCGGCTGGAACGTTGTACCGCGGCCGGGAAGGAATGTGGTCCTGGGTGGCTCATCGAGTCACCGGCGTCCTCATCTTCTTCTTCCTGTTCGTACACGTCCTCGACACCGCTCTCGTCCGCGTCTCGCCCGAGGCGTACGACGATGTCGTGGCCACCTATAAGACTCCGATCGTCGCGCTGCTGGAGTACGGCCTCGTCGCCGCCATCCTGTTCCACGCGCTCAACGGTCTCCGTGTCATCGCCGTGGACTTCTGGTCCAAGGGCCCGCGCCACCAGAAGACGATGCTCTGGTGGGTCGTGGGCATCTGGGTCGTGCTGATGGTCGGGGCCCTGTACCCCGTGCTCGGCCACGCCTACCTCGAACTGTTCGGGAAGTGACGCGCATGTCCTCTGACACTTCTTCCGCCAAGGGCATCGGCGACGTGGAGGGCGTTTCCCTCTACGACGTCGACAACCCCGCGCCGTACATCGAGGCCCCGCGCAAGCGCACGGGCACGACGCCCCGCTCGACGCGCGGCAACTTCGAGATGGTCGCGTGGCTCTTCATGCGCCTCTCGGGCATCGTGCTCGTCGTCCTCGTCATCGGCCACCTGCTGATCCAGCTGGTGCTCGACGGCGGCGTCTCCAAGATCGGCTTCGCCTTCGTGGCCGGCCGCTGGGCGTCCCCGTTCTGGCAGGTCTGGGACCTGCTGATGCTGTGGCTGGCCATGCTGCACGGCGCCAACGGCCTGCGTACCGTCATCAACGACTACGCGGAGCGTGCCAACACGCGGCTGTGGCTGAAGGGCCTGCTCTACACCGCCACGGTGTTCACCATCCTTCTGGGCACGCTGGTGATCTTCACCTTCGACCCGAACATCCGCTAGGCAACGGGGCTGAGGCGAAACCAATGAAGATCCACAAGTACGACACCGTCATCGTCGGCGCAGGTGGCGCCGGCATGCGCGCCGCCATCGAGTCGACGAAGCGCAGCCGCACCGCGGTGCTGACGAAGCTCTACCCCACCCGCTCCCACACGGGCGCGGCGCAGGGCGGCATGGCCGCCGCGCTGGCGAACGTGGAGGAGGACAACTGGGAGTGGCACACCTTCGACACGGTCAAGGGCGGTGACTACCTGGTCGACCAGGACGCCGCCGAGATCCTGGCGAAGGAGGCCATCGACGCGGTCCTCGACCTGGAGAAGATGGGCCTGCCGTTCAACCGCACCCCGGACGGCACCATCGACCAGCGCCGCTTCGGCGGCCACTCCCGCAACCACGGTGAGGCCCCGGTCCGCCGGTCCTGCTACGCCGCGGACCGCACCGGTCACATGATCCTCCAGACGCTGTACCAGAACTGCGTCAAGGAGGGCGTGGAGTTCTTCAACGAGTTCTACGTCCTGGACCAGCTCCTGGTCGAGGAGGACGGCGTCAAGAAGTCGGCCGGTGTGGTCGCGTACGAGCTCGCCACCGGCGAGATCCACGTGTTCCAGGCCAAGGCCGTCATCTACGCCTCCGGCGGCACCGGCAAGTTCTTCAAGGTGACCTCCAACGCGCACACCCTCACCGGTGACGGCCAGGCGGCCTGCTACCGCCGCGGCCTGCCGCTGGAGGACATGGAGTTCTTCCAGTTCCACCCGACGGGCATCTGGCGCATGGGCATCCTGCTGACGGAGGGCGCCCGCGGTGAGGGCGGCATCCTGCGCAACAAGGACGGCGAGCGCTTCATGGAGAAGTACGCGCCGGTCATGAAGGACCTCGCGTCCCGTGACGTCGTCTCGCGCTCCATCTACACCGAGATCCGTGAGGGCCGCGGCTGCGGTCCGGCCGGTGACCACGTGTACCTGGACCTCACCCACCTGCCGCCGGAGCAGCTCGACGCGAAGCTCCCGGACATCACCGAGTTCGCGCGTACCTACCTGGGCATCGAGCCGTACACGGACCCGATCCCGATCCAGCCCACCGCGCACTACGCCATGGGCGGCATCCCGACCAACGTCGAGGGTGAGGTCCTCAGCGACAACACCACCGTCGTCCCGGGCCTGTACGCGGCCGGCGAGGTCGCCTGCGTGTCGGTGCACGGCGCGAACCGCCTGGGCACCAACTCGCTGCTCGACATCAACGTCTTCGGCAAGCGCTCCGGCATCGCCGCGGCCAGGTACTCGCAGGAGAACGACTTCGTCGAGCTCCCCGAGAACCCGGCGCAGCAGGTGTCGGACCTCGTCGAGCGCCTGCGCAACTCCACGGGCAAGGAGCGGGTCGCCGACCTGCGCCTGGAGCTCCAGGAGACGATGGACGCGAACGTGATGGTGTTCCGCACGGAGCAGACCATCAAGACCGCGGTCGAGAAGATCGCGGAGCTGCGCGAGCGCTACAAGAACGTGTCCGTCCAGGACAAGGGCAAGCGCTTCAACACGGACCTGCTGGAGGCCATCGAGCTGGGCAACCTGCTCGACCTGGCCGAGGTCATGGCCGTGTCCGCGCTCGCGCGCAAGGAGTCCCGCGGTGGTCACTACCGCGAGGACTACCCCAACCGCGACGACGTCAACTTCATGCGCCACACCATGGCGTACCGCGAGGTCGGAGCCGACGGCTCGGACTCGGTCCGGCTCGACTACAAGCCGGTCGTGACGACCCGCTACCAGCCGATGGAGCGTAAGTACTGATGGCTACCCCCACCCTGGACAAGATGGAAGAGGCGGCTGCGGCCTCCCCGTACATCACGGTCACCTTCCGGATCCGCCGCTTCAACCCCGAGGTCTCGGACGAGTCGCAGTGGCAGGACTTCCAGGTCGAGATCGACCCGAAGGAGCGCGTGCTCGACGGTCTCCACAAGATCAAGTGGGACCTGGACGGCACGCTCACCTTCCGCCGCTCGTGCGCGCACGGCATCTGCGGCTCGGACGCGATGCGGATCAACGGCAAGAACAGGCTCGCCTGCAAGACGCTGATCAAGGACATCAACCCCGAGAAGCCGATCACCGTCGAGGCCATCAAGGGCCTCACGGTGATGAAGGACCTCGTGGTCGACATGGAGCCCTTCTTCCAGGCGTACCGGGACGTCATGCCGTTCCTGGTCACCAAGGGCAACGAGCCGACGCGCGAGCGCCTGCAGTCCGCCGAGGACCGCGAGCGCTTCGACGACACCACCAAGTGCATCCTGTGCGCCGCGTGCACGTCCTCGTGCCCGGTGTTCTGGAACGACGGCCAGTACTTCGGCCCGGCGGCGATCGTCAACGCGCACCGCTTCATCTTCGACTCGCGCGACGAGGCCGGCGAGCAGCGGCTGGAGATCCTGAACGACAAGGACGGCGTGTGGCGCTGCCGCACGACCTTCAACTGCACCGACGCGTGCCCGCGCGGCATCGAGGTCACCAAGGCGATCCAGGAAGTCAAGCGTGCGCTGATCACGCGCCGCTTCTGACCTCCCGGTCCCTGCCCGTACGAGGGCCCCGTCCCCGGTTCACCCCGGGGGCGGGGCCCTCGTGCGTCACCGGCGGTCCAGCCGGCCCGGGGACCGGGCCGTCCCCGGGCCGGTGCCGGCGGACGCCCGGGGCCGTTGCGGCATGGGCGGACCCGATGCGCGCCAAGGTGGACGGCACCCTCGTGCGGGCGCACACCGAAAGGCCGCCGGCCGCCTCTCCCCCTGACCGGGGATCCCGGGGTGCGGGACCCGGGACACAGGGCGGGGGCGCCTGTGGAAGGATCGGCCGCATGAGCGAGCAGCAGCCGAACCCGTACGCGAGCGACCCCGCCGGTCAGGGCGGCCAGGGCGGCCCGCCCGGCCAGGGCGACTACAAGTGGGGCCCCGGCGAGGCCAGTTACGGGTACCCCCAGCCGTACCCGGCGGCCCCGGCCCACCAGCCGACCATCGGCGCGGGCATACCGTCGCCCGCCGGATACTCCGCGGCCCCGGTCGGCGGCGCCGGCTTCGCCCTCGGCGACATCACCGTCGCCGGCGACCAGATCATCACCCCGTCGGGCACCATGCCGCTGAGGGGCGCGATGTGGAACGCGACCGACTTCTCGCGCACCGAGGAGAAGATCCCGCCCCACGCGATCGTGCTGGCGATCGTCTTCTTCCTCTTCTGCCTGCTCGGCCTGCTCTTCCTCCTGATGAAGGAGCGGACCACCACCGGATACATCCAGGTCACGGTGACCAGCGGCGGCCGCCACCACTCCACGATGATCCCGGCGGTGGACGCGAACACCTTCCACTGGGTGATGTCGCAGCTGAGCCACGCGCGGGCGCTCAGCATGTGAGCCCCCCGGTACGACGTGTGCGGGCCCCGGCCGAACGGCCGGGGCCCGCACGCGTTTCCGGGGCGGCGAGCGCACGCGACCATTCGCTTGAACTTGTTCAAAAAAGGCTCTAGAGTCATCGACGTCAGAGCATTTGAACACGTTCAAAGGGGCTGGGGCAATGGACCTCACCGTGGTCACGTACGTCATCTACCTGCTCATCAGCATCGGCCTCACGGTCTGGGTGGCCCGCACGCTCAGCCGCAACGGCCGCGTCTTCATCGGGGACGTCCTCCACGGCAACGAGAAGCTCGCCGACGCGGTCAACCAGCTCCTCGTGGTCGGCTTCTACCTCGTCAACATCGGCTTCGTGACCCTCTTCCTCCGCTCGACCAGGGAGATCGACACCGCCCGCGCCCTCTTCGAGGCGCTCTCGGTCAAGCTCGGCGTCGTCCTGCTGGTCCTGGGCGTCATGCACCTCGGCAACGTGTGGGCGCTGAACAGGATGCGCCGCCGCGGCATCATGGAGCGCCAGACGACCCCGCCCGTCCCCCCGCAGGGGTGGACCGCGCCGCTCGGGGCCTGAGCCGTGGCACCCACCGGAGCCGTACGGCACCTGACCGTCCTCTACGACGCCGACTGCCCGCTCTGCGTGCACATCCGGCACTGGCTGCTGGCGCAGCCGCTGCTCCTGCCGGTCGCCCTGGTCCCCGCCGCGTCCTGGGAGGCGCGGCGGCGGTTCCCCCGGCTCGACCACGCCTCGACGCTCCGCGAGATCACCGTCGTGGGGGACTCCGGCCAGGTGTGGACCGGGACCGACGCCTTCATCGTCTGCCTGTGGGCCCTGGCCGAACACCGGCCGAAGGCGAACTGGCTGGCGACGCCGGCCGGCCGCCCGTTCGCCCGGGCCGCCATGTTCACGGCCTCCGCGTGGCGGCAGGCCGTGCGCACCGAAGGACCGTCCGAGACCGCCGAGGGACCGGCCTGTGACGACCAGTGCGCCGTCCCCCGATAGGCTCGTGCACCGTGACTGAACAGAAGGCTCCCAAGAGCGAGCAGACCCGCACGCTCATCCTCGAAACCGCGCTCCGCCTCTTCCAGGAGCGCGGCTTCGACAAGACGACCATGCGGGGCATCGCCAAGGAAGCCGGCGTCTCGGTCGGCAACGCCTACTACTACTTCGAGTCCAAGGAACACCTGGTCCAGGGCTTCTACGACCGGATCAGCGCCGCCCACCAGGCAGCGGTCCGGCCCATCCTGGACAACGAGACCGATCTGCAGAAGAGGCTCGCGGGCGTCCTGACGAGCTGGCTGGACATCGGCGCCCCGTACCACGAGTTCGCCTCGCAGTTCTTCAAGAACGCGGCGGACCCCGAGAGCCCTCTCAGCCCCTTCTCACCGGAGTCGGAACCGGCGCGCAAGGCCGCGATCGACATCCACCGCGAGGTGCTGGCGGGCGCGAAGACCAAGGTGCCGGCCGAACTGGCCGACGTACTGCCGGAGCTGATGTGGCTCTCGCAGATGGGCCTGGTCCTCTACTGGGTCTTCGACCGCTCCCCGGACAGCGAGAAGTCGCGCCGGCTCGCCGAGCGCGGCGCGCAGCTCACCACGCGGGGCATCGTGCTGGCCCGCTTCCGCGTGCTGCGGCCGCTGGTGCGCGAGGTCCACGAGCTGTTCGCGGACTTCCTGCCGGGCATGGCCCAGACGGCCGCGGGCCGGCGCAAGGCCTCCGACCCGCAGCAATGATCTTCCAGCGGACAGACCGCATCCCGTGAACCACCACCCCTCGTCCCGGAGACAGCGACCCACTGTCCGATGACCGGATATCCCATCACGGAATATCAGCCACCGGAAGATCGTTCTGCGGGGCGGCGGTTGGCGGCCGGGGCGGGTCAGGCCCGGTATGAGGCGAGTTCGACGACCGTGATGTCGGACGGTGCGCCCACCCGGACCGGCGGACCCCAGGCCCCCGCCCCGCGGGAGACGTAGAGCTGGGTGTCGCCGTAGCGCTCCAGCCCGGCGACGGTGGGGTTGGCGAGCTCGGCGAGGTACTCGCCCGGCCAGAGCTGGCCGCCGTGGGTGTGGCCGGAGAGCTGGAGGTCGACGCCGTGCTGGACGGCGTCGTGGATGACCACCGGCTGGTGGGCGAGGAGTACGGCGGCCCGCGTACGGTCGCGGTCACCGAGGGCGGCCCGGAAGTCGGGGCCGCTCCCCTCCCGCTCGCCCTGGACGTCGTTGACCCCGGCCAGGTCGAAGTGCGGCAGGGCGCGCCGGGCGTTCTCCAGCGGGGTCAGGCCGAGCTCGCGGACGTGCTCGACCCACTGCTCGGCGCCGGAGAAGTACTCGTGGTTGCCGGTGACGAAGAAGGAGCCGTGACGGGCGGTCAGCCCGCGCAGCGGCTCCGCGGCCGGTCCGAGGTCGGGGACGCTGCCGTCGACGAGGTCACCGACGATGGCGATGAGGTCGGGCTGGGTGCGGTTGACGGTGTCGACGATGCGCTGGGCGTGGGCGCGGCCGAGCACCGGGCCGAGGTGGACGTCGCTGACGACGGCGATCCGGAAGCCGTGCGCCGCGCGCGGCAGTTTCGCCAGGGGGACCTGGACCCGCCGCACGCTCGGCCCGCGCAGCACCCCGTACGTGCCGCCCGCGACGGTGCCGACGGCGACGGCGGCGGCCGCCCCGCCCACCGCGCGTGCGACGAAGGTGCGGCGGGTGAGGCCGCTTCCCGGCGCCGTGGCGGCCGGTTCCGCGGGCGGGCCGTCCGCGGCGAGCACCGCGCCGGGCTCCGTCTCCGCCCCCGCCTCGGTGTCGGCGGCAGCGGAGGGCGCCGCGGTGGCCGCGGCCGGGCCGGCCCCGGGGGCGGATTGCTCCGTGGGAGGTCCGGCTGTCGCCCCGGAGGGGGCGCGGTGGGCCAGACGGCGGAGCAACAGCGCGCGGATCGGTTCCGCGACCAGCATCGTCAGGGTCAGGTACAGGAGCACCGCGAGCCACAGGTACCCCGGCCAGGACACCGTCTGCTGCAGCCAGAAGGGGGCCCCGGCACGGCCCGCGGTCAGGGCGGCGACGGACAGGAGGGGCAGGGCGATGGTCAACGCGGTGCCGATGCGGCGGGGCAGCCCACCGGGGGCGGTGGTGTCACGGACCAGGCGGACCCACAGCCAGCGGTGCACCCCGACGAGCAGGGCGCAGACCGCCAGTGCGACCAGCGCGAAGAGCAGGACCGTCATACCGCACCGTCCTCGTCACCCGGGCGTGACGCACGTCGCAGGGCCAGGACCCCGCGCAACCCGATCACGCCGACCGCCGTCCCCAGGAGAAAGGACGTCACGGCGAGCGCCAGGTGTACCCAGAAGTAGGCAGTGGGGTCGCCCGCCGTGTCGAAGGCCAGGCCACTGCCGTTCTTCCACAGGTTCCGGACGAAAGACACCCAGATGAACCAGGTCCACACCCCGAAGGCGAGCAGGAACCAGGAGGCGGCACGGCTGAGTTTCATGCCCTCAGTATCTGTTTCGTCCCCGGGACGGACGCGCTGGGGTGGGCTGTCCCGGGGTTGGTTGCCACGAAATGGCCGGTCCGCGACGCCATACAGCTCATCGGGATGTACTTTCACCTGCGTGTCTGCCAAGACGACCGCTCTGACGGTCCTTACCGCCGCGTTGCTGGTGCCCACCATGCTGGGTGTGCCCGCGCACGCCGCGCCGACCCCGCCGGCCGACGGGAAGGGCGGGCCCGCCAAGGCGCCGGCGGCCCCCGCGCCGCCCGCGTCGATGTCCACGGTCGGCGGATCCCTGCTCGGCCAGCCGGGTACGCAGGTGAATCTGCTGCCGGGCGCGCCCGCCCTGCCGGCGAACCTCACCGGCCGGTCGTGGATCGTGGCGGACGCCGAGTCCGGCGAGGTCCTGGCGGCGTACAACGCGCACTGGCGGCTGCCGCCCGCCTCCACGATGAAGATGCTCTTCGCGGACACCCTGCTGCCGAGCCTGCCCAAGGAGCAGGTGCACAAGGTCACCGACGCGGACATGGACGGCGTGGGCCCGGGCAGCAGCCTGGTCGGGGTCAAGGAGGACCACGAGTACTCCGTCCACGACCTGTGGCTCGGGGTGTTCCTGCGGTCGGGGAACGACGCCGTGCACGTACTTTCGGCCATGAACGGCGGCGTCGAGAAGACCGTCAAGGACATGCAGGCGCACGCGGAGGAACTCCAGGCGCTGGACACCCACGTGGTGTCGCCCGACGGGTACGACGCCCCGGAGCAGGTGTCGAGCGCGTACGACCTCACGCTGATCGCCCGCTCCGGACTGCAGAAGCAGGACTTCCGCGAATACTGCGGCACGGCGAGCGCGAAGTTCCCCGGCCTGCAGGAGCCCGGGAAGCCGCGGGACTACTTCGAGATCCAGAACACCAACCGGCTGATGACGGGCGCGGGCGGGATCTCCCCGTACAAGGGCATCGCCGGGGTGAAGAACGGCACCACCAGCATGGCAGGCTCCACCTTCACCGGGGCGGCGCAGCAGGGCTCCCGGAAACTGCTGGTCACCGTGATGAACCCGGGCGCGGGCGGCGCGAACTCGGTCTACGAGGAGTCCGCCGCGCTCCTCGACTGGGGCTTCGCCGCGGCCGGGAAGGTCAAGCCGGTGGGTGAGCTGGTGCCGCCGAAGAGCGCGGACACCTCGCCGCACGGTTCGCCGGCCCAGTCGCACGAGAACAACCCGTCGGCGAACGGCATCGCCCCGGGCGGCGGCATGGGCACCGCCCTGGGCGTCGCGGGCGGTGCGCTCGCCGTGCTGGCGGTCGGCGCGTACGTGGTCAACCGCCGCTGGCCGCGCGGGCGGCGCAGCCGGGGCCGCGACGAGGAACTCGTCTAGTGCTGTGGCCGTGGGGGTCTGCCGGGGCGCGGCGCCCGGACACGGCACCTCGCCGCGTTGTCGGACCACGCGAGTACGTCCGGTACAAGCTGCGGCCCTCCGCCTTGCGATGCACCGCACCGAACACCGCGACCCGGCAAATCTCTACGTCCACAGCACTGGTGCTGTGGCCGTGGGGGTCTGCCGGGGCGCGCTGGCCGGTGCGGTGCCTCGTACGGCGGAAGGCCCACGGAGCCCTCCCTCGGGGTCCCCACGGGATCACCGCCCGCCGGCCTGCTCCTGCTCCTGCTCCCGCCCCTGCTCCTGTCCGGCCGCCGGGGGCTCCCCCTCGCCGTCGTCGCGGGTGGCCGTCCAGGCGGAGACGTACAGCAGCAGCTTCGCCATGAAGTTGATCCAGAGCAGCAGGGCGATCGGTACGCCGAAGGCCCCGTACATGCTCTTCGAGGCGACCTCCCTCATGTAGCCGCTGAGCAGCAGCTTCAGCAGCTCGAATCCGGCCGCGCCGATCAGCGCGGCCTGGATCAGGCGGGCCCTCGGCGGTTCGACGCCGGGGAGCAGGGTCAGGAGGTAAAGCAGCACCAGGAAGGCGGCCGCCACGCCGATCAGGAAGGCGAAGGCGCGCAGCAGCACGCCGCCGGCGCCTTCGCCGGGGATGCCCAGCCGGTCGGCCGCCTTGCCGACGGCGCTCGACCCGAGGATCGAGGCCGCCGCGGAGATCAGGCCCACTGCGCCGAGGCCGAGCAGGACGAGCCCGTCCTTGCCCTTGCGGACGATCGGGTTCCCGTCGTCCTCGTCGTCCTTGTCCCACACCGCGCGCAGGCAGTCCCGCATCGAGCCCACCCAGCCGATGCCGGTGAAGAGGAGGAGGGCGCCGGCGACGAGGCCGATGGTGGCCGCGTTCGCGACGAGTCCGCCGATGTTGAGCTGGTCGGAGATGCCGGGGACCTGCTCGGAGAGGGTCTTCTCCAGCCTGTCCAGCTGCTGCTCGCTGAGCAGTGCCGCACCGACCGCGGCGGCCAGGGCGATCAGGGGGAAGAGCGCGAGGAAGCTGATGAAGGTGATCGCGGCGGCGAGCCGGGTCCAGTGCACGCGGTCGAGGCGTTCGTAGCTGCGCCACGCGTGGGTCCGCATCGCACGGCCCGCCAGCGGCCCGATCACCGGGAGTTTCGTCAGCCAGTCCATGGGGTCACCGTAAATGAGGCGTCGGAAATAGCCGGGATTGTCGCTTTCAGGGACTACGGTCGTCGATTGTGACTTTTCGCCCAGCGCCCTCGACGAGGCGACCGTTCCACGCCCTGGTCCTGCGAAGGCTGAGGTTCCGCGCCCGGCGCACCGCCCGGCTGACCCTGCGCCCGCTCCGTCAGGAAGGCCGTACGGTCGCCCCGGCCGCCTCGGCCGTCCGGTCCGCCGGGGAGCCCGGCTGCGCCGGAACGCCTGTGGGCCCGCTACCGAAAGGGTATTCACGCAGCTTGCGCCAGACCCCGTCGGAGCCCTGCTCGTAGAGCGCGAACCCGTCGCAGGCCCATTCCGCCGCGTAGTCGGCCAGCGTCGTGAACGCCAGGTCCATCGCCTCTTCGGAGATCCCGTGGGCGACGGTGACGTGCGGGTGGTACGGGAAGGCCAGCTCGCGGCTGAGCGGCCCGGACGGGTCGCGGACCTCGCTCTGCAGCCGGGTGCAGCCCGCGACGCCCTCGGCGATCCGGACGAAGACGACCGGGGAGACGGGACGGAAGGTTCCCGTCCCGCTCAGCCGCATCGGGAAGGCCGGGAAGCGGGCGGCGACCTCGGTGAGGTGGGCCCGGATCGCCGGGAGCCGGTCCGCCTCCACCTCGGTCGGCGGTACGAGGGTGACGTGCGTGGGGATGCCGTGCGCGGCGGCGTCCCCGAAGCCCGCGCGCAGCTCCTGGAGCTGGCTGCCGTACGGCTCCGGGACCGCGATCGAAACGCCGAGCGTTACGGTCCCCACGTATCTCTCCTCCGCTTGTCCTGGTGGACCCTGCCGCCCCAGTGTGGGGCCACGACCCCACTTCGTGCCAGAGCGGTCTTTCCGTAGGTGCGTTCGTCAGTGCTTGGCGGGCAGCAGACCGAGGCGGTCGTAGGCCTGCGCCAGCGTCTCCGCGGCGACCGCACGGGCCTTCTCCGCGCCCTTGGCCAGCAGGGAGTCCAGGGTCTCCGGGTCGTCCAGGTACTCCTGGGTGCGCTGCTTGAAGGGTGTGACGAAATCGACCATCACACCGGCCAGGTCCGTCTTCAGCGCGCCGTAGCCCTTACCGGCGTACCTCTCCTCCAGGGCGGGGATCGACTCGCCCGTGAGGGTGGAGTAGATCGTGAGCAGGTTGCTGACGCCGGGCTTCTTCTCGGTGTCGAAGCGGATCTCGGCCTCGGTGTCGGTGACCGCGCTCTTGATCTTCTTCTCGGTGACCTTGGGCTCGTCGAGGAGGTTGATCAGGCCCTTGGGGGACGACGCCGACTTCGACATCTTGATCGCCGGGTCCTGGAGGTCGTAGATCTTCGCGACCTCCCTGACGATGTGCGCGGCGGGCAGCGTGAAGGTCTGGCCGAACCGGCTGTTGAAGCGCTCGGCGAGGTCGCGGGTGAGCTCGATGTGCTGGCGCTGGTCCTCGCCGACCGGGACGGCGTTCGCCTGGTAGAGCAGGATGTCGGCGACCTGGAGGATCGGGTAGGTGAAGAGGCCGACGCTGGCGCTGTTGACACCGCCCTTGGCGGACTTGTCCTTGAACTGGGTCATCCGGCTGGCCTCGCCGAAACCGGTGATGCAGTTCATCACCCAGCCGAGCTGCGCGTGCTCGGGGACGTGGCTCTGGACGAAGAGCGTGCAGCGCTCCGGGTCCAGGCCGGCGGCGAGCAGCTGCGCGGCGGAGAGGCGGGTGTTCGCGCGCAGGTCCTTCGGATCCTGGGGCATGGTGATCGCGTGCAGGTCGACGACCATGTAGAACGCGTCGTGCGTCTCCTGGAGGGCGACGTACTGGCGGATGGCTCCGAGGTAGTTCCCGAGGTGGAACGAACCGGAGGTGGGCTGGATGCCGGAGAGCGCGCGAGGACGATCAGAAGCCATGGCCCCATTCTCTCAGGTGCGGAGCGCCGCTCGTGCCCGCCATCGGCCCGCGCCTCAATCGGCGGCGGGGCTGAAAATCAGCCCCGCCGACGATTGAGGCGCGGGGGTCCGGGGGCAGAGCCCCCGGCAGCGGCGCCGCAGGACTACGACACCGGCAGGCCCGGGGCCGGGAAGGCGGCCATCAGGTCGGCGACCTCGGAACGGATCACCTTCAGTGCGGTTTCGTCGCCCTTCGCGGCGGCATCGACCGCGCGCGCGATCCAGTCGGCGACCACCGGCATGTGCTCAGCGGACAGTCCGCGGGACGTCAGCGACGGCGTGCCGATCCGGATACCCGACGGGTCGAACGGCTTGCGCGGGTCGAACGGGACGGTGTTGTGGTTCACGACGATCCCCGCCCGGTCCAGGGCCTTGGCCGCGACCTTGCCCGGCACCTCCCTGTCCGTGAGGTCGATCAGGATCAGGTGGTTGTCCGTACCGCCCGAGACCAGGTCGAAGCCCCGCTCCAGCAGCGCCGCCGCCAGTGCCTTGGCGTTGGCGACGACCGCGTGCGCGTAACGGACGAAGGACGGCTGCGCCGCCTCGTGCAGCGCCACCGCGATACCGGCCGTGGTCTGGTTGTGCGGGCCGCCCTGCAGGCCCGGGAAGACGGCCTTGTCGATCGCCTTCGCGTGCTCCTCGCGGCACATCAGCATCGCGCCGCGCGGACCGCGCAGCGTCTTGTGGGTCGTGGTGGAGATGACGTCCACGTGACCGGCCGGGGAGGGGTGCGCCCCGCCCGCGATCAGACCGGCGATATGGGCGACGTCGGCGACCAGGACCGAGCCCGCCTCGCGCGCGATCTCCGCGAACGCGGCGAAGTCGATGGTCCTCGGCAGGGCGGTGCCCCCGCAGAAGATCAGCTTGGGCCGCTCGGCGAGGGCCAGCTCGCGCACCGCGTCGTAGTCGATCAGCCCCGTGTCGGGGCGGACGCCGTACTGCACGCCGCGGAACCACGAGCCCGTCGCCGAGACGCCCCAGCCGTGCGTCAGGTGGCCACCCATCGGCAGGGCCATGCCCATGACCGTGTCGCCGGGCCGCGCGAAGGCCAGGTAGACGGCCAGGTTGGCCGGGGAGCCGGAGTACGGCTGCACGTTGGCGTGGTCCACGCCGAACAGACCCTTGGCCCGCTCGATCGCCAGGGCCTCGACCCGGTCGATGTTCTGCTGGCCCTCGTAGTAGCGGCGGCCGGGGTAGCCCTCGCTGTACTTGTTCTGCAGCACGGTGCCGGAGGCTTCGAGGACGGCCGCGGACACGTAGTTCTCGCTGGGGATCAGGCGCAGGGTCTGCGCCTGGAGGACTTCCTCCGCGGCAATGTGGGACGCCAGTTCGGGGTCGGTCGCGAGAAGGGCGGGATGACGGGCGGGACGGCGGCTCGCGGACACGGCGGGCTCCTCCGGGGTCGATGTGATCGGTACCCCGCGAGGCCCAGGCGAGCGGCCCTGTATGCGGTCGAGCGCGCACGACTCCCCCGGAGTTGGTTCCCCGTACGCCAGTCGCCGTGCGTACCGAACACCTTAGCTGGCGTGCCGCGGAACAGGTTTCTGCGTCCGGGATACGAGCGACGATAAGAAGGTGACGCCACCCTCGTCACTGCTTCACCGGCCAGACGGACGATCGGAGACCCCGTGTCGACAACAGCTGATGCCATCCGCTCCGCCGACGCGCACAGCGCGCACAACTACCACCCGCTGCCCGTCGTCGTCGCGTCCGCGGACGGCGCGTGGATGACCGACGTGGAGGGCCGCAGATACCTCGACATGCTCGCCGGATACTCCGCGCTCAACTTCGGGCACGGCAACCGCCGTCTGATCGACGCCGCGCAGGCCCAGCTGGAGCGGGTGACCCTCACCTCGCGCGCCTTCCACCACGACCGGTTCGCCGACTTCTGCACCGAACTCGCCGCACTGTGCGGCAAGGAGATGGTGCTGCCCATGAACACCGGTGCGGAGGCGGTGGAGACGGCCGTGAAGACGGCCCGCAAGTGGGGCTACGAGG
This sequence comes from Streptomyces sp. NPDC090021, assembly GCF_044748225.1. NCBI lineage: Bacteria > Bacillati > Actinomycetota > Actinomycetes > Kitasatosporales > Streptomycetaceae > Streptomyces > Streptomyces sp. NPDC090021. Next base: position 47,861 of record NZ_JBIVFO010000034.1, on the reverse strand, counting down.
TCAAGGGCGTCCCGGACGGGCACGCCAAGATCGTGGTGGCCGCCGACAACTTCCACGGCCGGACCACGACGATCGTCTCCTTCTCGACGGACCACGACGCCCGCGACCACTTCGGCCCGTACACGCCCGGCTTCGAGATCGTCCCGTACGGGGACCTCACCGCGCTGTCGCACGCCGTCACGGAGAACACCGTGGCCGTACTGCTGGAGCCGATCCAGGGCGAGGCCGGGGTGCTGGTGCCGCCCGCCGGGTACCTCGGCGGCGTACGGGAGCTGACCCGCGAGCGGAACGTGCTCTTCATGGCCGACGAGATCCAGTCGGGGCTCGGCCGGACCGGCCGGACCTTCGCCTGCGAGCACGAGGGGGTCGTCCCGGACGTCTACATCCTCGGCAAGGCGCTCGGCGGCGGTGTCGTGCCGGTGTCGGCGGTGGTCGCCGACCGGGACGTGCTGGGGGTGTTCGGGCCCGGCCAGCACGGATCGACCTTCGGCGGGAACCCGCTCGCCTGCGCCGTCGCGCTGGAGGTGATCGCGATGCTGCGGACCGGCGAGTTCCAGCAGCGGGCCACCGAACTGGGCGACCACCTCCACCGCGAGCTGGGCATGCTCGTCGGCGGGGGCGCCGTGACCGCCGTGCGCGGCCGCGGGCTGTGGGCGGGTGTCGACATCGACCCCTCCCGCGGTACGGGCCGGGAGATCTCCGAGAAGATGATGGAGCGGGGCGTGCTCGTGAAGGACACCCACGGGTCGACCATCCGCATCGCCCCGCCGCTGGTGATCAGCAAGGAGGACCTGGACTGGGGGCTGGAGCAGCTCCGGTCCGTGCTGTCGGCGTAGCCGCGCCCCCGGCGGATGCTCAGAGGATGACGTGGGGCAGGAAGCGGGCGTACTCGTCCGTGACCGGCCCCGCCGATTCGCGGATGCCGAGCCCCGCGGCCTCGTCCTCGACGACCCACGCGCCGAGCACCACCCGGTTGCCGTCGAAGTCGGGCAGCGGGGCCAGGCCCTGGAAGCAGTACCGCTCCCCCGGCTCCGGTACGAACGGCACACCGTCCGGGCCGGGCTCGTGCAGGGTGACGCCCGCGCCCTCGCGGCCGAGGAGCGGCTTGGCCACGTAGCCCGCCGATCCGGGCTCGGCGAGCTCGCGCGGGCCGTCGAGATAGGCGGGCAGCAGGTTGGGGTGCTCCGGGAAGAGCTCCCACAGGATCGCGAGCAGCGCCTTGTTGGAGAGCAGCATCTTCCACAACGGCTCGATCCAGCAGGTGGTGCCGGAGCCGCCGCCGTGGTCGTAGGTGCCGAGGACCTGCGGGCCGAACTGGTCCGTGGCCAGCCACTCCCACGGGTAGAGCTTGAAGCAGCTGCGGATGAAGCGCAGCTTCTCGTCCACGAACCGGCCGGACAGGCTGTCCCAGCCGATCTGCTCCACGGACAGGGCGTGGGTCTCCAGGCCGGCCTGGTCGGCGGTCTCCTGCAGGTAGGCGACCGTCATCAGGTCCTCGCCGAGCTCGTCGGTCTCGGAGTGCGCGAAGTGCAGCGGGCCGGGCGCCAGCAGCTCGGCCTGGCGGCGCCAGGCGTCGACGAGGCGCTCGTGGAGGGAGTTCCACTGGTCGGCGCCGGGGAACCGCTCCTCCATCCAGAACCACTGCGGGCTGGCCGCCTCCACCAGGGAGGTCGGGGTGTCGGCGTTGTACTCCAGCATCTTGGCCGGGCTGCCGGTGCCGTCGTAGCGCAGGTCGAAACGGCCGTACAGGGAGGGCTGTTCGGCGCGGCGGCGCCAGGACTCGGCGATCAGCGCGGCGAGCCCGGGGTCGGTGATGCCGAGGTCGGCGAACCGGTCCTGCTCGACGATGTGCGCGGCGGCGGCCAGGCACATGGCGTGCAGTTCCTCGACGACGTTCTCCAGGGCCTCGACCTCGGGCAGGGAGAAGGAGTAGTAGGCGCTCTCGTCCCAGTAGGGGCGCAACGAGTCGTCGGGGTAGCGGGTGAGGGGGTAGATCAGCCCCTGCTCCTCGACCGTCTTCTGCCAGCCGGGCCGGGGCTCGATGGTGTGCCGCTGCATCGTGCGATCAGCCGCCGCTGGAGCTGGAGTGGCCGCCGATGCCGCCGCGGGTGACGGCCGACTTGTCGAAGCTGCCGCCGGTGACCTTGCCCTTGCTGACGCGGCCGCCGTAGTAGTACGAGCCGGTTCCGCCGGTCCTGCACTCCTTGCTGTTCAGGTGCTCCAGCGTGGAGCGCGAGGCGCAGCGCCGGTCCGGTTCGTCGCTGCTGCCGCAGGCCACGAGGGTGGCCGCGAGCAGCCCCATGCCTCCGAGGGCGACGGCGCCGGAGCGCATACGGCGCTGGTTGGTGCTGCTGCTGTCCATGTCTGCTGTCCCCCTGGGGCCTGGCGTGCTCCCGACAGACTAGAACGGGGCCCCCGGCCGATGGAATCCGGCCGTCGTGAGATCCGTGACCTAGAGTCCTTTCGTGCTGATTGGGATGCTTTGCTCGCTGGGTGCGGCGGTCTGCTTCGGTACGGCGTCCGTGCTGCAGGCCCTCGCGACACGGGCGGTGGAGCCGGGCAGCGGGTCCGGGGTGGACGCGGCGCTGTTCCTGCGGGCCGCCCGGCAGTGGCGCTATCTGCTCGGCCTCGGCCTGGACGGGGCCGGATTCGTCCTGCAGATCATCGCGCTGCGTCACGTTCCGATCTACGTGGTCGGGGCCGCGCTGGCCGCCAGTCTGGCCGTGACGGCGGTGGCGGCGTCACGGCTGATGGCGGTGCGGTTGTCCCCGGCGGAGTGGTGCGCGGTGGGCGTGGTGTGCCTGGGGCTGCTGATGCTGGGGCTCTCCGCGGGGGAGGAGGGCAGCGGGACGGGTTCCCTGGCGCTGAAGCTGGGGCTGCTGGGGGTGGCGGTGCTGGTGTTGCTGGTCGGCGCGGTCGCGGGCGGACTGCCGGACGGGCCGCGGGCCCTGGTCCTCGGCCTGGGCGCGGGTACGGGATTCGGCGTGGTGGAGGTCTCGGTACGGCTCATCGACTCACCGTGGGACCTCGCGAACCCGGCCCTGTACGCGCTCCTGCTGGGCGGGGCGGCCGGGTTCCTGCTCCTCACCTCGGCGCTGGCGCGCGGCTCGGTGACGGTCGCGACGGCCGGGCTGGTGCTCGGCGAGACGATCGGCCCGGCGGTGGTGGGCGTGGTCTGGCTCGGCGACCGCACCCGGGAGGGCCTGACATGGCTGGCGGTGACGGGCTTCGCCGTGGCGGTGGCCGGCTCCCTGGCCCTGTCCCGCTTCGGCGAACCGAAATCGCCACCGGCCCCGGCACCACCAGTTGGCTGAGTGGAGCCCGGTTTCCCGCCTGCCGCACCGGTGGGGCGGCTCCGCCCCCGAGCCCCCGCGTCCTGTTTCAGCCCCGCCGGCGTTTGAGGCGCGGGGGCCGGGGGCGGAGCCCCCGCGACGGCCCGGCGCCACCTCCCCCGGCGGAGCCGTCACGGCAGGGAGGCGGCGAGCGCCGCGAGGGTCGGCGACCAGGCGCTGTCCGACGGGGTCCCGTAGCCGACGACCAGCGCGTCCCGCGGAGCGAGCTCGGCCTGCGGGTGCCGGAAGGCGGAGAGGCCGTGCAGGGCCAGGTCCTGCCAGGCCGCCGACTGCAGCACCGACCGCTCCGTGCCCGCCGGGAGGTCCAGCACCGCGTGCAGGCCCGCCGCGATCCCCGAGATCCCCGCCACCCGGCCGGCCACCGCCGCCACCAGCTCGTCCCGCCGCCGCCGGTAGCGCAGCCGCATCCCGCGCACGTGCCGGTCGTACCCCCCGGACACGATGAACTCCGCCAGCGTCAGCTGGTCCAGCGTGCTGGAGGCCCAGTCCGTGTACCCCTTCGCCGCGGTCACCTCCTCCGGCAGCCCCGGCGGGAGCACCATCCAGCCGATCCGCAGCCCCGGGGCGAGCGATTTGCTGGCCGTGCCGAGGTACACCACCCGGTCCGGATCCAGCCCCTGGAGGGCTCCCACCGGCTGCCGGTCGTAGCGGAACTCCCCGTCGTAGTCGTCCTCCAGGATCAGCCCGCCGGTGGTCCGGGCCCAGTCGACCGCGGCGGCCCGCCGGGCCGGGGTCAGGGCGGCGCCCGTCGGGAACTGGTGCGCCGGGGTCAGCAGCACCGCGCCCGCCGCGGCCGTCAGCTCCCCCGTACGGGCTCCCTCGCCGTCCACCCCGAGCGGCCGGGTCCGCAGCCCCGCCCGCACCAGCTCCTCCCGGTGGAAGTCCAGTCCGTACCCCTCGACCGCGACCTCCCGCACCCGCCGTGCCCGCAGCACCGCCGCGAGCAGCTTCAGCCCGTGCAGGAACCCCGAGCACAGCACGATCCGGTCCGGGTCCGCGTACACGCCGCGGGCCCGCGCCAGATAGCCCGCCAGGGCCCGGCGCAGCTCGACGCGGCCGCGTCCGTCGGTCGCGTAGCCGAAGGCCTCGTTCGGGGCGGCGGTCAGCGCCCGCCGGGCCGCCGACAGCCAGCCGGTGCGCGGGAAGCCGCCCAGGTCCGGGGTGCCGGGGACCAGGCTGTACGCGGGCCCGCTCCGGGCGGGGCGCCGTACGGGTGCCGCCGTCGCGGGCCGGCGCGGGCGCGCCCGTTCGGCGACCCGGGTGCCGGAGCCCTGCCGGGCCGTCAGCCAGCCCTCGGCGACGAGTTCGGCGTACGCCTCGGCGACCGTGTTGCGGGCGACGCCCAGGTCGGCGGCGAGGGTGCGGGAGGACGGCAGCCGGGTGCCGGGGGCCAGCCGCCCGCTGCGCGCGGCCTCGCGCAGGGCCTCGGTGAGGCCGGCCCGCAGGCCACGCCCGGCGGAGAGGTCCAGATGCAGGTCGGCGCCGAAAGTGGCCCAAGGATCCGTCATGGATATGGACCATATCGCCGGGCCGCCCGGCTCCTAGGGTGGAGCGCATGACGACCACAGCGGAGAACCTGCGGACCCCCTCTCACACCCACAGCCACACCCACGGCCACGCGCCCGAGCACACCCCGCGCATGCACATGGCGAAGCTCGCCCCCGAGGTCTACAAGGCCGTGCTGGCCCTGGAGATCGCCTCCAAGAAGGGCCTGGAGCCGTCCCTCGTCGAGCTCGTCAAGATCCGGGCCTCCCAGATCAACCACTGCGCCTTCTGCCTGGACATGCACACCAAGGACGCGATCGCCGCGGGCGAGAGCGTCGAGCGGATCGTGCAGCTGGGCGCCTGGGAGGAGTCGCGGCACTTCTACACCGAGAAGGAGCTCGCCGCGATCGAGTTCACCGAGGCCGTCACCGTCCTGACCGACGGCTTCGTGCCCGACGAGGTGTACGAGAAGGCCGCGGCGCACTTCGAGGAGCGCGAACTGGCCCAGCTGATCGCCGTCATCGCGACGATCAACGTGTGGAACCGCATCGGCGTGACCACCCGCATGGTGCCGGGCCACTACAAGCCGGGCATGTACAAGGCCTGACCGGCCGGGGCCATGTCGGGGCCGGCGGGGCCGGCCGCCCGGCCCCGGACCGGTTCGCCCTCAGCCGGCGGGCCGGAACGCCGCCAGCGCCGCCGCGTGGTGGTCCTGCGTGGCCTGCCACTCGGCGGCCGGGCCGGCGGTGAGCACCGCCCACTTGCCGCCGTCCGCCGCGACGAGGACGCGTTCGACCCCGCGCCGCACCCCGCGCGACTCCTCGCTGTTGTACTGGTAGACCAGCTCCGCGGCACCGGAGGCACCGGAGACCGGGCCGACGCTGATCTCCTCGTACCCCCGGGTGGCGGCCCTGAGGTGGGTGGAGGCCTGCCTGACCGCGGCGAGCGGGGTCAGTTCCGGCTCCGACACCCGGAACACCTGGATCAGCGCCGTCCGGTCGGGCGAGCGGTAGAAGACCCCTTCCCTGAGCTCCTCCCGCACCCAGCCCGCCGGCACGGCGATGGTGAAGCCCGCCGTGTCCTGCCTGGTCTCGTGGGCTCCGCCGCCGGCCGCGGTGCCGGCCGGGCCGGGGGTGGGCGTACCGGTCGGGCCAGCGGCCCCGGTCGGGGAGCCGGTGGGCGCGGACCGGGACGGTGACGGGGAACCGCCGGGCTCCGTAGGGGCGCCCGAGGTCACCGTCCCGTTCTTCTCACCCGCGCGGTCGGCGTCGCCCGTGTCCCGGGCCACGAACCACACGGCGGCCGCGCCGATCGCGACGGAGGCGACGGCGATGCCCGCCGTCGCCGGAGTAAGCCACCGGCCGCGCACCGGGCCGGAGGGCCCGGCAGGCGGTCCGGGCGGTCCGGGCGGCGCCTCGTACGGGGGTGGGGGCGGCGCCTGGCCGACCGGTCCGAGCGGGTCGTACGCCGGCGGCGCGGTCGGCGGCTGCGGCGGGAGCGGCGGCAGGCCCGCGGCGGCGCCCGACGCGGGCCCGGCCGGGGCCGGGTCCACCACCCAGCGCTGCGCCTGCGCGTCCCAGCGGCGCGGGCCGGACGGCGGCTGTGCCGGAGCCACGGTTCAGCCCCCCAGCGCGCCGAGCAGGCTGCCCAGGGCAGCGGCCGCGCTCACCGTCTCCACCAGCGGGGCCCACCGCTCCAGCGCCGCGCGGAGCCGGCCGACCAGGCCGGGCCGGATCGTGTCCGTGCCCTCCAGCTGCTCGGCGACCCCGTCCAGTTCGGCGTCGAGCGCCGTCCTGTCGGCGCCCCGGGGAGCCTCCCGTACGAGCGCCTCGCGCAGCGAGAGGACCGCCTCCAGCAGCTCTGCCGCGCCGGGGGCGGCCGCTCCCGTACCGCCCTGGTGGACGGTGTTCGTGTTGTTGGAGCCGCCGATGCTGACCGCGCTGCCGTGGATGTTGCCGAACCGCACGGTGGGCTCCTGTGCTCCCCGTGCTCCCCCGTCACCCGTTGCCATGATTCCCCCTGTGTGTGCTGTTGTGGTTCCCGCGGCCGCCGAGGCTGATCGCGCTGTTGGTCACGTCCCCGAAGTGCGCGTTGATGTGGACGTCGGCCCGGCGGGCGAAGGCCTCGGTGTGCCAGCCGTTCTCGTCCAGGACGACGGTGATGCCGGCGACGATCCGGTCCTGAACGGTTTTCAGATACCGGTCGAGGTCCATGAGGTGGAACAGCGAGCCGTTGTCCTGCGCGGCGAGTTCGCGCACCGAGGCGCGCGGCCCCTCCGGGCGGGCGCCGCCGTGGCCGCCGGAGGCGATCCGCCACCAGCTCGCGATGCCGCGGCCCAGGGTGACCAGGGACGCCGTGAAGGAGCCGGGCGTGTGCCGCAGGGCCCAGACCGCCTTCCCGAAGCGGCTGTTGTTCAGGTAGCGGTGGGCGTCCGCGTCCGCGTTGTGGAAGGTGACGTGGACGGGCAGCAGCACGTGCGGCGCCACCTCCACCATCATCATCCCGCCCTGGGTGTGGACCCGTACGAACACGGTGACGACCAGGTTCTCGTCCCAGCCTCCGACGCGGACGCGCAGGAAGTACCGGCGGCGTTCGCCGCCCTCCTCGACGGCGGCCGCCCGGTGCGCCTCGAAGTCGGCCCGCAGGTGCGGGCCTTCGTCGCGGTGGTCCAGGCCGCCGCCCGGCAGGAACACGCAACTGTCGACGACCAGCTCGCGCAGGCGGTCCATGACGGCTGCCTCGGCCTGCGGGGACCCGTGCGGTGCGGGCACCCGCAACCGCTCCAGCAGCGGCACGATCCCCGCGATGACGCGGTCGTTGGTGAGGGGCTGCGGTGCGCGGCCGGGTTCGAGGTCCTCGCGGGGGCGCAGCTCGAAGGACACCTGCCAGGGGCGGTAGGACTCGCCCGCCCCGACGAACGGGTCGTTGATGTCGTACAGGACCATCGGCGAGTGCTGCTCGTGGAGGATGCGCTGCCGTACGCGGGCGAACCGTACGCCCTGGTCCGCCTCCGCGGGGTCCGACGCGCGGTGTGCGTACCGCTCCCGGCTCAGGTCTCCGGCGATGGTCCGGGCGACGTGGCCGCGCTGGAGTCCGACCACGGTGACGACCCCGGCGAAGACGGCGGGCACCCAGCCGAGGACGAGCCCGGCCGCCGGTCCGCCGATGCCCCCGGAGAAGAGCAGCGCGCCCAGGGCGAACGGGCCGTCGTCCCCGTCGCCGAACGCGCCGAGCAGGGCCAGCCAGACCCCGAGGACGAGGAGCACGATGACGGCCAGGTTCCACCAGGCGTAGATCCGTACGGCGAGGGCCAGCAGCCGTGGCAGCAGCCCGGACCGGGCCCGGAGCCAGCCCGCGAGGCTCAGCAGCAGGAACGGGACGAGCACCACCGCGAGGGCGCCCCCGGTGAGCAGGGACCCCGCGAACCAGGCGCCGAGGATGCCCAGGGCCCAGCCGAGTTCGCCGCGGCGCGCGCGGAGGGCGTGGGCGAGGACGCGCGAGGCGTCGAATCCGTAGGAGGGCGCGACGATCCGCTCCTCGTGGACGTACAGCTCCTCGATGACCCGGTCGCGGTACCCGGCGTCGAGGTAGGTGCCGGCGCACAGGAAGCGCCCGGCCTCGCTGACCGCCGGATCGACGGGCGGAGGGCCGCCCGGGGGGGTCGTGCTGCAGGTCGCCTGCGGGCTGACGGGGAATCGGACTCTCGGTCACCGCCCGACTTTAGATTTCCCCTACACCGGAGGACAGGCGGAATCACGCCAAAGCGCCCCGGCCGTCGGGGCAGGGGCGCTTCGGGTGCGTCCTGCTCGCCGAGGTCGCGGAGGTGTCCGCGGGGCCCGGCGAGCGGTGACGGATCAGATCAGGCCGAGCTCGCGGACCGCGTCGCGCTCCTCCGACAGCTCCTTGACGGAGGCGTCGATGCGGGTGCGGGAGAACGCGTCGATGTCCAGACCCTGGACGATCTCGTACCTGCCGTCCTTGCAGGTGACGGGGAAGGAGGAGATCAGACCGGCCGGGACGCCGTAGGAGCCGTCCGACGGGATGCCCATGGAGGTCCAGTCGCCCTCGGCGGTGCCGTTGACCCAGGTGTGGACGTGGTCGATGGCGGCGTTGGCGGCCGAGGCGGCGGAGGAGGCGCCACGGGCGTCGATGATCGCGGCGCCGCGCTTGGCGACGGTCGGGATGAAGGTGTCGGCGAGCCACGCCTGGTCGCTGACGACCTCGGCGGCGTTCTTGCCGGCGATCTCCGCGTGGAAGATGTCGGGGTACTGGGTCGCCGAGTGGTTGCCCCAGATGGTCAGGCGCTTGATGTCGGTGACGTCGGCGCCGGTCTTCTTGGCGAGCTGCGAGATCGCGCGGTTGTGGTCCAGGCGGGTCATCGCGGTAAAGCGCTCGGCCGGTACGTCCGGGGCGGAGGCCTGCGCGATGAGCGCGTTGGTGTTGGCCGGGTTGCCCACGACGAGGACCTTGATGTCGTCCGCGGCGTGCGCGTTGATGGCCTGGCCCTGCGGCTTGAAGATGCCGCCGTTGGCGGCGAGCAGGTCGCCGCGCTCCATGCCCGCGGTGCGCGGACGGGCGCCCACGAGGAGCGCGACGTTGGCGCCCTCGAAGCCCTTGTTCGGGTCGTCGAAGATGTCGATGCCCTTGAGCAGCGGGAAGGCGCAGTCGTCGAGCTCCATGGCGGTGCCCTCGGCGGCCTTCATGCCCTGGGGGATCTCCAGGAGGCGGAGCTTGACCGGCACGTCGGCGCCGAGCAGGTGACCGGACGCGATACGGAAGAGCAGCGCGTAGCCGATCTGGCCGGCGGCGCCGGTGACGGTGACATTCACAGGAGTGCGGGTCATGGCCTTCTCCGTTAGACAGCTGGCGGTGGGGCGTCCCTGCCCCATGTGCTGGAGGACGCCGCTCCCCTGTAAATCTTGACGTGAAGAGACATCCGCGGTCAGGCTATCCGACCCGGGCGCGGCCCAACCCCCGGGTCCCTGTGGTGCGTGGCACACGGACCCCCGGGTTCGAAGGCGCGACCGCCCCCCGGACCATCGTTCGACGCGGATGGTCCGCCCCGTCCGGTGGCCCTCGACCGACGGGCCGCAGGCGTTCGCGCGGGCGACCGGTACGGCGTCGGACCCGGCGGCGCGAGGACGCCGGTGACCAGGGTGTACGAGGCCTGCGCGGGCAGGGGGGCGACGCCCGGCGGACCAACTCGACCCCGCACGCGACGGCCGCGTGCTGCGCCTCACCGCACCCGGCGGACTCAGCGGACTCAGCGGACTCAGCGGACTCAGCGGACGGTGAAGCGGACCGCGCTCTCCAGGAACGGCACCTCCAGCCACGGCCGGGGTTCCATCACCAGCGCGAGCAGGGTGATCGCCACGCCCAGCAGCCCGTAGGTGATCATGTCGGTGAAGCGGGAGCGCACCGCGAGCATCCCCACCGAGGGCAGCACCCGCCGCAGCGCCGACGCCGCGATCAGGGCCACACCGATCACCAGGCAGCCGACCCGGGCCTGCCCGAGCGCCGTGGTCAGCAGGCCCACCGCGGTCGCGGCGAGCACGCTGAGCATCGGCCACTGACGGGCGGGCGTGGAGACGGCCCCGGGCACGGCGCGGCCGCTCCCTTCGGGGCGGGCCGTGTCCCGCGTGACCGACGGGAAGCGGCGGGACCTGGCCGCGCCGCTCCCGTTCACGCGCTCGGCACCCGGCTCAGCTCGCACTGCCGGTCCGCTCCGCCGCCTCGACGACGTTGACGAGCAGCTGGGCGCGGGTCATCGGGCCGACACCGCCGGGGTTCGGCGAGATCCACGCGGCCACCTCGGCGACGCCGGGGTGCACATCGCCGACGATCCTGCCGGCCTCGTCGCGGCTGACGCCGACGTCGAGCACGGCCGCGCCGGGCTTCACGTCCTCGGGCTTGACCAGGTGCGGGACACCGGCCGCGGCGACGACGATGTCGGCCTGGCGCAGCAGCCCGGAGAGGTCGCGCGTACCGGTGTGGCACAGCGTCACGGTGGCGTTCTCGGACTTGCGGGTCAGCAGCAGGCCGATGGACCGGCCGACGGTGATCCCGCGGCCGAGGACCACGACGTGCGCACCGTTGATCTCGACGCCGTGGTGGCGCAGCAGTTCCACGATCCCGTACGGGGTACAGGGCAGCGGGCCCGGCTCGTTCAGGACCAGCCGGCCCAGCGAGGTGGGGTGCAGGCCGTCGGCGTCCTTCAGCGGGTCCATCAGTTCCAGGACCCGGTTGGTGTCGATGCCCTTGGGCAACGGGAGTTGGACGATGTAACCCGTGCACTGCGGGTTGGCGTTGAGCTCCCGCACGACCTCCTCGATGTCCTCCTGGGAGGCCGTCGCGGGCAGTTCGCGCTGGATGGAGGCGATACCGACCTCGGCGCAGTCCTTGTGCTTGCCGTTGACGTACCAGCGGCTGCCCGGATCGTCGCCGACCAGCAGGGTGCCGAGGCCGGGGGTGATGCCCCGGGCCTTCAGGGCCGCCACACGGGCGGTCAGTTCGGACTTGATCGCGGCCGCGGTGGCCTTGCCATCGAGAATCTGGGCGGTCATGACTCCATCCTCCCGGATGAGGTGGCCATGGTTCCACTCAAGGCGCTCCCAGGACCGCAGGGTTCATTGCACTTGCACAACAAGTGACCGGCCGTGCGCCAACCGGCTGGACAAGACATCACCGCTCGGACGACGATGAAACGACTGAAGTACCGCGGGCAGTGCCGGGGGGCGGACCGCACCGTGCAGGATCCTCCGTGCCCATTGCCGTGCGTCCCCGCATTTCCACGGAGGAACACCCCAGATGAGTTTCGGCGACCCGCACAATCCGTACGGACAGAAGCCGCAGGACCAGCCCGGCTACGGCTACCCCCAGCAGGCCCCCCAGGGCGTCCCGCCGCAGGGCGGCTACGCGTACCCGCAGCAGGCTCCGCAGGGCTACCCGGGTGGTCCGGGCGGCTACCCGGGCCCCCACATGGAGATGCCCGGCGGCGCGAAGGCGGCCCGGGTCATCCTCTGGATCCTGGGCATCCTCCAGCTGCTGGGCGGCCTGTTCGCCATCATCGGCTTCGCGCTGCTCGGCGTTGCGCTCTCCGGCTCCAGCAGTTCCTCCGCGAACGAGGCGGGGGCCGCAGCCGGCGTTGTGGGTGCGGTCATCGGCGTCCTGTTCATCGGCCTGTCGCTGTGGCCGATCCTGACCGCGGCCAAGATGGCGAAGGGCGGCAGCGGCGTCCGTGTCTCGGGCATCGTCTACGGCTCCCTCCAGAGCCTGTTCGCCGTCTTCGGCGTGCTCGTCAACCTGATCGCGCTCGGCGCGAGCGAGAACTCCGACGCCGGCCTCACCGCCATCAGTGTCATCCCGTCGCTGATCTCCCTGGCCCTGGGCATCACGATCATCGTCGGCCTGGCGAAAGCCGGCGCCTGGTTCAACCGCCCGCGCTACTGAGCGGGCCCGCCGGAGCCCCGCACACGGCGAAGGCCGCGACCCGCTGCTGCGGGTCGCGGCCTTCGCCGTGCCGGGCCGGACTCAGTGGAAGAAGTGCCGGGTCCCGGTGAAGTACATCGTCACGCCCGCCTTCTGCGCGGCCTCGACGACCTGCTCGTCACGGACCGAACCACCCGGCTGGACCACGGCCTTGATGCCCGCGTCCGTCAGGATCTCCAGCCCGTCCGGGAAGGGGAAGAAGGCGTCGGACGCGGCGTACGCGCCCTGCGCGCGCTCGGCACCGGCCCGCTCGACGGCGAGCTTCGCCGAGTCGACACGGTTGACCTGGCCCATGCCGACGCCGACCGAGGCGCCGTCCTTGGCGAGGAGGATCGCGTTCGACTTGACGGCCCGGCAGGCCCGCCAGGCGAAGGCCAGCTCGGCGAGCTCCGCCGGGGACAGGGCCTCGCCGGTGGCGAGCGTCCAGTGGGCCGGGTCGTCGCCCTCGGCCTGGAAGAGGTCGCTCTGCTGGAGCAGCGCACCGCCGCTGACGGGCTTGAGGTCACCCGGCTGGTGCGGGGTGCCGTCGACCTTCAGGACGCGGATGTTCTTCTTCCGGGCCAGGATCTCGACCGCGCCGTCCTCGTATCCCGGGGCGGCGATGACCTCGGTGAAGATCTCCGCGACCTGCTCGGCGAGCTCGACGGTCACCGGGCGGTTGACGGCGATGACACCGCCGAAGGCCGACAGCGGGTCGCAGGCGTGCGCCTTGCGGTGGGCGGCGGCGACGTCCGCGCCGACGGCGATGCCGCACGGGTTGGCGTGCTTGATGATCGCCACGCACGGCTCTTCGTGGTCGTAGGCGGCGCGGCGCGCGGCCTCGGTGTCCACGTAGTTGTTGAAGGACATCTCCTTGCCGTGCAGCTGCTCGGCGTTGGCGAGCCCGCCCGGCTGCCCGTCCGTGTAGAGGGCGGCGGCCTGGTGCGGGTTCTCGCCGTAGCGCAGGGTGGCCTTGCGCTCCCAGGCGCCCGCGAGGAACTCGGGCAGCGCGCCCTCCCCGCCCTCCGGGGCGTACGCGTTCGTGAACCAGGAGGCCACGGCCACGTCGTAGGCGGCGGTGTGCTGGAAGGCCTCGGCCGCCAGCCGCTTGCGCGCGGTGAGGTCGAAACCGCCGCCCTGGGCCGCGGCGATGACGTCGGCGTACCGCTCGGGGCTGGTGACCACGGAGACCGACGGGTGGTTCTTGGCGGCGGCGCGGACCATCGACGGACCGCCGATGTCGATCTGCTCGACGCACTCGTCCTCGGTGGCACCCGACTGGACGGTGGCCAGGAACGGGTACAGGTTGACGACGACGAGGTCGAAGGGCTCCACGCCCAGCTCGGCGAGCTGGTTGCGGTGGTCCTCCAGGCGCAGGTCGGCGAGGATTCCGGCGTGCACGCGCGGGTGCAGGGTCTTGACCCGGCCGTCCAGGCACTCGGGGAAGCCGGTCAGCTCCTCCACCTTGGTGACGGGCACCCCGGCGGCGGCGATCTTCGAGGCGGTGGAGCCGGTGGAGACGAGCGCGACACCTGCCCCGTGCAGGCCGCGGGCCAGCTCCTCCAGTCCCGTCTTGTCGTAGACGCTGATGAGCGCACGCCGGATCGGCCGCCGGGTCGTGGTCGGGTCGTTGCTCGCTGCGGTGTCTGCGGCGGTCACTGGATTGTTACCTTTCGTCCCTCAATGCGGTAGCCGTGCCGGGCCAGGCGCCCCACGACATCGACGAGCAGCTGTCGCTCGACTTCCTTGATGCGCTCATGAAGAGCGGCTTCGTCGTCCTCGTCCCGGACCTCGACCACACCCTGGGCGATGATCGGACCGGTGTCCACGCCGCTGTCCACGAAGTGGACCGTGCAGCCGGTGACCTTCGCACCGTAGGCGAGCGCGTCCCGTACGCCGTGCGCGCCGGGGAAGGAGGGGAGGAGGGCCGGGTGGGTGTTGATGAACCGGCCGCCGAAGCGGTCGATGAACTCCTTGCCCACGATCTTCATGAACCCGGCCGACACGACGAGGTCGGGCGCGTACGCGTCGGTCGCCGCGGTGAGGGCGGCGTCCCACTCGACACGGCTCCCGTACTCCTTCACCGGGCAGACGAAGGTGGGGATCCCGGCCTTCTCCGCCCGCTCCAGGCCGGCGATGTCCGCGCGGTCGGCTCCCACGGCGACGACTTCGGCACCGAAGCCCTCGGATCCGCCGGGATGGGAGTCGATGGCGTCGAGCAGGGCCTGGAGGTTGGTGCCGGAACCGGAGACCAGCACGACCAGGCGGGAGGCGGCCATGGGAGGCCCTTTCTCGCGGAATTGCGGTGTTCGTCTTTGTGTGGTCATACGAAACTTCGGGGTACCGATATACGGGGAACCATACGAAGCCGCCGACCGCCTGCAACGATACCGGCACACCGGACGGCCCCCGAGGGACGGGGGGACGGGCGGGCGGTAGCGTCTGGCCTACAAGCCGCAAACTGACCTCACCTCGCCTCGACGTCCTCGTGACGTCCCTGACACAGGGGAAGTAACACACCCGATGCCGGACCGCCGTCAGCCCGACTCCCCCACCGACGACAACCCCTTCGCGGCCCCGCCGGAGGGCCGGCCCGACCAGCCCTGGCAGCCGCGCAGCGACGGCGACGGCGGGAACCGGGACGGGAACGGCCCGGGCGACTCGGGCGGGCAACGCGGCCCGGCGCGCTGGGACCCGACGGACCCGATCCAGCGTCGCGCCCGCTACGCGCTGCTGGCGGGCATGTGGGGCTTCTTCTTCGGGATCTTCGGGATCCCGTCGGTCGGCCTGCTGCTCGGCGCGCTCGCCCTGTACTGGGGGATCACCGCGCTGCGCGGCAAGCCGGCGGCGGCGACCGGTGAGCCGGGTGCCCCCAGGGGCCTGGACGCCCTCGGCCCGGCGGCCCGCCCCCAGCGCACGGCGGCGGTGAGCGGTCTGGTCACCGCCTCGCTGGCGATCCTGCTGGCCATGAGTTCGTACGCACTGCAGCTCGTGTACAAGGACTTCTACGTGTGCCGCGACGACGCCCTCACCAAGGCGGCGGAACTCCAGTGCAACACCCTCCTCCCGGACAACTTCGTCGGCGAGGTCCTGCAGGTCCGCCAGTAGTCCTCCCGCCGCGTCCTCCCGGCCCCGCCGGTGTCCGAGGCCCCGCCGGTGTCCGAGGCGCGGGGGCCCGGGTGCGGCGCCCGCGCAACGGCGCCGTACCCGGCAACGCACCGGGCGGTCCGGGCAGGTCTGGTGCTGTGGCCGTGGAGGTTTGCCAGGTCGCGGTGTTCGGTGCGGTGCATCGCACGGCGGAGGGCCGCGGCTCGTACCGGATGTACTCGCGTGTCCGACAACGCGGCGAGATGCCGTGTCCGGGCGCCGCAACCCGGTGAACCCTTGCGGTCACAGCACTAGGCAGGCGGCTTCCGCCGGGAAAGCACCCGCACCCCGGCCACGGGCGGGACCGGCGGAGCCACGGTGGGAACCGGTGGAGCCACAGGCGGAGCCACCGGCCCCAGGTCCAGCCCGGACACCACGGTCACCGCCCGCCGCGCCGGCACCGCAGGCACCGCGGCCACCGCAGGCGCCGCGCCCTCGGGCGGAACCGGCGGAGCCACCGGCTCGGCGACGATCTCCGGCACCAGCGTCCCCGACACCCTCCGCATCGCCTCCCAGCGGATCTCCCGCACCCCGCTGTCGTGCCACCCGTCGTCCACCGGGGTGTCCGCGTCCACCGCGACCGGCCCCTCGGCCGGGCGGTAGCGCCACGCGTGCACCCCCACCGCCACCGGCACGGCCAGTACCAGCGTCCACGCGAAGGCCGCCGCACCCGTGGCCCACCACACCGGCCCGAACTCGGCCAGCCGCCGCGAGCCCAGCGGCCCCGCCGAGGCCGCCGCCAGCCCGGCCGTCACCACGCCGCACACCAGCGCCCCGAGGGCCGCCGTGAGCGCGGTCTCCCCGTACGACACCTCGCGGGCCCGGCGTACCGCGAACCAGCCCACCGCCAGCCCCGCCACCACCGGCACTCCGGCGGCGGCCCAGGTCAGCGGGGTACCCGGCCCCGCGGCCGGGAGCGCCTCCAGCAGCGGGAACCGGGGCAGCGCGGGCGCGCCCGCGAAGCCGAGCGGCGTGGCCGTCACCTCGCCGCCGAGGGCGAAGCCGGGACCGAGGGCGTAGGCCGCCCCCCAGACCATGGCGTTCGGGAGCAGTGCGACCGCGAGCAGCAGGACCGCGAACCGGCCCGACCACACCCCGGTCAGCGACAGGAACGACGTCTGGACCTGCGCACCGTGCCAGGCGAGCGAGGCGCCGACGAGCAGCGCCCCGCCGCCCAGGAGCACCAGGGCCCCGCCCGCGCCCGCCCGCAGCGCCAGCGCGTACCGAGGGCGCACGAACCCCCGCCGCAAGCCTCCTGGCAGCCAGTTCGGCAGCGGTCCGAGCGGCCTGCCCTTGGCCCCCCACACGCCGCCGGCCGCGGCCGGCACGGCGACCAGCGGAACGTGCCAGGCGGCGCTGATCGGGTCGGCGGGCATCGGGCCCCCGGCGGCGTACACCGTCGCGAGGGCCCCGACGGCGAGGTATCCGCAGAGCACGGCCGAGAACACGGCCGTCGCGGGCAGCACCTCCTCGTCCTCCTCGTCGGAGGCGCCGCCCAGCCGCGCGGCCCGCCGCAGGAGGAGGACGGGCAGTGCGACGAGCAGCAGGGGCGTCACTCCGACGGGCGCCGGGACTCCGGAGAGGGTGTCGTACCGCAGCAGTTCGGTCCCGTGGGCGAGCAGCCACAGCCCGGCGGCGAGGTGCAGGGCCCCGCCGGGACCGCTGTCGGGATAGGGGGAACTGATCCACAGAACGATGACGAGCACGGCGAGGAAGCCGAGCCCGAGCCCGGCGGCGACGGCGCCGCCCACCACGCATGCGGCTGCGGCCGGCGAACGCCGCCGCACGCCGGCTCGCGGGGCCCCCGGCAACCGGGTCCCGCGTTCGGTCACTTGGGTCACCCCGCCATGGTGCCTTCGACACGCGCTAGGGACGGGTAACAGGCGAATGTCCGTGGTGTCGCCCAATATACGCTTATGTACTTTTTCGCTCAGGGCTGCCGGGTCGCGGGGAGTGTGGCATGACACGAGACGTCGAGGGCCTGCCCGCCCCGAACGAGCGCCGAAGACTGCGCGAAGCCTCGGAACTGACACTCGATGAGATCGCGCGGGCAGTGGGAGTCGCCGCGGCGACGATCCGTTCCTGGGAGTCCGGACGCACCACCCCGCGCGGGCGCAAGCGCGAGGTGTACGCGCGCCTGCTGGCCGGGCTGCCCGCGCTGACGGTGGCTGCGGACGCGACCGGGCCGCCGGGCCGGGACGACCGGACCGACGAGGCCGAACCGGTCCTGATGGCCGTCGCGGTCGCGCCGGGGACCGGGGCCGACACCGGAACCGGAACCGGCGCCGGGGCCGGGGCCGACACCGGGGCCGAGACCGTGACCGGGGCCGAGGGCGTGCCGGCGGTTCCGGTCGGGCCTGCCGGCACCCCCGACACCGGCACCTGCGACACCGGCACCCCGGGCACCGGCGGCGGGCCCGGGGCCTGGGTCGCCACACGTCCCGCCACCGGACCGGCCGAGGCATTCGACACCCTCTACGAGCGGGCCGCGCCCGCCCTCGCCCGGCAGACCTACCTGCTCACGGGCCGTCGCGCGCTCGCCCTGGAGGCGGTGGACCGTGCCTTCACCCGCGCCTGGGACCAGTGGCCCGACGTGGCCACCGACCCGGACCCGGTGGGCTGGGTACGCGCGATCGCGTACGAGTACGCGCTCTCCCCCTGGCACCGCTTCCGGCGCGCCCACCGCAGGCCCGACCGGCCCCCGGCCGATCCCGCCGACCGGATCCTGCTCGACGCCCTGCTCGCGCTGCCCAGGATCCACCGCCGGGTCGTCCTGCTCTACGACGGCGTGGGCCTCGACCTGCCCGACACCGCCGCCGAGGCGGAGGCCACCACACCCGCCGCGGGCAA
The DNA here is from genome assembly GCF_044748225.1 of Streptomyces sp. NPDC090021. Lineage (NCBI taxonomy): Bacteria > Bacillati > Actinomycetota > Actinomycetes > Kitasatosporales > Streptomycetaceae > Streptomyces > Streptomyces sp. NPDC090021. The sequence goes on along the minus strand of NZ_JBIVFO010000034.1, from coordinate 29,559 downwards.
CCGCATCCTGCACGCGCACGCCGACCTCGCCGCCCGGATCCCCGAACTGGCCGACGTACCGGCCGAGAAGCAGTCCGCGGCGCTGCGGGAGCGGCTCGGCGCGCTACGGCCGCCCTTCCCGCTCGACCCGCGCCCGGCGGCCGCGGTCCGCGGCGGCGGCGAGCGGCGCGTCCGGCATTGGAACCGGGCGACTCTCGGGCTGACCGCGGTGATCACGGTCGCCACCGCCTACACGGCGGCGACCGCGCCCACCCGGTACGATCCCCCGATCGCACCCGGCGAGAGCGTGTCCGGGGTGCCTCCGCTCAGTGGCCCCCAGCAGCTCACCGAACGGAGCAGGCAACTGCACGACAAGCTGCGCGCCGATCTGGAGGCGGGCCCGGCGCGCATCGCCCCGAGGATCGACTGAGGCGTCGTAGGGAAAAGGGCGTGGCCCGCACTCCCGAGGGGTGCGGGCCACGCCCGTTCAGCCGTACGGCCGCTGCCTACTGAGCGGCGTTCAGGATCGCGCGAGCGAGCTCGGCGGTCTCGGTCGGCGTCTTGCCGACCTTGACGCCGGCGGCCTCAAGGGCCTCCTTCTTGGCCTGCGCGGTGCCGGAGGAGCCGGAGACGATGGCGCCGGCGTGGCCCATGGTCTTGCCCTCGGGGGCGGTGAAGCCCGCGACGTAACCGACGACCGGCTTGGTGACGTTCTTCGCGATGAAGTCCGCCGCACGCTCCTCGGCGTCGCCGCCGATCTCACCGATCATGACGATCAGCTCGGTCTCCGGGTCGGCCTCGAAGGCCTCCAGGGCGTCGATGTGCGTGGTGCCGATGACCGGGTCGCCACCGATGCCGACGGCGGAGGTGAAGCCGATGTCGCGCAGCTCGTACATCATCTGGTAGGTCAGCGTGCCGGACTTGGACACCAGACCGATCTTGCCGGGCTTGGTGATGTCGCCCGGGATGATGCCGGCGTTGGACTGGCCGGGGGTGATCAGACCCGGGCAGTTCGGGCCGATGATGCGGGTCTTGTTGCCCTTGGCGGTCGCGTACGCCCAGAAGGCGGCGGAGTCGTGCACCGCGATGCCCTCGGTGATGACGACGGCCAGCGGGATCTCGGCGTCGATGGCCTCGACGACGGCGGCCTTGGCGAAGGCCGGCGGGACGAAGAGGACGGAGACGTTGGCGCCCGTCTTCTCCATCGCCTCGGCGACGGAGCCGAAGACCGGGACCTCGGTGCCGTCGAAGTCGACGGTGGTGCCGGCCTTGCGCGGGTTCACGCCGCCGACGATGTTCGTGCCGTCAGCCAGCATCAGCTTGGTGTGCTTCATGCCCGTGGCACCGGTCATGCCCTGGACGATGACCTTGCTGTCCTTGTTGAGGAAGATAGCCATGTGAGTCTGTGACCTCTGCCCTTACTTCGCAGCCGCGAGCTCGGCGGCCTTGTCGGCCGCGCCGTCCATGGTGTCCACGCGCTGCACCAGCGGGTGGTTGGCGTCCGAGAGGATCTTGCGACCCAGCTCGGCGTTGTTGCCGTCGAGACGGACGACGAGCGGCTTGGTGACCGCCTCGCCCTTCTCCTCCAGCAGGGCCAGCGCCTGGACGATGCCGTTGGCGACCTCGTCGCACGCGGTGATGCCACCGAAGACGTTGACGAAGACGGACTTGACGTCCGGGTCCCCGAGGATGATCTCGAGACCGTTGGCCATGACGGCGGCGGAGGCGCCACCGCCGATGTCCAGGAAGTTGGCGGGCTTGACGCCGCCGCCATTCTCCGACTTGTACGCCTCGCCGGCGTAGGCGACGACGTCCAGGGTGCTCATGACGAGACCCGCGCCGTTGCCGATGATGCCGACCTCACCGTCGAGCTTGACGTAGTTGAGGTTCTTCGCCTTGGCGGCGGCCTCAAGCGGGTTCGCGGCGGCGTGGTCCACGAACTCCTCGTGACCCGGCTGACGGAACTCGGCGTTCTCGTCGAGGGACACCTTGCCGTCGAGGGCGATGACCTCGCCGGAGGCGACCTTGGCGAGCGGGTTGACCTCGACGAGGAGCGCGTCCTCGGCGATGAAGGTGGCCCACAGGGTCACGAGGACCTCGGCGACCTTCTCGGCGACCTCGGCGGGGAACTGCGCCAGGGCGACGATCTCGCGGGCCTTCTCGATGGTCACGCCCTCGTTGGCGTTCACCGGGACCTTGGCGAGCTTCTCCGGGGTCTCCTCGGCGACCTGCTCGATGTCCATGCCGCCCGCGACCGAGGCCATGGCCAGGAAGGTGCGGTTGGTGCGGTCGAGGAGGTACGAGACGTAGTACTCCTCGACGATCTCGGGAGCGGTCTCCGCGATCATCACCTTGTGGACCGTGTGGCCCTTGATGTCCATGCCCAGGATGTCCGTCGCGCGGGCGACGGCCTCGTCCGGGGTGGCGGCCAGCTTCACGCCACCGGCCTTGCCGCGGCCGCCGACCTTCACCTGCGCCTTGACGACCGACTTGCCGCCCAGCCGCTCGGTGGCCTCGCGAGCCGCCTCAGGCGTGTCGATGACTTCACCGGCCAGCACCGGTACACCGTGCTTGGCGAAGAGGTCCCTCGCCTGGTACTCGAACAGGTCCACGCGCGTCCGTCCCTTGTCTTTTTAAAGATTCGCAGTGATTCGCGGTTGTCTGCTATCTGCGTGGGCGTGCCGCGGAGGGCAACGTGACGGCGCTGTCACTAGGAAGGCGCACACGGTGACCGTGGACGCGGCATGTCCGTCCGGCAGGTTATCCCCGTGGGGCGTGCGGCCCTAAATCGCAGATCACACCTGAACGGTGATACCTGTCACAGAACGCCTTACGGTTGAACTGGAAATTCGTGTGATCCGCCGATTCACACAGGGTGCCGGGACGGGCGTGTCGGAGGAACCTCAGGGGGTCGGCAGAGGCCTCTTCTCCAGCGCCGCGGCCATGACCTCCGGGAACAGGTCGGGCGTGCAGGCGAAGGCCGGAGCGCCGAGCGCGGCGAGAGCCGCGGCGTGCTCGCGATCGTAGGCCGGGGCTCCCTCGTCGGACAGGGCCAGCAGGGTCACGAACTCGACGCCCGCCCCCTTCATCGCCGCGACGCGCCCCAGCATCTCGTTGCGTATGCCGCCCTCGTAGAGATCGCTGATCAGGACGACGACGGTGTCGGCGGGCCGGGTGATCTTCGACTGGCAGTAGGCGAGGGCGCGGTTGATGTCGGTGCCGCCGCCCAGCTGGGTGCCGAAGAGGACGTCGACCGGATCGTCGAGCTGGTCGGTCAGGTCGACGACGGCGGTGTCGAAGACGACCAGACGCGTGGCGATCGAGCGCATGGAGGCGAGGACCGCGCCGAAGACGGAGGCGTAGACGACGGAGGCCGCCATCGAACCCGACTGGTCGATGCAGAGGATCACCTCCTTCTTCACCGACTGCGCCGCCCGGCCGTACCCGATCAGCCGCTCGGGGACGACGGTGCCGTAATCGGGCAGGTAGTTCTTGAGGTTGGCCCGGATCGTGCGGTCCCAGTCGATGTCGTGGTGGCGGGGGCGGCTGATCTGGGCGGAGCGGTCGAGCGCGCCGGTGAGGGTGGCCCGGGTACGGGTCGCGAGCCGCTTCTCCACCTGCTCGACCACCTTGCGGACCACGGCCCGCGCGGTCTCCTTGGTCGTCTCGGGCATCGCCTTGTTCAGGGAGAGCAGGGTGCCGACCAGGTGGACGTCGGGTTCGACCGCCTCCAGCATCTCCGGCTCCAGCAGCAGGGCGGACAGGCCGAGCCGCTCGATCGCGTCACGCTGCATCACCTGGACCACCGAGCTGGGGAAGTACGTCCGGATGTCCCCGAGCCAGCGGGCCACGTTGGGCGCGGAGCCGCCCAGTCCGGCCGACCGCGCCGTCCCCGTGGCCCGGCGCGCCCCTGCCTCGCCGCCTCCCCCGTACAGCGCGCCGAGCGCGGCGTCCATCGCCGCGTCCCGCCCGGTCAGCGCGTGCCCGGTCCCGTCGGCCTCTCCCCCGCCGAGCACCATCCGCCACCGCCGCAGCCGCTCGCCCGCGGCGCCGCCCGCGGGGTCCAGGGCGTCCCGGTCCGCCGCCACGCCCGTCTCCGTACCGCTCATCCGTCCGTCCCCCTGCACTCGTCGTACTCGTCGCTCTTCGATGTGCTCGTCGCCCCGCGCTTCGGCTCCGTGCCCTCAGGCGGCCGTGACCGCGTCGGGAGACGCGAGCAGCATCCGGACCAGCTCCGTCACCGCGTCCGCCCGCTCCCGGTCCAGCTCGGGGGCGAAGCCCTCGGGGGCGTCCCCCGCCGACTGCGCCGCCGCCGGGCCACCGGGGCCGCGCCGGACCAGCTCGCCCAGGGTCCGCCTGACCCCCGGCTCGTAGGCCCCGAACGTCCGCCTCAGCAGGGGCAGCACATCGGTGAAGGCCCGTTCGGGCACCCCCACCAGCCAGGTGTCGATCAGCCCCAGCAGCCGGTCGTCGTGGACCAGCAGGGTGCCGCCGCCCGAACTGCCCCCCGCGAAGCCCTCGATCCAGCCCGCCGCATCGGCGGGCGGCGCGGCCGGGGACAGCGCGAGCCCCATCAGCCGGGCCGTTTCCTCGGCCTCCAGCCGCCCGTCGTCGAGGAGCAGCCGGGCCGCCCTGCCCCGGATGACGCCCGGCACGGTGTCCCGGTCCGTCAGCTTCCGCAGCACCTCGGACCAGCGCCCCCGCAGCCCGTCGTCGGCGTCGGCGGCGTCGTCGTCGGCCAGCAGGCCCACCGCCGTGTGCACCCCGTCGATGTGGCCGCGCAGCTCCGCCGCCGCGTCGGCGTCCAGGCCGGCCGCGCAGGCCGGGGGCAGCGCGACGCATATCCGCTCGGCGAGCCCGGCCGCGACCGCGCCGAGCGCCGTGGCGTCGGTGCCCCGTACGTCGCCGTACCGCAGTGAACGGGCCAGCGCCGGGAGTGCCTTCGCGAGCCGGGCGACGTCCGTGTCCAGCGCGGCGCGCTCCGCGAGAGCCCGCAGTACGGCCGGCAGTGCCTCGGACAGTCCGGCCAGGAGGCACTGCTCGGCGAGCGCCGTCACCCCGCCCAGTTCCCCGGCGGCCGCGGCGTCGGCCTCCGCCCTGGCGGTGGCGGCCGCGAGGACGGTGGTGCCCCAGATCCCCGCCTCGGCGACCCGTACGGACAGTTCCGGCTGCCAGCGCAGCCGCCAGGTCTCGCGGAAGGTGCCGGTGCTGCCGCGGGAGGCGGTCGGGGTGCCCCAGCCGATGCCGAGCAGCCGCAGCCGGTGCAGCAGCAGGGACTTGGCCGCGTCGGTGTCCTTGCGCAGGTCGAGTTCGAGCTCGCGTTCCTGTGCCTCCGCCTTGAGCCGCAGGGACCGCTGCTGCCGTGTCAGGTCCCGCTGGAGCGGTACGACGGGTGCCGCGTCCGGGACCTCGCCGAGCACGTCGCCGACGACGAGGCGGTCCTCGACGAGCGCGAGCGGGACGTCGGAGCCGTCGCACATCACCGCCCGGACCGCTTCCAGGGTCTCCGTCAGGCCGGGCAGCGGCCTTCCCCGCATCGCGGCCAGGGTCTCGGCCAGCCGGACCGCCTCGATGACGTGGGCCGAGGAGACCTGCCGGTCCTCCTCGCGCAGCAGGCCGGCGACCTTGGTCAGCCACCGCTCGACGGGCCGGTCCCGGGCCGCGAAGAGGTGTGCGTACCAGCCGGGCGAGGTGATCCCCGCGCCGTAGCCGCCGGCGCGGGCGAGCCGGCGGTGGGTCCACGGCACCCAGGTGGTCTCCACCTTGACCTTGGGCAGACCGGTCAGCAGCGCCTTGTCCGCGGCGATGGTGGTCCTCGTCCGCAGTGCCGGGACGTGCCAGGCCCCGCACACCACGGCGTACCCGTCGCCGAACTCCCGGCGGGCGGCGCGCATCCGCTGGCGCATGTACGCCTCGCGCACCAGGTCGCGGCGGTGACCGCCGTCGCCGTACGCCTCGCGCAGGGCCTCCATGGCCTCCCCGAGGGCCTCGAACGCGCCGAGCGCCTCCTCGCCCGCGCCGCGAGTGCCGCGGTGCTCGACCACGTCCTCCCACCAGCGCTCGGGATCGTCGTACCCGGCGGTCTCGGCGAGCACCGCGAGGGGGTCCGGCCGGACGGCGTCGGGCTCGGCGTCGTCCGACTCCCCGGTGGTGGCCAGCGCGTGCGCGGCGGGCAGGTCCATGAACCGGACCGGTACGCCCGCCTGTTGGGCCCAGCGGATCGCCACCCACTCCGGGGAGAAGCCGGCGAGCGGCCAGAACGCGGCCCGGCCGGGGTCGTCCGCGGCGTGCGCGAGCAGCGCCACGGGCGGCCGCATGCCGGGGTCGGCGGCGAGTGCGAGCAGCGCGTCCCCCTCGGGCGGCCCCTCGACCAGCACGGCCGCCGGGCGGGCCGCGTCCAGGGCGGCGCGGACCGCGCGGGCCGATCCGGGCCCGTGGTGGCGCACGCCGAGGAGCAGCGGGCCCTGCCGGGCGGTGCTCATGCCGTCACCTCCCGGCAGGCCCGGTAGAAGTCCTTCCAGCCGTCCCGCTCGCGGACCACGGTCTCCAGGTACTCCTGCCAGACCACCGTGTCGGCGGCCGGGTCGCGGACGACGGCTCCGAGGATCCCCGCGGCCACGTCGGAGGGGCGCAGGACGCCGTCCCCGAAGTGGGCGGCCAGGGCGAGGCCGCCCGTGACGACGGAGATGGCCTCGGCGGTGGAGAGGGTGCCGCTGGGCGACTTCACCTTCGTCCGGCCGTCGTCGGTGACCCCGTCGCGCAGCTCCCGGAAGACGGTGACGACGCGGCGGATCTCCTGCAGTCCTTCGGGCACGGCGGGCAGGTCGAGGGCGCGGCCCATCTGGTCGACACGGCGGGCCACGATGTCGACCTCGGCGTCCGCGGTGGCGGGCAGCGGGAGGACGACGGTGTTGAAGCGGCGGCGCAGTGCGCTGGAGAGTTCGTTGACTCCGCGGTCGCGGTCGTTGGCGGTGGCGATGAGGTTGAAGCCGCGCACGGCCTGGACCTCCTCGCCGAGCTCCGGTATCGGCAGGGTCTTCTCGGACAGGACGGTGATGAGGGTGTCCTGGACGTCGGCGGGGATGCGGGTCAGTTCCTCGACGCGGGCGGTCATTCCGTCGGCCATGGCCCGCATGACGGGGCTGGGTACGAGGGCCTCGCGGCTGGGGCCGTGGGCGAGGAGCCGCGCGTAGTTCCAGCCGTAGCGGATGGCCTCCTCCGGGGTGCCGGCGGTGCCCTGGACGAGGAGGGTGGAGTCGCCGCTGACGGCGGCCGCGAGGTGCTCGGACACCCAGGTCTTGGCGGTGCCGGGAACGCCGAGCAGGAGCAGGGCGCGGTCGGTGGCCAGGGTGGTGACCGCGACCTCGACGATGCGGCGCGGTCCCACGTACTTGGGCGTGATCACCGTGCCGTCCTCGAGCGTGCCGCCGAGCAGGTAGGTGGCGACGGCCCACGGGGAGAGCTTCCAGCAGGTCGGGCGGGGCCTGTCGTCGGCGGCCGCCAGGGCTTTCAGTTCGTGCGCGAAGGCGTCTTCGGCGTGCGGTCGCAGCGCCTCGGCGCCGATGCCGTTCTCGGGCTTGCTCATGGTCCCCCTCCAGTGCTCGGCAGCCGCTCCCGACTGCTGTTCCAAAGGTGCACCACGCCACTGACAACACCCTTCCCTCTCCACGTCGTTGCAGGTCAGAGCGATTGTCAGAGGGGGTCTCTACGGTGGTTGCCATGACTGAGCAGGGGGTCCGCTGGACGGCGGAACAGGTACTGGCTCTGGCTCCTGACGACGCTTCACGCAAGGCGGGCGGCAGACTCGGCGGGGCGGGGCCATGGTCGCAGATCGGAGGTTCCGCTTCCGGTTCTGTGTGGGGGTTGTGCAAGGGCAGCGGCAGCAATCCGTACCGGACGGTCGTCGACCTGACGGGACCGGCCTACAAGTGCTCCTGCCCGAGCCGGAAGTTCCCGTGCAAGCACGCGCTGGGGCTGCTCCTGCTCTGGTCCGCCGAGGGGGTCGGCGAGCCCGGGGAGGCGCCGGACTGGGCCGCGCAGTGGCTGGCGGACCGGGCGGCCAGGGCCGCGCGTCCGGCGGCCGGTCCGGTGGACGAGGAGGGGGCCCGGCGCCGGGCCGATCGGCGGGCGGCGCGCGTGGGGGCGGGCGTCACCGAGCTGGAGCGGCGGCTGGCGGACCTCGTGCGCGGCGGCCTCGCGGGCCAGGAGCGCGCCGGTTACGCGGCGTGGGAGGAGACCGCGGCGCGGATGGTGGACGCCCAGGCGCCCGGACTGGCCGGGCGGGTAAGGGAGTTGGGGACGATACCCAGTTGCGGTCCCGGCTGGCCCGCCCGGATGCTGGAGGAGGCGGCGCTGCTGCACCTGCTGGACCGGGCCTGGATGGGGGTGACGGGACTTCCGGACCAGTTGGCGGCGACCGTCCGCAGCCGGGTGGGACTGCCGGCCTCCGGGGAGGGGGAAGCCGTACGGGACCGCTGGCTGGTGCTCGCCCAGTACGACTCGGTGTCGCCGGACGGCCGGCTCACCACCCGCCGGATATGGCTGCGCGGGCTGCTGGGGGGACGGCCCGCGCTGGTGCTGGACTTCGGGCCGCCCGGGCGGCCGCCGGGGCTGGCGCTGCCGGTGGGGCTGGTGCTGGAGGCGGAGCTGCGCTTCCGGCCCGGGTCGGCGGGGCTGCGGGCGGATCTCGGGGAGAGGTCCGCGGCGGCCGCGCCGTGCACGGAGGTTCCGGCCGGGGTGAGCACGCAGGCGGCTCTGGAGGCCTACGGGGCCGCGCTGCGGGAGGACCCGTGGCTGGAGTCCTGGCCGGTGGTGCTCGGTCCGGTGATCCCGATACCGGGAGAGCTCGGCTGGCAGCTGGCGGACGCGGAGGGCACCTCCGCCCTGCCGGTGCCCCTCACCGGGGCGGGCAGCCGCTCCCGCGGGGGGCTGTGGCAGCTGGCCGCGTTGTCGGGCGGGGGCCCGGTGACGGTCTTCGGCGAATGCGGCCACCGCGGGTTCACCCCGCTGACGGCATGGCAGCCGGGCTCGTCCGAGCCGGTCGCCCTGTCCTGAGCGGGGCGGGACCGGAGCACCACATCGCAGGGGGCCTGGGGGGTCCTGTGCCGTCGTACGAGGACGGCCGGGAGAGGTGCGGCGCCGGGGGGCGCCGCACGAGGAACGACGAGAAGCCGGGGGGCTTTCATGAACGACAACCACGCCAGTTGAGCGGACCCGCAGGGGACATCGACAGCCCCGGTCCCGTGGAGGGGGCGGGACCGGGGCACCGGACACAGCCGAGGACGAGCAGCGAGGGAGGGGCACCGATGGGCGAGGGTGACGAGGGGTACGGGGAGTGGCAGGAGCTGGTCGGTGCCGCGCTGCTGGGCACCGACCGGCGCCGGGGCGGGGGCCCGGCAGGTGCGCCCGGGGCGCTGCTGGACGCGGCGGCCGTGCACACCGTCCGCCGCCGCGCGGGGTTGCGGCCGGCGGCGGCGCGGCCGCGGCCCGAGCCCGCGCCCCGCGACCCCCGGCCGGCACCGCCGGAGGCGGCGGTGCGCCGGCTCGCGCAACTGCTGGCGGGCCGTACCGGCGCCGGCAGCGGGAGCGGCAGCGGGCGCCGCGGCTCGGCCCCGGATCTGACGGAGCTGCTCCCACAGTGGCTGGCCGCGGCCGGACGGCACGGCTACCGCGCACCCGCCGCGCTCGTACCGGCGCTGCTGGACGCCGCCCGGGCCCGTACGGACCTGCGCCCGCAGGCCCTGGCCCTGGCCGGGGCGCGGGGGCTGTGGCTGGCGCGGATGAATCCGGACTGGCGGTTCGCCCTGCGGGGCGGGGCGGGCGGCGGGGAACTGCCGGACGTGACCGACCCGTCCGCGGTGGAACGACTGTGGGAGGAAGGGCTGTTCGCGGAGCGGGTGGCCCTGCTGGGCGCCGTGCGGGCCCACGAGCCGGCGGCGGCGCCGAGGCTGCTGGCGACGACCTGGGCGGGCGAACGGGCCGAGGACCGGCTGATGTTCCTCGACTCCCTGCGGGTGGGACTGTCCCTGGAGGACGAGTCCTTCCTGGAGGCGGCGCTGGGCGACCGCAGCCGCAACGTCCGTACGACCGCGGCCGAACTGCTGTCGGCACTGCCGCAGTCGGCCCTGGCGGGCCGGATGGCCGGGCGCGCACTGGCCTGTGTGGGTCCGGAGGGGGTGACGCCACCGGCCGAGTGCGATGCGGGGATGCTCCGCGACGGGGTGGTCAAGCGGCCGCCCGCCGGACGCGGGGAGCGGGCGTGGTGGCTCGGCCAACTGGTCGAAGCGGCACCGTTGTCCTGTTGGCGGGAGCGGTTCGGGGGGCTCGGCCCGGCGGAGATCGTGGCGCTGCCGGTGGCCTCGGCCGAGGGCTGGGCGGAGGAACTGCACGCGGCGTGGTGCCGGGCAGCGGTCCGCCAGCGGGACCCGGAGTGGTCGCGGGCCCTGCTCGGCCCCGCCTCGGCGCCGCCGGCGGCGGGCCCGGGCACGGCCTCCCTCGCGGAGCGGGCCAGACTGCTGGAGACCCTCCCCGACGGGGAACGCGCCGAGTGGGTGGCGCAGTTCGTCCGGGCCCACGGGCTGTCCGAGGCCTTCCAGCTGCTCGGGGTGTGCGTGGTGCCGTGGGCGGGCGCGCTGGGCCGGGCCGTGGTGGACGCCCTCGACACCGCCCGGGAGGCGGGCAGCTACCCGTGGAGCTTCAGCGGGGTGATGGGCCTGGCCGAGCGCTGCCTCGACCCTGCCGAGGCGGGCCGACTGGAGGCCCTGACCGCGTCCGCCGAGGACCCGCCGGACGCGTCCCCGGGCGCTGCGGCGTACTGGGCGGAAGCCTTCCAGCGCCTGGTCGCCACCCTCCGCCTCCGCGCGGCGATGCTGTCGGAACTCACCCCCTCCTGACCCTGCGGGAAGCCCGGCCGACACCAGGGCCCGAGCCGTCGCCGTCGGCCGGAGCCAGATCCGGGCCGCACGCCGGCAGGGCAGGGCAGGCAGAGCAGGGCCGGGCCTGCCGGGCTGGGCCTGCCGGACCGTGCCGGGCCTGCCGTGCTGGGCCGGGCCTGCCGGGCCGGGCCTGCCGGGCCGGGCCTGCCGGGCCGGGCCTGCCGGGCCGGGCCTGCCGGGCCGGGCCTGCCGGACCGTGCCAGGCCTGCCGGACCGGGCCAGGCCTGCCGGACCGGGCGCTCGCGCGGCGGTCTCGGCACGGTCCCCTGCGGGACGGCGCTGCGGGAGCCCCGCCGGTCTGGCTCGCCGTGGCTGCGTCGGCCTTTCCTGCTCCCGCGGCGGAGCCGTCGAGGCTCGATCCGGCCCGGTCCCTCACGGGAGGACCAGCGCCATCGGCCGCAGCCGGGCGCGCCCGGCACTCGGCCGGTCCTCCGCGGCCGGCCGGGGTTCCGGTTCGTCTCCCCGAGGGGCGGGGGTGGCCTATCGGGCGCAGCCCGGAGCCGCGGGCCCGCTCGGCCGCCGCGGGGCGGGGTGGCCGGCGGGCCGCCCGGGGCTACTGGCGGACGTGGGCGTTGACCCACTCCACGATGGACGTCGTCGTCGCGCCCGGGGTGAAGATCTCCGCCACGCCCTTCTCCTTGAGGGGGGCGATGTCGTCCTCGGGGATGATGCCGCCGCCGAAGACCTTGATGTCCTCCGCGTCGCGCTCCTTCAGGAGCTCCAGCACGCGCGCGAAGAGCGTGTTGTGGGCGCCGGAGAGGATCGACAGGCCGATCGCGTCGGCGTCCTCCTGGATCGCGGTGTCCACGATCTGCTCGGGGGTCTGGTGGAGACCGGTGTAGATGACCTCCATACCCGCATCCCGCAGCGCCCGCGCGATCACCTTGGCCCCGCGGTCGTGGCCGTCGAGACCCGGCTTGGCCACCACCACACGGATCGGACCGGTCACACCCATCGCACTGCCTCCCGAGTGAACGAACGTTAAGTACAGCATCGCGCACGCCGCCGTTTCGCGGTCAAGCACGAGGGGGAAATCACACGTGGGACGGCATTGCGCCACCGTGCCGCCAGCCGCACGGCACGGTGGCGCGGCGGCCGCCGTCCCCGGAGGACCACTGGAGGCCGTCGATGGGTCTGTCCTTACCCGTATCCGTCCCCGTCCCCTTCTCCGGTGCCGCGCTGCGGGCCGGCGCACTGGAGGTCGTGGTGCTCGGCGGGCACCTCCTGCTGTACCCCACCGGGGTGTGCCAGGAGAAAATCGTCCGCGTCCCCGCCACGACACGCCCGCCCGTCCTGCTCCTCCACGGTTTCACCGACAACCGGTCCGTTTTCGTTCTGCTGCGCCGCGCCCTCGGCGTCGGCGGCCTGCGGCACGTGGAGGCGTACAACTACTCGCCCCTCGCCCTCGACCTGCGGGTCATCGCCGGCCATCTCGCCCGGCGCGTCGAGGAGCTGTGCGAGCGCACCGGGCAGGATCGGGTGGACATCGTCGGGCACAGCCTGGGCGGCCTGGTCGGCCGGTACTACGTCCAGCGTCTCGGCGGCGACACGCGCGTACGCACCCTGGTCACGCTCGGCACCCCGCATTCCGGCACGCGGGTCGCCCCCTTCCTGGACGCGCATCCCCTGGTGCGGCAGATGCGCCCGGGCTCCGAGGTGCTGGCCGAGCTGGCGGCGCCCTCGCCGGGCTGCGCCACGCGCTGCGTGGCGTTCTGGAGCGAGTTCGACACGCTCATGACCCCGGTCGGGAGCGCCCGGATCGAACACCCGGACCTGTGTGTGGAAAACGTGCAGGTCACGGGTATCGGTCATCTCGCGCTGCCGGCGCATCCGGCGGTCATCGCGGCGGTCGGGCGCGCCCTCGACGGCCCCGCTCCGGCCCTGGTGACGGGCCCGGACACCGCCTCCGTCGCCTGACCTTCCGACGACCGACAGTCGAACACATTTCGAACTCAAGGCCAAGGCTGCGTCTTTCGGCGACCGAAAGGCGGCCGAATGCCCGGTTCCGCTGATCTGAGGACCCGGCGAAGATTGTCGTTGCGAGTAACCGCCGGGTACAGTCACGCCACTGCTCTCCTCCGGTGAACGTCGAGTTCCCGGCCACCCAGGCCCCCAGCTGCCGAGGCGAAAGAGAAGTTGGTGAACGACCGCCCCTCGTCGGGCCAGTACCCGGATGCCGGGTATGACGGCCTTTCCACCACCGCTTTCGCTGGTGACTCACCCTATGTTTCCTACGAAACGCAGGGCCAGGGGGTCAACTACGCCGCCTACGGCTCCTACGAGACCGGCGCGTACGACACCACCGCGTGGACCTCGCAGGACCCCTACCTGTCCACGGTCCCCTCGCAGTCCGCCCCCGAGGACACCACCGGGAGCTGGGACGCGAGCGCCTGGAGCGCGTCGGGGACGGGCACCGAGCACTCCGGCTACGCCGCCTACCCGATGGCCTCCTTCGGCTACGACACCTCCGCCGAGCAGACCGGCCACTGGGCGATGCCCGGCTTCGGCACCACCGGTACCGAGACCGGCGCCTACGACGCGACCGCGTGGAACACCGTCACGCAGACCCCGGCACAGCCCGAGGCCGAATACGCGTACGACTACCAGCCCGCGCAGCAGGACTACGCGTACGGCACGACCCGCCTCGCAGCCGCCGACTACACCCACGAGGCGCAGGCCACCGCGACCGACGCCGAGACCGGAACCGGGATCGGGACCGGGACCGACCCCGCGGCCGTCGCGTACAGCGAGACCGCCGTCTTCGAGGTGCTCTCCGACGAGGCCCCCGCAGCCGCAGAAACGTTCGAGTCCACCGAGGCGTACGAACTGCCCGAGGTCCACGAACTGCACGGCGTCCACGACATGCCCACCCAGGCCATGCCGGTGACCTCCACTCCGCGCTCCGCCCGCCGGGCCGCGGCCAAGGGGAACACCAAGGGCGGCGCCAAGGCGTCGGGCGCCAAGGCGGCCGGGGGCCGACGGCGCACCCCGGCGAAGCGTTCCGCCCTGCTGACCGTCGCCGTTCCCTCCGCCTGTGTGATGGGCGTCGCCGGTGTCGCGGCCGCCTCCGTGGGCGGGCTCACCGGTACCGACAAGTCCGCTGAGGACACCACCACGATGGCCGCGCCCGACCCGGCCTCGGTGAAGCCGGTCGCGGCGAACACCAAGCTCGACACCCAACTGGCCGCGCTCAGCGCCGACGCGGGCGACTTCGCCGACCGCGCGAGCCGCACGCAGGAGCGCATCGACCTGCGCGAACGCCAGGAAGAGGAAAAGAAGAAGAAGGCCGAGGAGGCCGCGGCCAAGGAGGCCGCCCGTCCCAAGTTCGCGGTCCCGGTCGCGCAGCACGGCCTCAGCGCCAGCTTCGGCCAGTCCGGCGGCATGTGGATGTCGGTGCACACCGGTATCGACTTCCCGGTGTCCTACGGGACCCCGGTCATGGCGGCCACCGACGGCACCGTGCGCACGCAGTACAACAGCGCGTACGGGAACATGGCCATCGTGACCGCGCCCGACGGCACCGAGACCTGGTACTGCCACCTCAGCTCCACCAAGATCCGCGGCGGCAAGGTCAAGGCGGGCGACGTCATCGCCTACTCGGGCAACTCCGGCAACTCCACCGGCCCGCACCTGCACTTCGAGGTCCGGCCCGGCGGCGGCTCCGCGATCGACCCCCTGGCGTGGCTGCGCAGCAAGGGCCTGGACCCGAGGTAGTCGCCCCGGTCCGGTCTGAAGGACTCCACGGGTGCCCGGCAGCGTTCTCGCTGCCGGGCACTTGCGTGTGCGGGCCGGTACGGCCCGCCCTCAGAGCTTCTGCACCGGCGCGTAGCGCAGCAGCAGCCGCTTCGGCTTGTCGTCGCCGAAGTCGATGGTGGCCTGCGCGTCCGCGCCCGCTCCCTTGACCTCCATCACGGTGCCGAGCCCGAACTGGTCGTGCGTGACCCGGTCCCCGACCGCCAGCGCGATGACGGGCTTGTCCGCGGCCCGGCGCGTCGCGAAACCGGACGGGCCCGACTTCGTGCGCGACGAGGACAGGAAGGCCTCGGGCGAGGTGCCGAAGGACGACCGCCCGCCGCCCGAGCCCGATCCGTAGCCCGAACTGCGCATCGGGCCGGCCGGCTTCTGGGCCGCCCCCGTACGCTTCCACTGCAGGTACTGGTCCGGGATCTCCTCCAGGAACCGCGACGGCGGGTTGTACGAGGGGGTGCCCCACGCGCTGCGCATGCTGGACCGGGTCAGGTACAGCCGCTCGCGCGCCCGCGTGATGCCGACGTAGGCGAGGCGGCGTTCCTCCTCCAGTTCCTTGGTCTGGCCCAGTGCGCGCATGTGCGGGAAGACCCCGTCCTCCATGCCCGTCAGGAAGACCACCGGGAACTCCAGGCCCTTGGCGGTGTGCAGGGTCATGAGGGTGATGACGCCGGAGCCGTCCTCGTCCTCGTCGGGGATCTGGTCGGAGTCGGCGACGAGGGCGACCTGCTCCAGGAACTCGGCGAGCGTGCCGGGGCCGACGGGCGCCGCGCCCTCCGGCGCCTCGGCGGCCGCGGCCTCCCGCGCCTGCTCGAACTCCAGCGCCACGGCGGCCAGTTCCTGGAGGTTCTCGATCCGCGTCTCGTCCTGCGGGTCGGTCGACGCCTGGAGTTCGGCGAGGTAGCCGGTGCGCTCCAGGACCGCCTCCAGCACCACTGCCGGGCCGGCGCCCGAGTCGACGATCGTGCGGAGCTCCTCCATCAGCGCGTTGAACCGCTTGACCGCGTTGGTGGAGCGGGCCGCCATGCCGAAGGCCTCGTCGACGCGCCGCAGCGCCTGCGGGAAGGTGATCTTCTCGCGCAGCGCGAGTGCGTCGATCATCGCCTCGGCCCGCTCGCCGATGCCGCGCTTGGGGACGTTCAGGATGCGGCGCAGCGGGACGTTGTCCTCCGGGTTCGCGAGGACGCGCAGGTACGCGAGGACGTCGCGGACCTCCTTGCGCTCGTAGAAGCGGACGCCGCCGACCACCTTGTACGGCAGTCCGACCCGGATGAAGATCTCCTCGAACACGCGGGACTGGGCGTTGGTCCGGTAGAAGATCGCGACGTCGCCGGCCCTGGCCTCGCCGGCGTCGGTGAGCCGGTCGATCTCGTCGGCGACGAACTGCGCCTCGTCGTGCTCGGTGTCCGCGACGTAGCCGGTGATGACCGCGCCGGTGCCGGCCTCGGTCCACAGGTTCTTGGCGCGGCGGTTCTCGTTGCGCTCGATGACGGCGTTGGCGGCGGAGAGGATGGTCTGCGTGGAGCGGTAGTTCTGCTCCAGCAGGATCGTCGTCGCGTCCTTGTAGTCCTCCTCGAACTGGAGGATGTTGCGGATCGTCGCGCCGCGGAAGGCGTAGATCGACTGGTCGGCGTCACCCACCACGCACAGCTCCGCCGGGGGCAGGTCCGGGTAGCCGGTGCCGACCAGCTCGCGCACGAGCGTGTACTGCGCGTGGTTGGTGTCCTGGTACTCGTCGACCAGGACGTGCCGGAAGCGGCGCCGGTAGTGCTCGGCGACGTCCGGGAAGGCCTGGAGCAGGTGCACCGTGGTCATGATGATGTCGTCGAAGTCGAGGGCGTTGGCCTCGCGCAGCCGCGCCTGGTACATCGCGTACGCCTGGGCGAGCGTCTTCTCGAACCCTCCCCCGGACTCCGTCCCGGAGGTGGCCCCTGCCGCCTGGTCGGCGAAGGCCTCCTCGTCGATCAGCTCGTTCTTCAGGTTCGAGATCTTGGCGCTGAAGGCCTTCGGCGGGAACTTCTTGGGGTCCAGGTCGAGGTCCCGGCACACGAGCGCCATCAGCCGCTTCGAGTCGGCCGCGTCGTAGATCGAGAACGAGGACGTGAATCCGAGCCGCTTGGACTCGCGGCGCAGTATGCGTACGCACGCGCTGTGGAAGGTGGAGACCCACATGGCGTTCGCGCGCGGACCGACGAGGCCCTCGACGCGCTCCTTCATCTCGCCGGCGGCCTTGTTGGTGAAGGTGATCGCCAGGATCTGGCCCGGGTGGACGTTCCGGGCGGCCAGCAGGTGGCCGATGCGGTGCGTGAGCACCCTGGTCTTGCCGGAGCCGGCGCCGGCCACGATGAGCAGCGGGGAGCCCGCGTGCACCACGGCCGCGGCCTGCTGCTCGTTCAGGCCGTCGAGGAGCGTCGCCGGGTCGATGACGGGCTTGGGGGCGCCGTCCCGGTAGTACGCGTCCGCGGTCATGGGCACGTCGAAGTGCCCGCCGAAGAGGTCGTCCGCGCCCGCCTCCGGGGCGGGGTGCTCCTCGGGCGGCGGCGGGACCTCGTCGGAGGGGGTGAGGTCCGCCAGGAAGCTGTCGTCAAAGAGGCTGCTCATCGCATTCCGAGTCTAGGGGGCGGGACCGACAGGCCAGCACGAGTTCCAGCAGACCGGGGAAGCGGAGCTCCAGGTCGTCGCGGCGCAGCGCGAGGTAGAGCCTGCGGCCCTGGGGTCGCCGGCGGACGACCCCGCTCTCGCGCAGCGTCCTGAGGTGGTGGGTGACGCTCGACCGGGGCAGGTCGGGCACGACCTCGCCGCAGCAGGCCTCCTCGCCGGAGGCGAGCCTGCGGACGATCTCCAGCCGGACGGGGTGCCCGAGCGCCGCCAGCACGTCGACGAGCTCGATGCGGTCGACGGCGGGGTGGATCGGGTCGTCGGCGGCGGGCATGCCCTCCACTGTACGCAGTTCTCGTACGGACACCGACCCGCTTCCCGCTCCGTCCGTACGCACCCGTACGCTCGACTGCCATGGACGTACTCATCAGTGTCTTCGTCGGCCTGCACATCATCGGGATCGCGGCCCTCCTCGGCGGCTTCCTGACCCAGATGAAGGCGATGAGCGCGGGCACCGCCCGCTTCACGCCCGCCATGCTGCACGGCGCGCTCACCATGCTCGTCACCGGTGTGCTCCTCGTCGGCTTCAACGAGATGGACGGCACGCCCGTCAACAACGTCAAGGTCGGCGTGAAGCTCGCCCTCCTCTTCGTGATCCTCGCCCTCGTCTACGTCAAGCGGGACGAGGAGCACGTGGACAAGCCGCTGTTCGCCACGGTCGGCGGACTGACCGTGATCAACATCTTCATCGCCCTTCTCTGGCACTGACCCACACCGGAACGATCCACTCCGGTCCTGTGCGGGCCCGCTCCGGTCGCATCGGGGCACTTGCAGTCATCACGTCATCCGCCCGTTACCCCGGGGTCTAGCGTCCTCCTCCAAGCACCGGCAGAGGAAGGACGTGAGGCCCTCGTGGCCAGTCATCGAAAGCCCAGGCAGCGCCCGCTCTCCGGCGGCTCGGTTCGGGCCGCCGCCACCATCGCCCTCGCGGGCGCTGCCACCGCCACCGCCTTCGAAGGCACCTCCCAGGCGGCCCCCCGGCCCACCCCCACCGAGGTCAAGACCGAGGTGGACCGGCTCTACGAAGAGGCCGAGGCGGCGACCGAGCGGTACAACGGGGCGAAGGAGCAGGCCGACGAGGCCGAACGGGCACTGACCGGGCTGCGTGACGAGGCCGCCCGCAAGACCGACCAGCTCAACACCGCCCGCAGCGCGCTCGGGTCGCTCGCCGCCTCCCAGTACCGCAGCGGCTCCCTGGGCACCGCCGCACAGCTCGCCCTCGCGGACGACCCGCAGGAGTACCTCACCCAGGCCTCCTTCATCTCCCGCGCCGGCCACCGCAACGCCGCCGGGATCACCACGGTGCGCCGCAAGCTGGACGAGCTCGCGAAGCTGCGGGAGCAGGCCTCCGGGCGGCTCACCGACCTCCGTTCCCGGCGGGACGAACTCGACGCCCACAAGGCCGAGGCGGAGAAGAAGCTCGCCGCCGCCAAGCGGCTGCTGGACAGGCTGACGGCCGAGGAGCGCGCCGCCTACGAGGCCCAGTCGTCCGGCGCCGCGCCCTCCGGTGCCGCGGCCGCCGGCCCCGGCACCGCCGCGCCCCCGCCGCCCGCCGACGGCTCCCGGGCGGCCCGCGCCGTGGCCTTCGCGTACGGGGCGATCGGCAAGCCCTACGTCTGGGGCGCGACGGGGCCCGGCTCCTTCGACTGCTCGGGCCTGACCCAGGCGGCCTGGCGCTCGGCCGGGGTCTCGCTGCCCCGCACGACCTACACCCAGATCAACGCCGGCCGGCGCGTGTCCCGCGACCAGCTGGCCCCCGGCGACCTGGTGTTCTTCTACTCCGGGATCACCCACGTCGGGCTCTACGTCGGCAACGGCCAGATGATCCACGCCCCGCGCCCGGGATCGACGGTCCGGCTCGCGCCGATCGACTCGATGCCCTGGGCCGGCGCCTCCCGCCCGGCCTGATCCCCGGCCCCGTCCGGCGGGTACCGGGCGCATCGGCCGACCGGCTGCCGCCCTCCACGGGGCCCTGGCCGCTAAGGGGGCCGCGACCGCTAAGGGGCCTTGACCACGCCGCTCAGCCAGCCGAAGGTCTGCGGCAGCTGCTTGGACCACGAGTCGAGGTTGTGACCGCCGGTGACCTTCTCCGCGTGCACGACGGTCGGCTGCTGCGCGAGCGCCTTGAGGTCCAGCCCGGACAGGTAGCCGTCGTGCTCGGCCCCCGACATCCACAGCGAGACCGCCGGCGGCGCCGGCTGGGCCTTGAGCACGTTCTTCAGGTTGTGCGCGACGCGCAGCTGCGGGTCCTGGGCGACCAGCGAGGAGGGTTCCTGGCCGGGGTCGTTGTAGCCGGACAGGGAGACGGCGGCGCTGTAGCGGTCGGGGTGGGCGATCGCCAGCTTGGCGGCGCAGTAGGCGCCGGCCGAGTAGCCGGCCACGCCCCAGGTGCGGGCCTCGTCCGAAGCCCGGAAGTTGTCGACGACCATCTTGCGGACGTCGACGCTGAACCAGCTGTCCGCGTTGACCTTGCCGGGGAGGTTGGCGCAGCCGGTGTCGCCGTTGCCCACGAGCATGGCGCGCGGCGAGACGAGGATGAACGGCTGCACCTTGCCGCTCTTCATCAGCGGCTCCAGCACCTCGTGCACCTTGAGCCCCTGGAACCAGGACTTCCCCGTTCCCGGGATGCCCGGGATCAGCTCGACGACCGGGAACTTCCTGTCCTTGAAGGCCGGGTCGTCGTACTGCGGCGGCAGCCACACCAGGACGTCGCCCCTGACGCCGGAGATCTTGCCGTCGAGCTCGGTCTTCCGGACGCGGCCACCGAGGCCCTCGACCGGCTGAAAGGCCTGCTTGACCTTCGGGGCCTCTTCCACCTTCTTGCCGCCGAGGCCGTCCGGACCGAGGTCGGGGGCGGCGGTGACATACGTGCCGGTACCGAGCAGATCGCCCCACGAGTTGTAGAAGTGCTCGGCCCGGTTGACGGCCACGAACACCACGACGACGGCTGTGACCTGGGCGAACACCACCATCAGGGTGCGCAGGGCGGCGCGTACGACGGCAGGGCCGCGCACCTTGCTCCACAGGGCCAGGGGAAGGATGACGGCGATCACGGTCAGTGCGATCACCGACACGAAGAAGGATGTACCGGTCAAGCTCATCACGCCAGCCTAGAGTGCGGCCGGCGCAGCGCCGGTTGCCCGTCCGGTCTGCGGTGTGGGTCACACCGCAGACCGGACGCCGTCCGGCGTCACACCAGGCGGCGGGCCGTCGCCCAGCGGGTCAGCTCGTGCCGGTTGGAGAGCTGCAGCTTGCGCAGGACCGCCGAGACGTGCGACTCCACGGTCTTCACCGAGATGAAGAGCTGCTTGGCGATCTCCTTGTACGCGTAGCCGCGCGCGATCAGCCGCAGCACCTCGCGCTCGCGCTGCGTGAGCCGGTCCAGGTCCTCGTCCACCGGCGGCGCGTCCGTCGAGGCGAACGCGTCGAGCACGAAGCCCGCCAGCCGCGGTGAGAACACCGCGTCCCCGTCCTGCACGCGGAAGACCGAGTCCACCAGGTCGGCGCCGGTGATGGTCTTGGTGACGTAGCCGCGCGCACCGCCGCGGATCACGCCGATGACGTCCTCGGCCGCATCGGAGACCGACAGCGCCAGGAACCGCACCGGGTTCTCGGCGGCCGCCATCAGCGGGGCGCAGCGCCGCAGCACCTCGACGCCGCCGCCGCCGGGCAGGTGCACGTCGAGGAGGACCACCTCGGGCCGGGTGGCCGTGATGACGGTGACGGCCTGGTCGACGTCCGCGGCCTCGCCGACGACCTCCACACCGGTCCGGCCGGTCTCGCCGATCTCGGCCTGCACGCCCGTGCGGAACATCCTGTGGTCGTCGACGAGCACCACCCGGACCCTCCTGGTCTCCGCCACGCCTGCGTTCTCTCCGGCCTCGGTCATGCCGTGTTCGCCGCCCTCTCCATCTCCAGCTCGACTTCCGTGCCGCCGTCGGGCGCGGACCGCAGTCGCGCGGTCCCGCCGTTGCGCTGCATCCGGCCGATGATCGATTCTCGTACGCCCATGCGGTCGTCGGGTACCGCGTCGATGTCGAAGCCCGGCCCGCGGTCCCGTACGGACACGAACACCGTCTGCCCCTCCACCTCCGCGTACACCTGCACCGGCCCGCCCTCGCCACCGTACTTGGCGGCGTTGACCATCGCCTCGCGCGCGGCCTGGATCTGCGCGCCCAGCTTCTCGTCGAGCGGGCAGTCGCCGACGACGACGACCTCGATGGGCACGCCGTGGTGGTCCTCCACCTCCGCCGCGGTCTTCTTCACGGCCTCGGCCAGGGTGGCGGGCTCCTCGGCCTCGTCCTTGCCGGTGCCCTCGGGCCTGTAGAGCCAGTTGCGCAGTTCGCGTTCCTGGGCCCGCGCGAGCCGGCGGACCTCGCCCACGTCCTCCGCGTTGCGCTGGATCAGGGTGAGGGTGTGCAGCACCGAGTCGTGCACGTGGGCGGCGACCTCGGCGCGCTCCTGCGCGCGGATGCGCATCAGCCGCTCCTCGGAGAGGTCCTGGGTCATCCGGATCAGCCAGGGGCCGGCGAGCAGGGCGACGCCGACGAGGACGGCGAGGGTGGCGGTGAGGACGTTGCCGAGCTGCGCCGCGGAGCCCCGTACGACGATGAAGACGGTGAGGCCCACGCCGACCAGGGCGACCCCGGCGAGCGCGCGGGCGGCCTGGAAGAGCCGCCCGTGCCGCCCCGCGGCGGTGGTCCAGTGGGCGCGGCGGGCATTGTCGGCCTGCCGCCACACGAGGACCACACCGGCCCCGACCAGCAGCGTCGGCCAGACGTAGCGGCCGGACTCGCCGCCGAGCTGGACCTTGGAGATGAAGATGCCCGCGCCGATGAACAGGGCGATCAGTGCCGTGATCTGCCCGCGGTCGGGTTTACGCAGGCGGCGGCTGCCGTCGGGGAGGGTCTCGAAGAAGGAGCGGTGCCCGGCGCGGCCGCCGACGCCGAGCGGTACGAAGACCCAGAACGCCGCGTACAGCAGCACGCCCAGTCCGTCGCCCCACATGAACAGGAGGAGGAACGCGAGGCGTACCCAGCCCACGGGCAGCCCGAGGTGCCCGGCCAGACCGCGCGCGACACCGCCGAGCATCCGGCCGTCGGCGCTGCGGTAGAGCCTGCGCTGCGGCGGGTCGTCGGCGTCCGGGGCGTGCGGGGGGCGGGAGGCGGCGGCTACGGGCATGTCACCAAGGGTCACACGGCGGGCCGGAGCCGGGCATCAGGGCATCCCCCCACTTCTGCCCGGCGGATATCAGGGTCGGGCCAGGGTCGGGCCGGATTCCGGGAGCCCCCGCCGACCGTCACCATGGACGCATGACCGACGTACACGATGCCCCGGCGGCGGACCCCGGGGCGCCCCGGGCGCCAGAGACGCGGCCGCCGGAGTTGCGGCCGCCCCTGCGCCGCAGCAAGCGCGACAAGGTCCTCGCCGGCGTGTGCGGCGGCCTGGGCCGGTACTTCGGCCTGGACCCGGTGGTCTTCCGCATCGTCCTCGGCGTCCTCGCGGTCACCGGGGGCGTCGGCCTCATCTTCTACGGCTTCGCGTGGCTGCTGCTGCCGCAGGAGGGCGAGGAGGACAGCGAGGTGAAGAAGCTGCTGACGGGCCGGGTCGAGGGAGCGACGCTGGCGGCGGTGTTCGCCGCCCTGGTGGGCTGCGCGCTGTTCCTGTCGATGCTGGACAACGGCGCGCTGGCGGTGTTCTCGGTCCTGGTCGTCCTGGCACTCGGCGCGGCCTCCTACTGGTCGCAGCGGCGGCGGCAGGCCGCCGCCCCCGAGACGGAGGCGCCCGCCCCGGGCGGGACCGCCCCGCGCGCCGCGCACTCCCCGGCGGCCCCGCCGGAGACGAAGGCGCCGCCCGCCCCCGGTGCCCCGTCCTGGTGGCGGGACCCGCTGGTCAAGGACGGCACCACCGGCCCCGTCGGCTCGACGGGATACCTGTGGGGCCCCGACGACTCCGCCGGCCCGGCGGAGTCCGGCGCGGTCGGCGCGGTCGGCGCCGCGGACGCGGCCGTACGGCCGCCTGCGGCCGCCCGGCGCGCGGGTCGCGGCGGCATCGGCGGCCGGGTGTTCGTGCTGGCGTTGCTGGCCGGCGCCGTCGGTACCGCGGCGGAATGGGAGGGCGGCCCGCTGGGCGCGGCCCTGCAGACCGGGCTCGCCGCCGCCCTGGTCGTCTTCGGTCTCGGCCTCGCGGTCAGCTCCCTGCTGGGCCGGACCGGCTTCGGCACGGTCGTGCTGGCCCTGTTCACCTCCGTCCTGCTGGCGGGCGCCGCGGCGCTGCCGCGCGAGATCGGCACCGACTGGCGGGAGGTCGAGTGGCGGCCGGCCGCGGTGGCCGACGTACGGCCCGTGTACGAGGCGGGCACCGGGCTGGCCACCTTGGACCTGAGCCGCCTGGACGTGCCCAGGGGCACCACCGTGGCCGTGAGTGCCTCCATCGACGCGGGCCGCCTCAAGGTGCTCCTCCCCCGGGAGGTCACCGCCCGGGCGGACGTCACCGTCCGGCGCCTCGGCGACATCCAGCTGCCGGGCGACTACGCGGGCCGCATCGAGCGGGCCGGGCCCGGGCAGCAGAACCGGACGGCGACCCTCGCGCCGGCCGCCGGCACCGAGGCCGGCGGGACGATCGAGCTGGACCTCAGTGCGGGAATCGGACAGGTGGAGGTGGCCCGTGCGGCGTCATGAGTTCCAGCCGGGACGGCTGATCGCAGGGCTGGTCCTGATGCTGGCGGGCGTGCTCTACCTGGTCGAGGCCACCGGGGCGGCCGACATGCCCTGGTACGCGGTCGTCCCGATGACCGCGGGCGGGCTGACGCTGGCCGCACTGGTCGGGCTGGTCACCTATGCCGTGCGCCGGGACCGGCGCGAGCGGATCTCCGAGTCCAGCGACAGGTAGGGCGCACCGGCGAGGATCAGGGGGGTCCAGGCCAGCAGGTAGATCAGGTCGTTGCCGTAGTAGTACGGGGACACCGCCCAGGAGACCGTGAGCCACAGGCTGAGCGAGATCAGGGCCCCGCCGGCCGCCGCGATCCGCGACAGCAGGCCGACCAGGGTGCCGAGGCCCACGAGGATCTCGGCGACGGCGAGGAACACGGCGAAACCCACCGGGGACTGCAGGGACAGGTCCACGAGGGCGGGGATCGCGGCGGTGTCGCGCACCCCGCGCATCAGGTCGCCGATGGAGCCGTCGCCGGAGGCGGAGAGGAACGCGGGATCGAAGAGCTTGTCGAGACCCGCGTAGACGAAGGTCACGCCGAGGAACAGCCGCAGGGGCAGCAGGTGGTACCGGGCAGCCTGGTCACGCAGCCCGCGCGGTACGTCGGTCCGGGGAGGTGCTTCGGTTCTGGTCACGCGACATGTCTACCCCGATCACTCGGCCACGTCGATGGTGCAGCGGTTGGATTCCACTCCGGCAGCCGTGACCACCTGGATCTCTGTGCGCCCCGGTTCCACTTCCGCCGGGACCGGCACCGTCAGCACCGTGTCGGAGGGGTTCGTGAAACCGCCCGGCACCGGGACCAGCGGTACGTGCACGTGGACCGCGCCGATCCGCACCACCAGCCGGGCGAGCATCTCCGGGGTCTGCGCCCCGGGCGGCACGAAGCCCACGCCCCGGATCTCGATGTCGTCCCCGGGGCGGACGGCGGCGTCTAGGTCCCCGGGCTCGCGTCTGCGGACCACCGACAGCACGAGCGGGCGGCTGCCCTCCGCGTACTTCGCCGCCAGGTACACCGCGGCCGACAGGGCCATCAGCAGGGCCAGCGCCCAGGGCAGCTGCGGCAGCCGGTCCGGGAAGCGGGCGAGCGAGGCCGCCGCATAGGCCAGTACGGCCGTCGAGACGAGCACGTACTGCGCGTCGGGGAAGCTCCCGCGGCCCGCGTCGTCCGTGAGCAGGTCCGCCCCGCGCGGCCGGTCGGCCGGCAGCTTCTGCAGCCGCTGGCTCATGATCCGTACGCAGACCACCCGGCGCACCAGTACCGCCACCCCGGAGGTCAGCACGACCACCGACAGCAGCGGCAGCGCCCGGTCCAGGGCGAGGCCGGCGTACAGCGCCTGCCGCTCCGGTCCGGGGGCCGACGCGGCCAGCCGCAGCGCGGGCAGCAGCGTCGCGAACGACGTCAGCACCACCCACGCGCTGGGCACCGTCTTCGAGGTGGACAGCCGGTTGTCCTCACCGACCAGCGGCGCCAGCAGCCCGCCGCGCAGCGACTGGGCACGGGCCGCGACCGTCAGCAGCCCGGCCAGCAGCACCGCCGCGAGGAGCCCGGCGGTGCGCGCCGTGGACCAGCCGGTGCCGAGCGCGGCGGCCACCTGGACCAGCAGCAGGACGCCGGCGGCGATCCACACGGCGAGGACGGCCCGCCGGGAGAACACGTACAGCCAGGAGTTGCCGGCCTCACGGCCGCGGTCGGCGACGTTGCGGGCCGACAGGGCCAGCTCGTCGGAGACCCACTGCCGGGAGGCGCCGAGGGAGTGTGCGACGGCGGCCGGCACGCCCTGGCCCGCGGCGAACTCCTCGCGCTTCTCCAGGAACGCGGCGACCGCTCGGCGGTGCCCTTCCCGTGCGCACTCTTCGCAGGCGCAGGCAGTGGTATGGGTGCCGCGGGACATCTCTTGGACAGCCACGTGCGTGCCGCCTCTCTGAACTACGGGGCAATGCCAGCGAATTGTGCACCACTGCGGCAGTGCTCCGGATTGCGCACGATGTCAGAGCAGGTGATTAACGGTTCATGATGTTGACGCCAGGTCCGCGGCCGTCGTGTCCGCGACCGTCGTGTCCGCGACCGTCTGCCACAGCGGCTGGTAGCTCACCCAGGCGGCGAGGTCCCCGCCGAACCGCTCGCGGGTGGCGACGGCGCTGCGGTGGTCGATGAGCACCGGCTTCCCGGCGGCCCGCGCGATCAGCTGCACCTGCGCCGCCCGTTCCGCCGCGACGAACCACCAGGCGGCCGCGTCCACCGAACCGCCGACGGTCAGCAGCCCGCGGTTGCGCAGGACGAGCGCCTTGTACGGGCCGAGCGCGCGGCCGATCCGCGCGCCGTCGTCCGCGCCGGCGTATTCGTCGAGGAGCGCGTGGTCCTCGTAGAAGGCACAGGCCTCGTGGGTGATCGGGGCGAGGAGTTCCCCCAGGGCCGCGAGGGCCCGGCCGTACGGGGCCTGCACGCGGACGACGGCCACCGCCTCGGGGCGCGCCCGGTGCACGGCGGCGTGCACGGCGAAGGCCAGCTGGTTGACCCGCCGCTCCCCCTGGACGACCCGCCCGTCCCCGTCGACGAGCAGCAGGTCCTCGGGACCGAGGGTGGCGAAGGCGCGGCCGAAGGGGTTCACCCAGTAGCAGTCGTCGAACTCCGGGTCCCGCGCGGTGACGTGCCCGGCGACACCGTCCTCGTACCCCAGGCGCGCGAACAGCCGCAGCGTGCCCGCGAGGCGCTCCTTGCGGTGCGCGCGCTCCGCGGCCGGGTCGGTGTGCGCGGGCGGCATCTCGAACGCCAGCCGGTCCACCGGCACCGGGCCGGGCCGCGTGCCCGGCGTCGCCGTCTCCTCGGACATCGCCCGCCCTCCGTCGGTCCGTCTGCGCCGCCGGTCCGTCTCCGCCGTCGTCGGCGCAAGGTACTGGCCCGCGCCCGAGGAGAACAGAGCCGCGCACCGGCGAAACGGCGACGGCGCCGCCGCTCAGCCTGGCTGAGCGACGGCGCCGTCGTGCGGGGCGGGGCCCCTCACTCCCACTCGATGGTGCCCGGGGGCTTGCTCGTGCAGTCCAGGACCACACGGTTCACCTCGGGCACCTCGTTGGTGATGCGGGTGGAGATCCGGGCGAGGACCTCGTACGGCATGCGCGTCCAGTCCGCGGTCATCGCGTCCTCGGAGGAGACGGGGCGCAGCACGATCGGATGGCCGTACGTGCGGCCGTCGCCCTGGACGCCGACGCTGCGGACGTCCGCGAGCAGGACGACCGGGCACTGCCAGATCTCGCGGTCCAGGCCGGCCGCGGTGAGCTCGTGGCGGGCGATGGCGTCGGCCTCGCGCAGCAGGTCCAGGCGCTCCTTGGTGACCTCGCCGACGATGCGGATGCCGAGGCCGGGGCCGGGGAAGGGCTGGCGCTGGACGATCTCCTCCGGCAGGCCGAGCTCCTGGCCGACCATGCGGACCTCGTCCTTGAACAGCTGGCGCAGCGGCTCGACGAGCTCGAACTCGATGTCGTCGGGGAGGCCGCCCACGTTGTGGTGCGACTTGATGTTCGCGGTGCCGGTGCCGCCGCCGGACTCGACGACGTCCGGGTAGAGGGTGCCCTGCACGAGGAAGGCGACCGCGGGGCCGTCCTCCTGGAGGATCTCCAGCTGGGCCTGCTCGAAGACGCGGATGAACTCGCGGCCGATGATCTTCCGCTTGGTCTCCGGGTCGGAGACGCCGGCGAGCGCGTTCAGGAAGCGCTCCTGCGCGTCGACGACCTTCAGCTGCACGCCGGTGGCGGCGACGAAGTCCTTCTCGACCTGCTCGGTCTCACCCTTGCGCATCAGGCCGTGGTCGACGTAGACGCAGGTCAGCTGGGATCCGATGGCCTTCTGCACGAGGGCCGCGGCGACCGCGGAGTCCACGCCGCCGGACAGGCCGCAGATGGCGCGCTTGTCGCCGACCTGCGCGCGGATGGCCGCGACCTGCTCCTCGACGATGTTGCCGGTGGTCCAGGTGGGGGCCAGGCCGGCGCCGCGGTAGAGGAAGTGCTCCAGGATCTGCTGACCGTGCGTGGAGTGCATCACCTCGGGGTGGTACTGCACGCCGTACAGCTTCTTCTCGTCGTTCTCGAAGGCCGCCACGGGGACGACGTTCGTCGACGCGGTGACGGTGAAGCCCTCGGGGGCGGCGGAGCAGGCGTCGCCGTGCGACATCCACACCGACTGGTTCTCCGGGGTGCCCTCGAAGAGGGTGGAGCCGGTCTTGGAGACGTGCAGCGGGGTACGGCCGTACTCGCGGGAGCCGGTGTTGTCGACGGTGCCGCCGAGCGTGGTCGCCATCAGCTGGAAGCCGTAGCACATGCCGAAGACGGGGATCCCGGCCTCGAACAGGGCGCGGTCGAGCTGCGGGGCACCCTCCTCGTAGACGGAGGACGGACCGCCGGAGAGGATGATCGCCTTGGGGTTCTTGGCCAGCATCTCGTCGACGGGCATCGAGCTCGGCACGATCTCGCTGTAGACCCGTGCCTCGCGGACGCGGCGGGCGATGAGCTGGGCGTACTGGGCGCCGAAGTCGACGACGAGAACCGTGTCCGGGGCGCTGTCGTGGGCGGCGGAGGGTGCTTCTGGCACGGGGCGGCCTTCCGGCGGAAGAGGTGGCTGTTTTGTCGATTCTAACGGGGGACACCGGGGCCCCTTCGTCTCACCATCCGAAGCGGCTTGGCACGCACGGGGAGGGAGGGACATAATCCTTCCGTGCGCAAGCAGCTGAGCTTCCTCTTTACCTATGGCACCGGCCGGTCCGGTCGCCATGGGTCATCGTGATGCTCGCTTGAGCCGCTGACTTCCCAGAGCGCCCCGGTCCGACAGGACCGGGGCGCTCTGCGTTCTCCGGACCTGCGGGCCCCACCCGACAGGAGAGAAGACCATGACCACGATCGCCACCGCCCCCGAGCAGCTGATCGCCGAGTCCCGTACCCGCATCGACGCCATCGACGACCGCATCATCGGGCTGATCCAGGAGCGGATGGCCGTCTCGACGGTCATCCAGGACGCGCGGATCGCCTCCGGCGGGCGCCGGGTGCACCTGTCCCGCGAGATGGAGGTGCTGTCCCATTGGAGCGATGCCCTGGGCAAGCCCGGCACCGCCCTCGCGATGACCCTGCTGGAGCTGTGCCGGGGCCGGGTGTGACGGCTGTTCGTCACCCGTCCGGAGCGTGACCGCCCCCGGGACCCTTCGTTGGTGAGGTTGTCCGCGTCAGCCAGCCGCGGAACCGCAACACCACGCGTGGCTCCGCAGGAGCGATGAGACGTGCGCCTCGTGGTGCGCGCGTCGTGGGACCTCGCTCCTTCGCGTGACCGGACGGCAGGGGACAGCAGCCCGGTCACCCCGTAGAGGACGGCCGGCCCGGGGGACGCCCCGGGCCGGCCGTTCTGTCCACGCGGATCCGCGTGCGCGTACGCGACCGCGCGGCTAGCCCGTGTTCTGAAAGTCCCGCCTGGCCCACGACGCCTGGCACCGCACCTCGCTGCGTTGTCGGGTTCGCCCAAGTACGTCCAGTACAAGGGCGCCCC